>JBKPRG010000104.1:0-16890 GCA_046765815.1 Actinomycetota bacterium
GTTCGTCGCCGTCACCACCACCCGCAACGTCGACCCGACATCCGCCTGCACCGGCACATAGGTCTGCGCAGTAGCCGACTCAATGTCGCTACATCTGCCGCTCGCACAACGCCGCCACTGATACGCATACGAGATCGGCGCCGTCCCCGACCACGTCCCCGTCGACGCACTCAACGTCTGCCCCACCTGCGCCGCACCGCTGATCGCCGGCGGCGACGTGTTCTGCGGCGCCGACGAGGCGGCCTGCACCACCGCGGTATCCGCGCTGGTCGCGGATGCCGAACCCGCCGAGTTGGTCGCCGTCACCACCACCCGCAAGGTCGACCCGACATCCGCCTGCACCGGCTGATACGTCTGACCTGTTGCCCCGACGATGTTCGAACAGCTTCCACTCTGGCAACGCCGCCACTGGTAGGCGTAGCTGATCGGCTTCTTTCCGGTCCACGATCCGGATGAGGCGGTCATCGTCTGCCCCACCTGCGCGACGCCCGAAATCGTCGGCGGCGCCGCATTGGCCGGCGGACCGGCGGCCGCATCGGCCCCTCCCGCGGAGAGCGCGAGCACGGCGATCAGCGTGAGCAGCGGCAGCGCAAAGCGGCGCAGGTCAAGACCCCCCGCGCGCAACCGCCCTCCCATCACAGCCAGCTCCGCAGAACGCCTCCAACACTAGGACGGAATCGAGAACTTGCCTATCCCCGGCCAGCCAGGACATAGCCAGTCAGAAGTACCGCTGAAACAAGGCCAGGCGGCCCGATGGCACGCAAAACGGGCTTATGCGCCCGGCATGATTCGAACATGCGACCTCTGCCTCCGCAGGGCAGCGCTCTATCCCCTGAGCTACGGGCGCGAGGGAGCGGTCAGTGTAGCCGGGCCGCTGCGGAACCGACCTTGAGGTCGGCGTCCTCGGGCACCTCGACACGCACGTAGGCGAGCGCGAGCCCGGCGATGGCGCTGGTCACGCGCCCGACCTCCCGCTCGTCGAAGACGACTGCGGTCTCCGGTGCCGGCGTCGGCCCGTCGACGTCCAGCACCCGCAGGCGCCGGTTCACCTTGCCGCGATAGCGTTGGCGGGCGATCGGCTCCTGGCCGGGGTAGCACCCCTTGGTGAACGAGACGGCGCGCTCGTCGAGCCCGGCCTCGGCGGGCAGCACGCGGTCGTCGATCTCGCGCCCGTAGCGCGGCGTCGCTGCCTCGATGCGCAGCGGCTCGAGCGCCTCCTCGCCGACCGCGTCGAGGTCGGCGTCGAGCACCTCCACCGCCCGCAGGCCGTAGTCGCGGTTCGCGATCCCGGGTACGTCCTCGAAGACGATCGTCGAGGTGTGCTCCTCGAGCTCGATCTCGCATTTCGCAGCGAAGCGCATCCGCGTCAGCTGCGTCAACACCACTTCGCCGAGCTCAGGCTCCGTCAGCAAGAGCAGGTCCTCGGGACCTCGCCGCCACACGAGAAGCGGGGCGATCACGCGCGCCTTCGGCGTGAGTAGCAGCGCGTCCACCGAGCCCTCGTCGGGCACATCGTTCGACAGCATCCGATCGAGGTAGTCGACGGCGTCGGGCCCGAAGACGCGCACGTAGGCGCGCGCACGGCGGGCGGGGCGAGGCGTAACGGATGGCATCGCTCCCTAGACTAGACAGCCGTGTTCAGATCGAAGGCCGAGCGCAAGGTGCAGGAGGCGGGCTACGACCCGGCGCGGCTCCCGCCCGGGCAGTACCTGACCGAGAAGTGGCCCGTGCTGCACGCGGGCTCGGTGCCTCGCTACGACGACCTCTCCACCTGGAGTCTCCGCGTGTTCGGCGATGTCGAGCAGCCGCTGGAGCTGAGCTGGGACGCCTTCAACGAGCTGCCGCGCTCGTCGAACACGCAGGACATCCACTGCGTCACGCGCTGGTCCCGCTTCGACACGCAGTTCGAAGGCGTCCACTGGCGGGAGCTCGCGAAGCAGGTTCGGCCGAACCCAACTGCCCGCTTCGCGATCGCGCACGCCGAGGCCGGCTTCACGTCGAACGTGCCGCTCTCGTTCCTCGAGGACGCCGACGCCGTGCTCGCGACACACGCCGACGGCGAGCCGCTCACGCCCGACCACGGCTATCCGCTGCGGCTCGTCATCCCGGGCAAGTACTTCTGGAAGAGCGCCAAATGGCTGCGCGGGATCGAGCTGTCCTCGGTCGACAAGCCGGGCTTCTGGGAGCGCTACGGCTACCACAACGACGCCGACCCGTTCAAAGAGGAGCGGTACGGCTTCTAATCACTCGTTCGAGGGATCAGGGCGGACGGGGCGGCGCCGATACCACGCCCGTACCACCCTCCCCCATCCCCATTCGAAGGGCGGCCTCGCGGCCGCCCTTCGATGTTCTTGGAGCTGAATCCCGAGCGGGACTCGACTACATCATCCCGCCCATGTCAGGCATGCCGGCGCCGGCGCCCACGGGAGTCTTCTCCGGGGCCTCGGCGACGATCGCCTCGGTGGTGAGGATGTTCTTCGCGATCGACGCGGCGTTCTGCAGCGCCGAGCGCGTGACCATCGTCGGGTCGGTCACGCCGGCCTTGAGGAGATCGGTGACCTCCCCGGTGTCGACGTTCAGCCCGAAGCCCGGCTTCGCGGTGCGCACCTGCTGCACGACGACCGAGCCCTCGAGGCCCGCGTTCGTCGCCAGCTGGCGGATCGGCTCCTCGAGCGCCTTGATGATGATCTTGGCGCCCGTCTCCTCGTCGCCGTCGAGCTCGAAGGTTTCCTTGACGGCGTCCGCAGCGTTGAGCAGCGCGACACCGCCGCCCGGCACGACGCCCTCCTCGAGGGCTGCGCGGGCCGCCTGCAGCGCGTCCTCGACGCGGTGCTTGGTCTCCTTCATCTCCGTCTCGGTGGCTGCGCCGACCTTCACGACCGCGACGCCGCCGGACAGCTTCGCGAGACGCTCTTGCAGCTTCTCGCGATCGAAGTCGGAGTCGGTGTTCTCGATCTCCGACTTCAGCTGCTTGATGCGGCCCTTGATCGCGTCGGTGTCGCCGGCGCCGTCGATGATCGTCGTCGTGTCCTTGGAGACGACCACCTTGCGGGCATGGCCGAGCTGCGAGAGCTTCGTGTTCTCGAGCTTGAGCCCCATCTCCTCGGTGATCACCTCGCCGCCCGTGAGGATCGAGATGTCCTCGAGCATGCGCTTGCGGCGGTCGCCGAAGCCCGGCGCCTTGACGGCGACGGCCTGGAACGTGCCGCGGAGCTTGTTGACCACGATCGTCGCGAGCGACTCGCCCTCGACGTCCTCGGCCACGATCAGCAGCGGCTTGCCGGCCTGGATGACCTGCTCGAGCACGGGCAGGAGATCCTTGACGGCACCGATCTTCTGGTTCGCGACCAGGATGTACGGGTCGTCGAGGACTGCCTCCATGCGCTCGGGGTCGGTCACCATGTACGGCGACAGGTAGCCCTTGTCGAACTGCATGCCCTCGGTGAACTCGAGCTCGAGGCCGAAGGTCTGGCCCTCCTCGACGTTCACGACGCCGTCCTTGCCGACCTTCTCGATCGCCTCGGACAGAACGTCGCCGATCTCGGTCGAGCGGGAGGAGACGGTCGCGACGCGCGCGATGTCTTCCTTGCCCGAGATCTCGGTCGACTGCGACTTCAGGTTGTCGACGACCTTCTCGACCGCTGTCTCGATGCCGCGCTTGAGCGCCATCGGGTTCGCGCCGGCCGAGACGTTCTTCAGGCCCTCGCGAACGATCGCC
This sequence comes from Actinomycetota bacterium, assembly GCA_046765815.1. Classification (GTDB taxonomy): domain Bacteria; phylum Actinomycetota; class Thermoleophilia; order Gaiellales; family Gaiellaceae; genus PALSA-600. The sequence continues at coordinate 3,719 of JBKPRG010000104.1, forward strand.
TGCGCGAGCACGGTCGCCGTCGTCGTGCCGTCGCCTGCGACGTCGTTCGTCGCCGTCGCGACCTCGCGCACGAGCTGTGCGCCCTGGTTCTCGAAGACGTCCTCGACCTCGATCTCGCGGGCGATCGTGACGCCGTCATTCGTGATCGTCGGCGCGCCGAACTTCTTGTCGAGGACGACGTAGCGACCCTTCGGGCCGAGCGTCACCTTGACCGCGTCGGCCAAGGTGTCGACGCCGCGCTGGAGGGAGCGGCGCGCGTCCTCGCTGAACTTGAGCTCCTTGTGAGCCATATGTGCTTCTCCTTCTTCCCTAGACCGCCGCGCGATCGCCGACGACCTTGGCCAGGACGTCCGACTCGCGAAGAATCAGAACCTCGTCGGCGCCGAGCTTGATCTCGGTGCCGCCGTACTTGCTGAAGATGATCTCGTCGCCCTCTTCGAGGTCCATGGGGATGTGCTCCCCGTCCTCGTCGCGGGCGCCTGGGCCGACGGCCAGGACGCGGCCGCGCTGCGGCTTCTCCTTGGCCGTGTCCGGCAGGACGATCCCGCTGACCGTCGTCTCCTCCTCCTCGAGGACTTCGACGATCAGGCGGTCGCCAAGCGGCTGTAGATTCATGTGTTGGACCTCCACCTTGTGACAGGCTTGTGCTTGCCGTCGGCACTCTACCCATTCGAGTGCCAGCCATGCAAGAGTGTACCGAAGATCTCAGTCGTTGGCGCTAAGATTTCCCTCAGATGCGGCGTGAATTCTCGGCCGGCGGCGTGCTCGTCCGGCGGCTGAACGGCCGCTGGATGCTGGCCGCGATCAGGCCGGGCGGGCGCCCCGAAGGCATCTGGGCGCTTCCCAAGGGGCGGATCGACGGCGGGGAGCGCGGCGAGGAGGCGGCGTTGCGCGAGGTGTCCGAGGAGACCGGCGCCCACGGGCACTCGCTCGGCAAGCTCGGCGACGTCCGCTACTGGTTCTACTGGGAGGGCGAGCGTGTCTTCAAGATCGTCTCGTTCTTCCTCGTCCGCTACGCGGGCGGACGCCTGGGCGACGTGCCCGCCGAGCACCGCCACGAGGTGGCCGACGTGCGGTGGCTTCCGCTCGACGAGGCGCCGTCGCTGCTCACCTACCGCGGCGAGCAGGAGATGGCCGCAAAAGCCCAGGCCAGGCTGGCGGACCAAGACGTATGATCGGCGGCCAGTGCCCGCCTACGCGCTGAACTTCTACTCCCCGGTCGTCGAAGCGCAACTGAAGGGGAACCGCAAGACCGCCACCATCCGGCTCGGCGACAAGTCGCGCAAATACCAGAAGGGCATGGTCGTCTCGGTGCTCGTCGGGGCCCGCTACAGCCCCCGCCAGCACGTGTTCGACGCGGTGATCGACAAGGTCGAGGTGAAGTCGATCGCCGAGCTCTCGCCGAACGAGATCGAGCACGACAACCCCGAGATCAGGCACACGGACGAGCTCCTGCGCTGGCTGTCGCAGCTCTACAACCGCGACGTCATGGTCGACGACACCGTGACCGTGATCCGCTTCTCGGCGATCAAGCCGAGTTACGGCTTCTAGCCGCGGCCTCGGCGCCGAGCGTCAGCGCCGCCTCGAGGTCGAAGCCGCGGGCGAGACCGACCAGCACTCCCGCGTCGAAGGCATCACCGTCGCCGAGCCAGGGCTCCGAGAGCGCAGCCGGGCCACTGACGACGCCGTTGCCCGAGGTCGCGAGCGCACCCGCGGGGCCGAGCTTGATCACGACCACTTCGTGCGTCGCCGCGAGCTCACGTGCGGCGGCCTCGGGTTCGCGGCCCGTGAGCGCGGCCGCCTCGTCCGCGTTCGCGAACAGCACCCGCGCGGGCCGCAGGCGCTCGCGCGCGTCGTCGCGGGCAGCGAGACCGGCCGACGCGACGTCGACGCCGACCCACTCGGCGGGCGCCTCGAGCGCAGCCGTCGCGGCGGCGGCCGTTTCCTCGATCAACAGGAGGTAGCCCGAGACGAGCACGACGTCAGCCTCGAGCACACCGAGATCGTCGACGGCGAAGGCTGCGTTCGCGCCGCGGTCGGCCACGATCCGCTCGCCGACCTGTACGAAGCAGCCGGTCGGCAGCTTCCCGTCGACCGCGAACCGCGCCTTGACGCCCGCGTCGAGGAGCGTCGCGCGGAGCAGTGCGCCTGCCGGATCGGCGCCGACCCGGGCGACCACGGTCGCCTTCGCGCCCAGCGCCGCCGCGGCCTGCGCCGCGTTGATCGCCGAACCACCCGCACGCAACGCGATGGGCGCGTGGTTGCGACCGGGCTCGGCCGGCGGCGCGACGACGTCGACCATCACCTCGCCGACAGCCACCAGCTCCACTAGCGGTTCTGGAGCGTGTCCAGCCCGATCGCGAGCGCGATCGCCAGGCGCCGGTCGAGCAGCTTGTCGGGATCGCCGGACAGGTCGAGGACATAGCGGTCGCGCAGCTGGAACTTGCGATCCATGCCCCCGATTACCCGCTCGCCCGCGAGGATCTCGAAGTTGTACGGGATCGGGATCAGCCCGCCGACGTCCGGCACGAAGTCGATGCCGCGCCGCAGGATGGCCATCGCCGCCGAGCGCTCGCGCGCGACCGCGATCTCCGCCTCCTGGGCGTTCGAGACGCGCCAGGTCGACCGGAGCAGCGACTTGCCGAAGACGTGCTCCAGCGTGCCGATCCGGCCCTCGTGCGCATCCTCGACGTCGTAGCGCGAGCCGCCGGTGTCGAGCCATGAACGGGCGCGGATCGAGAACAGCTCCTGCGTCTCCGAGTCGTCGGCGAAGAAGCGGATGTGCTCCTTGACGGCGAGCTTCTTCTGCCGGACGAACGCGATCGGCGGCCCGGCCGGCGTCTCGCCGGCCGCGAGCGGCGTGATGCGATACAGGTTGGCGATCGGCCGGATCAGCTGATCGACCAAGTAGCGGTCGTAGTCGAACGGTCCTATTTGCCCGCCCTCCTGATCCGCATCCCGAGAAGCTCCGGGTCGCGCAGAGGCATGCCGCATTCCTCGCACTCGACCGCGAACGTGGAGGAGAACGGAGCGGCGCAGGACGGGCAGCGGCGCAGAATCCGCCCGCCGCAGGCGCACGATTCCGGCACCTCTGCCTCGAAGTCCTCGAACCAGCGCCGCGCCGCGCCGCAGTCGAGGCAGAAGGCCGTCCAGTGGCCGAGCACGTTGCGGCGCTCCTCGCGGAGCCAGTCGGCGGCCTTTCCCACTCTGCGAGCGTAGCCGCCCGTTACGATGCAGGCGCTTTCGACCTTCGAGAGGAGTCTGAGTGGCGATCGCGCGCGTGGCCGAGCCGACCGGCTCGCTGCAGGACGTGAGAGACCAGGGCCTCGATCGCGAGGACCTGCTCGGGATCTACCGCAACATGCTGATCACCCGCGGCGTCGAGGAGCGCGGGCACATCCTCTACCGCCAAGGGAAGATCCCGGGCTCGTTCTACACAGGCCGCGGTAACGAAGCCGCGGCGGTCGGGGTCGCGACCGCGATGGGCCCCGACGACGTCGGCACGCCGCTGCACCGCGACATGGGCGTGCACATCACGCGCGGCGTCGAGCCGTGGCGCATCTTCGCCCAGTACATGGGGCGCGCGGACGGGCCGACGCACGGCAAGGACGGCAACGTCCACATGGCCGACGCGCGCCTGGGGCTGCTCGCGATGGTCAGCCACCTGCCGGCGATGCTGCCGGTCGCGGTGGGCTGCGCGCTCGCCTTCCGCATTCGTGAAGAGCGGCGCGTCGCGGTCGCGTGGTCGGGCGAGGGCGCGATGGCGCGCGGCGATGCGCACGAGGGCATGAACCTCGCCGGCGTGCGCAAGCTCCCGGTGGTCTTCATCTGCGACAACAACCAGTGGGCGTACTCGACGCCGACACACCTCGAGTACGCCGTCGAGCATCTCGCCGACCGCGCGCAGGCGTACGGCTTCGAAGGCGTCGTGGTCGACGGCACCGACGTGCTCGCCGTGTACCGCGAAGCGAAGCGCGCGATCGAGAAGGCGCGCGACGGCGGCGGGCCGACGCTCATCGAGTGCCAGACGCTGCGCATGGAAGGCCACGCCGTGCACGACGACGCGTTCTACGTCCCGAAGGAGCTCTTCGAGCGGTGGGCCGAGCGCGACCCGATCGAGCGCTACCGCTCGTGGCTCCGCGAGCAGCTCGACATGACGGACGACGAGGAGGACGAGATCGGCGGCTACGTAAAGAAGCTCCTCAACGACGCGCTGCAGCGCGCGGAGGAGTCGCCGCAGCCCGACCCGTCGACGCTGCTCGACGGCGTCTACGCGACGCCGGAAGACCTCGACACGCCCCACCACAAATAGCCATGGCGGAAAAGACCTATCTGCAAGCGATCAGCGACGGTCTCCGGCAGGAGATGCGGCGCGACAAGCGCGTCTTCGTCATGGGCGAGGACGTCGGCGTGTACGGCGGCGCGTTCAAGGTGACGCTCGGGTTCCAGGAGGAGTTCGGCTCCTGGCGCGTTCTCGACATGCCGCTGTCGGAGACGGCGATCGTCGCCGGAGCGACCGGCGCGGCGATCATGGGCATGCGACCCGTCGCCGAGATGCAGTTCGCCGACTTCGTCTCGTGCGCGTGGGATCACCTCGTCACCATCGCCGCGAAGCAACGCTGGCGTGCGGGAACCCCGGTGCCCTTCGTGCTCCGGCTTCCGTCGGGCGGCGGCTTCTCCGGCGGCCCGTTCCACTCGCAGAATCCGGAGTCGTCGTTCGCACACATCCCGGGCCTCAAGTGCGTCTGCCCGTCGACGCCGGAAGACGCGAAGGGTCTGATCGTCGCGGCGATCGAGGACCCGAACCCCGTCCTCTACTTCGAGCACAAGCACCTCTACCGGCGGATCAAGGGCGAGGTGCCCGACGACCGCTACGTGACCCCGATCGGCAAGGCGCGGCTCGCGCAGGAGGGCGAGGACCTGACAGTGATCACGTGGGGCGCGATGGTCTACACGGCCCAGGAGGCGGCGAAGCAACTGCCGGACGTTTCGGTCGAGATCATCGACCTGCGAACGATCATGCCGTGGGACAAGGAGGCCGTGCTGGAGTCGGTGCGGAAGACGTCGAAGGTGCTCGTCCTCCACGAGGACACGCGCAGCGGCGGCTTCGGCGGCGAGATCGCCGCGACGATCGCCGAAGAGGCGTTCGAGGACCTCGATGCGCCGGTGAGGCGGATCGCTGCGCCTGACACACCGGTCCCGTTTTCGCCCGCGCTCGAGAAGGCATTCATCCCCCAGGTCGACGACGTCGTCCGTGGAATCAAGGAGCTCTCGGAGTACTAATGGCTACCGGAACCGCAGTAGACGTCGTCATGCCGCAGATGGGCGTCTCCGTCTCGGAGGGCACCATCACCCGCTGGGCGAAGCAGGTCGGCGACACGATCGAGGCCGACGAGACCCTGCTCGAGATCTCGACCGACAAGGTCGACACCGAGGTGCCTTCGCCCGCGTCGGGCGTCGTGAGCGAGATCCTCGTCCAGGAGGGGGAGACCGTCGAGGTCGGAACACTGCTCGCGCGCATCGGCGGCGAGACCGCTGCGCCCGCGCCGCAGCAAGAGGCGCCGCCGCCTGAGCCGGAGCCGGAGCCCGTTCCCGAGCCGCAGGCCGCTCCGACTGCGCCGGAGCCCCAGGCCGCAGAGCCGGCCCCGGCGGCGGAGCCGTCGGGCAACGGCCGCTCGTTCGTCTCGCCGGTGGTGGCGCGCATCGCCGCCGAGCACGGCATCGACCCCACCAAGGTGCCCGGCACCGGCGGCGGCGGCCGCGTGACGAAGAAGGACATCCAGGCTTTCATCGAGTCAGGCGCGCAGGCCCCGGCTGCGCCGGCGCCCAGCGAAGCGCCTCCCGCCCCGGAGGTTGCACCTGAACCTCAGCCTGCTCCGGCAGCTGCGCCACCGCCGAAGCCGGCCCCCGCTCCGGCCGCGGCCGCTCCGGCCGGGGAAGGCGAAACCGAGGAGGCGATGTCGGCCATGCGGCGCGGCATCGCGGAGCACATGCGCCGCTCGCTCGACACGGCCGCGCACGTCACCAGTGCGATCGAGGTCGACATGACCAAGGTGGTCGCAATCCGCGAGAAGCTGAAGAAGGAGTACCAGGCGGCGTACGGGGTCAACCCGACCTACCTGGCGTTCATCGCGCGCGCCGCGACGGAGACGCTGCGCGACTACCCCTGGGTGAACGGCGAGCTCCGCGGCGACAAGATCGTCACGAGGAACTTCGTCAACCTCGGCTTCGCCGTCGAGCTCGCGGACGGCAAGGGCCTGATCGTCCCGGTCGTGAAGAACGCCGAGACCTTGAACCTGCTCGGCATGGCGAAGGCGATCGCGGGCGTCGCGAAGCGCGCGCGCGACAAGCAGCTGACCCCCGACGACGTCGTCGGCGGGACGTTCACGATCACCAACCCGGGCGGCTACGGCACGTTCCACGGGACGCCGGTCATCTCGCAGCCGCAGTCGGGCATCCTCGGCACGTACGCGATCGTCAAGCGGCCGTGGGTGATCACGGACGAGAACGGCAACGACGCGATCGCGATCCGCTCGATGATGAACCTGACGCTGACGTACGACCACCGTCTGGTCGACGGCGCGCTCGCGGGTCGTTTCTTGCGCGACCTGCGCGAACGCCTGCAGGGCTGGGGCGAAGCCGAGTATTGAAAGGTGTCAGACACCTTCAAAGGTGTCTGACACCGGTTAGGGCCCGGTCGAGCGACGCGAGCGCTTCGCGCTCGACTTCCGGTAGACCCTGCGCGCGGCCGTAGCGCGCCAGCATCGCGGAGAGGTTCAGCGCGACGACGCGGGCGCGTAGGTGTGACTCCTCAGCCACCTCGCCGTATTCGGCGAAGAAGGCCTCACGGGAGTCGGGCGGCAGGAAGGCGTAGACGAGCTGGAGATCGATGCCGGGGTCGGCGCGGCAGACGTCGATCCAGTCGACGATGCCGATGACGCGGCCGCGGTCGACCAGCAGCTGCCGGAAGTGAAGGTCGCCGTGGCAGGTCGCGGACGGTGCGGCCGGCGGCAGGCGCTCGGCACGATCGAGCAGGGAGTAGGCGAAGGGAGGCGCCGTCCACAGTGAGGCAACGGCCGCGAGCTCCTCTCGCGTCTTCGGTACGCGGAACCCCATGTCGGCACGGCGGACGACGTCCACCGGCAGCCCTGGGACGTCGGTCGCGTGGAGCAGGCGCAGCACCCGTCCGAGCTGCGGCGCGAGCTCGTGACGCTCCGCCTCGCTCGCCGCACTCGCCTCGACTCCAGGCAGCCACCGCGAGCCCCAGAAGGGCCACGGAAACCGCGCCGTCGGCCGGCCGCGGTGGCGCGGCGCCGAGACCGGCAGCGCCGGGGCGAACCGCGCGAGGACGTCAAGCTCGCGTTGCATCGGCTCGAGGACGATCTCGCGCCGCGGAAACCGGAACGCCCACTCGCCGTCCACGCGGTGCACGGTGTAGTCCCACCCGGCTGCGACGAGCTCCACCGATTCTTCGCCGATCGGCGCGAACTGCTCCCGGATCAGTTCGCGCGCCAGCGCCTCGTCGACGATCAGCTCCGCGGACCACTGGTGCGCCATGCCCCAACGCTACGCTGCCTTCCGATGACGGACGCCCTCCTCGTCGACCTCGGCCTCGTCGACTACCGCGAAGCGTGGGAGCTGCAGCGCTCGGTCGCGGCCGCCGTGGCCGAGGGCGAGCTGCCCGACACCGTGCTGATGCTCGAGCACCCACCGACGATCACGCTGGGCCGGCGCACCGAGGAAGGCGAGGTGCACGTTCCGGAGGGAGCCGATGTCGAGATCGTCGAGGTCGACCGCGGCGGCAAGTCGACCTATCACGGTCCCGGCCAGCTCGTCTGTTACCCGATCCTCGACCTCGCGCGACACGGGGAGGACGTGAAGAAGTACTGCCGCGACCTCGAAGAGGCGCTGATCCGCACGGCGGATGCCTTCGGGATCGAAGCGACGCGCATCGACGGCCTCACCGGCGTCTGGCTCGAGCGGCCGCCGCGCAAGATCGCCTCGATCGGCATCCATCTCACGAAGTGGATCTCGACGCACGGCTACGCGCTGAACGTCGACCTCGACCCGGCGCCGTTCACCGACTGGATCACCGCCTGCGGCCTCGACGGCTACGCGTTCACGTCGATGGCGCGGGAGCTCGACCGTCCGCTGTCCGTCGGCGAGGTGCTGCCGGCCGCGGCACAGGCGCTCGCCGACGTATTCGGCTTCACGTTCACGCGACAATCGGTCGACGAACTGCCGCGCGCCGTCTCGGCGTGATCCGTCGAGCTCGGGCCGCTGCGCTAGCAGTCGCCGTCTTTCTCGCGGGCGCCGCCCTCCTGGCTGTCGAGATCGCCGCGAGCCGCGTCCTTGCACCGTTCTTCGGTAACTCACTCTTCGTCTGGGGCGCGCTGATCGGTGTCGTCCTTGCGGGACTGGCAGCCGGCTACTGGATCGGGGGCACGCTCGCCGACCGCTTCCCGCGACCCGCGCTGCTGGTGGGGGCGATCGGAGTCGGCGCGGCAGGCGTGCTCGCGATCCCGTTCGTCGACCAGACGGTGCTCGAAGCCGTCACGGGGTGGGACCCCGGCCCGCGCGCCGACCCGCTGCTCGCGTCGGTGCTCCTCTTCGGCGCGCCGAGTGTCGTGCTTGCGTCCGTGACGCCGATCGCGGTGCGCCTGAGCGCCGGCGACGTCTCCCGCTTCGGCCGCACCGCCGGGCGGCTCTTCTCCATCTCGACGATCGGCAGCATCGCCGGCACGTTCGCCACGGCCTTCTGGCTCGTCCCCGAGCTCGGGACCGACCAGGTGCTCGCCATCGCTGCGGCCGTCCTCTTCGCTGCGGCGGCCGTGGTCGCGCTCTCGGAACGGCTCGTCGCGGGCTCGGCGCTCGCGTTCGGCGCCACCGTCGCCGCGGCGGTCGCGGTGGTGACGCTCGCGCCGCAGACGGGCGGCAGCCTGTCGAAGGCGGCGGCGCAGAACTGGTCGCCGGTCTACCGCCTGCGGGGCAACCCGGCCTCGCTGCCCGACATCGACTTCTCGGGAGCGAAGGTCGTCTTCCGCAAGGACACGCGCTACCACCAGCTGGCCGTTGTCGACCAGTCGGGCACGCGGAACCTCCGGTTCGGCAGCTCGTTCCAGAGCGACATGTACCTGAACGATCCATTCAAGACCGCGTTCAAGTACGTCAACTACTTCTTCCTCGGCCCGGCGTACAAGCCCGACGCGCGCAGCGTGCTCTTCCTCGGCCTCGGCGGCGGCTCTGCTCCCAAGCGCTTCTGGCGCGACTTTCCAGACCTGAAGCTGCAGGTGGTCGAGCTCGATCCCGTCGTCGTCGACGTCGCGCATCGACTGTTCGACGTTCCGAACGACCCGCGGCTGCCGATTGCCGTCTCCGACGCACGCCGGTATCTCGAGCGCAACTCGGCCCGTTGGGATGTGATCGCGATCGACACCTTCTTCGAGGACGGCGTTCCGTTTCACCTGACGACGCGCGAGTTCCTCGAGCTCGTGCACGAGCGGTTGACGCCCGGCGGCGTCGTCGTGACGAACGTGATCGGCGCGGTGCAGGGTCAGGACTCGAAGCTCCTGCGCGCCCTCTACCGGACCTACCGCTCGGTCTTCCCGACGGTTCTCGTCCACCCGGTCGGCCCCAGCGTCGGCTACCGCAACCTCATGCTGGTCGCCACCGACGGGGCGGCTCCGTCGAAGGCGTTCCTGCGCGAGCAATGGCAGCGCCTGCGGGCGAAGCACCCCTCCGCGCCGGACATCACCACCGCGATCAGACAGCGTTACGACTCGGTGATCCCGACCGGCGATGTCCCGATCCTCACCGACGCGTACGCACCGGTCGACGCCCTGCTCGTCCAGTGACGGCGAGGGTCATGGCGCCGGCGGCTGCGTCCACTTGGGGCGCGGGCGCTCCTCCTCGGTGAGCCGCTCCAGCCGCGCGAGCAGCGCGTCCGCGTCGTCGGAGACGGCGATCGCCGCCAGGTCGGGCTCGCGTACGAAGCCCTCCTCGGTCGCGTGCCGCGCGAACGCGATCAGCGGCCGCCAGTAGTCCGCGACGTCCAGCAGGCCGACCGGCTTCGCGTGCAGCCCGAGCTGTGACCACGTCAGCTGCTCCATCAGCTCGTCAAGCGTGCCGAACCCACCCGGTAGCGCGACGAAGGCATCGGCGTTCGCCGCCATCAGCGCCTTACGCTCGTGCAGCGAGTCGACGATGCGCAGGTCGCTCACGCCGCCGTGCGCCAGCTCGCGGTCGACGAGCTGCTGCGGGATGATGCCGATCACCTCGCCGCCCGCTGCGAGCGCGCCGTCGGCGACCGCCCCCATCAGCCCGACGCGCCCGCCCCCGTACACCAGACCGAGCCCGCGCGAGGCCAGAGCCGCACCGAACGAGCGTGCCGCCTCCGCGTATGCCGGGAGCCGTCCGCTGGTGGAACCGCAGAACACACAGACCCGGCGCACGTCGCGAGCGTATCCGCCTGCTCTACCGTGACGGCGTGTTCCATCGCGTCATCGGCGACGGCGACCTGCCAAAGCGGCCACAGGACCCAGCGGTCCGGCGCGCGAACCTGAGACGGATCGCGGGGCTGTTCGGCGCCTACCGACTGCGGCTCGGCGCCGTCCTCGCATTGATCCTCTTCTCCGCCGGGCTCGGGGTCGTCCCGGCCTTCCTGCTCCGCGGCGTGCTGGAAGCGATACCTCGCCACGACACGACGAGGCTCTCGCTCTACGCCGGCGGCATGATCGCGATCGCCATCGGCACCGGCGTGCTCGGCGTCTGGCAGACGCTGCTCTCGAACCAGGTCGGCCAGCGCGTGATGCACGACCTCCGTACGGCGGTCTTTCGCCACCTGCAGCGGCTTTCGCTCGCCTTCTTCACGCGCACCCGGACCGGGGAAGTGCAGTCGCGCATCTCGAACGACATCGGCGGCGTGCAAAACGTCGTCACCAGCACGGCGACGTCGATCGTCTCGAACCTGACGACGGTCGTGGCGACGATGATCGGCATGATCGCGCTCAGCTGGGAGCTGTCGGCGTTCGCGTTCGCGCTCATCCCAGTCTTCGTCCTGCTGACGCGCCGCGTCGGCGACGAGCGCCGCAGGATCGCGAAGTCGACACAGGAGACGCTCGCCGACATCTCGAGCCTCGTCCAGGAATCGCTCTCGGTCTCAGGGATCCTGCTCGGCAAGACGATGGGCCGGACGAACGAGCTCGCCGACCGCTTCGACACGGAGTCGCGCCTGCTCGCCGACCTCGAGGTGAAGCAGCGCATGGCGGGCCGCTGGATGATGGCGATGATCCAGACGACGTTCGCCGTGATGCCGGCCGCCGTCTACTGGTTCGGCGGGCTTGCGCTTGCGCACGGCTCGCACGCAGTGTCGGTGCCGACGCTGGTCGCGTTCACCACGCTGCAGACGCGGCTCTTCTTCCCAGTCGGCTCCCTGCTCGGGGTCGGGCTCGACGTGCAGACGTCGCTCGCGCTGTTCGATCGCATCTTCGAGTACCTCGACCAGCCGATCGACATCAACGAGGCTGAGCATCCAGTCGCGCTCGAGCAGGCCGGCGACGTGACGTTCGACGGGGTGTGGTTCCGCTACGAGGACGCGGCCTGGACGCTGCAGGACGTCTCGTTCATCGTCCCCGCAGGCACGAAGACGGCGCTGGTCGGCGAGACGGGCTCCGGCAAGACGACGCTCGGCTACCTCGCCGCGCGGCTCTACGACGTCGGTCGGGGCTCCGTCCGGATCGACGGCGTCGACCTCCGCGACCTGTCGTTCGCGTCGCTCTCGCAGCTTGTCGGCGTCGTCTCTCAGGAGACGTACCTCTTCCACTCGAGTGTGCGCGACAACCTCCGCTTCGCGAAGCCGGACGCGACGGACGTGGAGATCGAAGCTGCCGCCGACGCAGCGCGGATCCACGAGCTGATCGTCTCGCTGCCGGACGGCTACGACACGATCGTCGGCGAGCGCGGTTACCGCTTCTCGGGCGGCGAGAAGCAGCGGATCGCGATCGCCCGCACGATCCTCCGCAACCCGCCGATCCTCGTCCTCGACGAGGCGACGAGCTCGCTCGACACGCAGACCGAGCGCGAGGTGCAGGACGCGCTCGACCGCCTCGCCGCCGGACGCACGACGATCGCCATCGCGCACCGGCTGTCGACCGTCTACGACGCCGACCAGATCGTCGTGCTCGACCACGGCCGGGTCGTCGAGCGCGGCACGCACGAGGAGCTCGTTGCGCTCGGCGGGCGCTACGCGACGCTCGTGGAGCGCACCCCGCTGCTCGCCTAACGTCCTACCAGCCCCACGCCGCGCGGTACGTCTCGACGATGAAGGCGTCGACCGCATCGCGATCGGGCTCGGCGGGCAGCGCGCTGTCGGCAATCGCCGCTTCGAGCGCGCGCTCGACTTCGAGCACCTCGGCGACGACGTCGGCCTCGGCCACCTCGCCGTTTCGGATCGCCATGATCCGCGACCGTTCCGGCTCGGGCATCGGCAGCGTCAAGCGGCCCTTGGTCATGAGCTCGATCCCCTGCCTCCCGAGCCGCACGACGTGCATCGCGTACTTGGTGTCGAATCCGTGGGCCTCGATCAGCTCGGGTCGGTTGACGCGTTTCTGCCCGCGCGTGCCGATCAGCCGCTCCTTCTGGGAGTGCAGGTAGCCGAGAAACCGCGGGCCTGCCTGGCGGGACACGATCGCCGGCGCGAGCTCACGGAGCATCCGCCCTCGCTCGGTGCAGATGCTCAGCGTCGCCGGCGGCGAGTAGAGGAGCAGCAGCACGGTCGGGTTCCCGGAGACGGCGAGCCTGAGCCACTTGCGGAGCGAATAGGTGACGAGATCGAGGTCGCCGGGGCCGGAACGCGCGCCCTCCGGTTGCGTCCGCTCGACGTAGTGCTCGAAGCGGTTCCACGTGCGCCCCGAGCGCGCCAGACGCAGGCCGAGCGCGAACTCGGGAGGCTCGACGAAGATGGCCATCTCGTCGCGGTCGTCCTGGCCGCCGTGGTGCAGACCGTGGACGGTCGAGCCGACCGTCCCGCGGAGGATCGTGCTCGTCTCGACAATCGTGCGCTGCTCGTCGCGGCTCATGAGCCGAGGGTAGCCAGCTAGATTGGGCGCGATGGAGACGTCGCTTCCCGTCGCCGATCGCCCGCGGCGGCCCGAGTGGATGAAGGTGCGCGCGCC
>JBKPRG010000105.1:0-19214 GCA_046765815.1 Actinomycetota bacterium
CGGGCTGTCCGCTGCCGCTCGATCCGTGCACGGCGCCGCGCACGCTCGCGGCGATAGTTGCGCTCGATCGCGAGCGGGTCGAGCGAGGGCGGATCGTCCTCCAGGCGGGCCGGCTCTGGCACGCAGGGATTTTACGGCAGAGCGGGTATCGTCGTCGCTGAGATGGTGGTCGAGGCCGGGCGGCGCCCCGTCGAAGCCTTCGCGCGAGCTGCGGTCGAGGTCGCGTCCGCGGTCGATCTGAAGGCCGCGCTTGCGCTGCTCGCAGACGCGACCGCGGCAGCGCTCGGGGCGGATCTCGTACTGGTGCGCGTCGTCGATCCAAGTGGCGAGCTCGTGGCGCGCGCCTTCGCACCCGAGGATTCGCCGCTGGCGGCTGCAGTCGCCGCGAGCCGGACGGCGCCGGACGAGCTGCTCGACGGAGGCGTGCCCGAGGTGACGAGGCGTGCCGCGGACGGGGTGCGGGCGGCCGGAGTCTGCGCCGTGGCGGCGCGTGGGGGCGGCGGCCGAACGGTCGGCTCGGTCGAGGTGATCCGTGTCCGCGAGCCCCTCGGTGGCGACGACGTGGCGATCGCCGAGCTGGCCGCGGCACAGCTGGCGCTCGTCGTGCGGACGCTCGGGGCGAGCCCCGGACGCGGCGCACTCGGCCGGCGCGGCCGGATGCTCGAGCTGGCGGGCGAGTCGCTCGCCGCAGGCGGCGACGGCCGCCGGGCTGCTCAACACGCGGTCCGCGTCGCGGTCGAGAGCGCCGGCGCCCGCTCGGGCGCCGCCTGGCGTCTTGACGCCGCCGACACCCCCTCGCTGATCGCGTCGATCGGAGCTCCTCCCAGTGCCCTCAACGTGACCGAGCTGGTGGCCGCCGCAGCGGCCGGCCCGTCGCCCGTTGCCGTCGTCCACGCCGACTCGAGCGTCGTGGCCACGCTCCCTCTCGGGCGTCCGCCGTTCGCAGCGCTGCAGCTCTTCTTCGCGGAGGAGCGGGCGCCGAGCGACGCCGATCTGGCGGCGCTCGCGGCGTTTGCGGGCCGCGCGGCACATGCGCTTCGCTCAGGCGACCGCGCGCAGGAGGTGGCGGAGGAGCTGACGCGCACCCGCGCGTTGCTCGAGGTGGTGGGAGCCTCGATTGCACGGCTCTCGTTGACCCACACGCTCGAGACAGCGGTCGACCGCATTGCGGAGCTGCTGCAGATCGAGCGCGTCGGCGTCTATCTGCGCGCCGACGGGCGCCTGCAGACCGCCGCCGGACGCTCGCTCACACCGGGGCACGAAGCGGTCGCCGAGCAGCTCTTCGAGGCGGCGCTCGGGCCGTTGCGTGCGCGGGACACCGTGCAGATCGAGGGGGTCGGTGCACTCGGCGTGCCGCTGCGGTTGCGCGAGGAGCCGATCGGGCTGCTCGTGCTCACCGTCGGCGCCCGGCCGGTCGGTGAGAGTGACCTCGCGCTGCTCACGTCGCTTGCGTCCCAGCTCGCGGTCGCGGTGCAGAACGCCCGCCTGCATGAGCAGGCCACCGAGCTCGGCGACGCGCTGGCCGACGTGCTCGACTCGGAGCGCCAGGCCTCGCGCAGCGTTACCGCCCTCTACGAGATCTCGCGCTCGTTCGCCCAGAGCCTCTCGCTCGAGACGACGCTGAAGGCCGTCACGGCCGCGGTCGTCGAGGTGCTCGGCGTCGACGCAGCCGTGATCAGGCTGCCGGACGAGCGCGGCGACCAGTTCGTTCCGCAGGACGTGCACGTCGCGAACGAGAACCTGGCGTCCGCGGTGAGGACGATCCTCACGCGCCCGCAGGCGCGGCCGCTGCGCCGCCGCGGACCGATGCTGCTCGACGTTCCGACTGCCCACCGCCTCGGCGGTGCGCAGGCGCTGCTCGTTCCCTTCCTCGAGCAGGGCGCGACCGCCGCCCGGATCCCAGTCTCGACCCCGACGGAGGTGCTCGCGGAGCTGACGATCCTCTCGCTGGATCCTGCTCGGCCGGTCACCTCGGAGACGCTCGAGGCGGCGACGACGATCGCCCAGCAGGCCGCGCTCGCGATCGACAACGCGCGGCTGTACCAACAGCAGAAGGCGTTCGCCGAGACGATGCAGCAGTCGCTCCTGCCGCGCGACCGGCCGACCGTCGCGGGTCTCGATGTGGGTGCCGTCTACGAGTCGGCCGCTCAGGTGGACGTGGGCGGCGACGTGTTCGACTTCCTCGAGCTGGGTCCCGGCCGGCTCGCCGTCGTCCTCGGGGACGTGATGGGCCACGGCATCGACGCGACGGCCGACATGGCCATGGCGCGCTTCGTCTTCCGCTCGCTCGCGCGCGAGCATCCGAGCCCGTCCGACTTCCTCGCCGCCGCGAACGAGGTCGTCGTCGACGAGATCGCGCTCGGCAAGTTCATCACCATGACCTACGTCACCGTCGACGCCTCCGGGCAGGTCGAGTGCGCGAGTGCAGGCCACCCCGAGCCGCGGGTCCTGACACCGAGCCTCGGTGTCGTGCCGATCCGCTGCAGCGGTCTCGCACTCGGGATCGACGCACCGCAGACCTACGAGCAGGTGGGTGCCGAGCTGCCGCCCGGCGGCGCGATCGTCATCTACACCGACGGAGTGATCGAAGCGAGGAGCGGCTCCGAGCAGTTCGGCGTCGAACGCCTCGACCGCGCGCTTCGCGCACACGCCGGCGAGCCGGCGCAGGCGATCGCGGACGCGGTCGTCGCCTCCTGCCGGGCGTTCGCCGGTCAGAACCTCGCCGACGACTGCGCGATCGTCGTCATCAAGCGGCTGCCTTGAACCTTCGCCGCGCGGACGGGCCGCCGCTGGTGATCGGCCATCGCGGCGCCGCCGCCGTCGCCCCGGAGAACACGCTCGCCGCGCTGCAGGCCGCGGTCGACGCCGGCGCCGACCTCGTCGAGTTCGACATCGGCCCCGATCTGCGGCTCGCGCACTCGGCGCACGAGGTTCCGGCAGAGCAGGTCTCGCTGGACACGGCGCTCGAGTTCGTGCGCGGGCACGGCCTCGGTATCCACGTCGACGTGAAGCTGCCCGGCTACGAAGTGGCCGTCGTCGATGCAATCAGGCGTCACGGCATGGAGGAGCGCGGCCTCTGCTCGACGGCGTTTGCGGTGACGAGCAGGCGTTTGTCGTGGCTCGCGCCGGGCCTGCCGCGCGCGATCGGCTATCCACGCGACCGCTACGGCGTGGCCCGGCTGCGGTGGCCCGCTGGGCTGACGCGCACGGGCGCAGCGGCGTTGCGGCAAGTGATGCCGTTGCGGATCCCGCTGCTGCTCCGCGTGGCGCGCGCCGACGTGCTCTCGCTGCATCACACGCTCTGCTCGCGCGCCGCCGTGCGCGCGGCTCACGCGTTCGGCGCGCCGGTGCTCGGCTGGACGGCGAACGACCCGCCGACGGTGCGCCGGCTGGCGGACGCAGGCGTCGACGCGATCGTCTCGGACGATCCCGGAATGGCTTTGGAGGTCCTCTCACGCTGAACTTGGTCGAAGAACCAGCGCGAGAGAACCTCCTGGCTACACTGCGCGAGCAGTGAAGCGCCTGCTCGCCGCCGGACTTTTCGTGCTCGGGCTCGCGGTCTCCGGCGTGTTTTCAGGCTCCGTGATCGCGGACATCACGACCTCGACGTCGTCCACGACGACCGTCGCGACCACGACTGCCGTCACGACCACGACGACGGCGACCACGACGACGACGCCAATGCCGACGACGATCCCGCCCGGCGTTCGCATCGCCGGCGTGAAGGTGGGCGGGCTCACCGTCGCTGAGGCGATCGAGGCGGTGCAGACGGCGTTTGCGCGCCCTCTGCCGATCGTCGTCGACCGGAGCCGCCTCGTGCTCGACCCGCGCGCCTACGCCTCGGCGTACGTCCAGACGGCCGTGGCGAAGGCTCGCATCGCGGCGCCGAAGACGAACGTCAAGCTCGTCGTCGCCGTGCGCGGCGGGACGGTGCGCACGTGGGTCGGCAAGGTCAAGCAGCGCTACGCGCGCGCCGCCGTCGACGCGAAGGTCTCGTTCGCCGGCGGGCGCCCGGTCGTGACGAAGGACAGGCCCGGCCGCGCGCTGGACGGTTCGCGCCTGACGCAGCGCGTCGTTGCGGCCCTCGTCGCCAACTCGCGGCTCCCCATCCGCGTCCACACGAACGCCGTCAAGCCGACGGTCACGGTGGACTCGTTCAACGCGGTGATCGTGATCAACCGCTCGATCAACCGCCTCTACCTCTACCGGCGGGCAAAGCTGTGGCGGACGTTCGCCGTCGCGACCGGGCAGGCGATCTACCCGACGCCGGCGGGCACCTTCCGAATCGTCGTCAAGTGGAAGAACCCGTGGTGGTATCCACCGACTCAGGACTCGTGGGCGAAAGGACTGAAGCCGGTGCCGCCCGGCCCTGACAACCCACTCGGCACGCGCTGGATGGGGCTGACTGCGCCCGGCGTCGGCATCCACGGCACGGACGCGCCGACCTCGATCGGCTACAGCGTCTCGCACGGCTGCATCCGGATGCAGGTACCCGACGCGGAGTGGCTGTTCGATCACGTCGAGGTCGGGACGACGGTCCACATCGTCTGATGAAGGCCGTCCGCGTCGTCGTCGTCGCAGCCGTGCTCGGGCTGCTCGGCCTGCTCGTCTGGGACGTCGCGCATGGCACAGGCCCCGGCGTCGCGCAGAAGGTCGACAAGGGCAAGATCGTGGCGGCGCCGAAGCTCGACCTGCCGCGCCTCGACGCCGCCGGCCGGCTGAGCCTCGCCTCGCTCCGCGGCAAGGTCGTGGTCGTCAACTTCTGGGAGTCGTACTGCATCCCGTGCAAGGAGGAGGCGCGCCGGGTCGCCGCGACCGCACGCGCCTGGCGGTCGAAGGGCGTCGTCTTCGTCGGCGTCAACGCCTTCGACACGAAGAGCGCCGCGCGCGCCTACTTGCACCGCTACGGCATCGACTATCCCAACATCCGTGACGGCGTAGGCGACACGTTCGGCCGCTGGGGTGTGACGGGCGTGCCGGAGACGTTCTTCATCGACCGGCACGGGAAGGTCGTGCCGCCGCACATCGCTGGGCCCGCCTCGATAGCCGATCTCGAGCGCGGGATCCGGCAGGCGCTCCAGTCGTGATCCGCGTCCTCGTCGTGGCGACCGCAGCGCTCGCGCTGGCGTCGCCGGCGGCGGCGTGCACGAAGTACGCGAGTCAGGGCTCGCTCGAGACGCAGCTCGTCTGCCCGTCGTGTCACACAACCCTCGACGAGTCCGATTCCGAGATCGCCCGCGAGATGAAGGCCGAGATCGCGCGCCGCATCGCGCAGTGCCAGACGGCGAAGCAGATCCGCGATGCGATGGTCGCCGAGTTCGGTCCGACGATCCTCTCGACGCCCCAGACACACGGCTTCGACCTGCTCGCCTGGGTGCTGCCGCTCGGCGGCGCGGCGGTGGGTGCGATCGCGCTCGCCTTCGCTGCGCGCGCGTGGACGCGGGGCCGAACCCCCGCTAGTGCCTACTCGGCGCAAGGTGGGCTCACGCCGGAGGACGAGCGCCGCGTGGACGAGGCGCTCGCGCGCTTCGATGGCTGAGAAGCTGCCGATCGCCTTCCTGGCCGGCCTGGCGTCGGTGATCACGCCCTGCGTGCTGCCGCTCGTTCCGGGTTACCTCTCGGCGGTCTCGGCGGTCGAGGTGGAGCGGCTCGGCGAGCGGGGCGTGGGGCGGCGGATCGTGATCGCGAGCCTGCCGTTCATCCTCGGCTTCACGCTCGTGTTCGTCTCTTTAGGCGCCGGCGCCGCGGCGATCGGGAGCGCCGTCGACAAGCCGACGCAGATCAAGATCGCGGGCTTCGTGCTCGTGGTGATCGGGCTCGCGTTTGCGCGGCTGCTGCCGTGGCCGGAGCGCGCGGTTGCGCCCGGCCTGCTGCAGCATGCGCGCGCTCGCGGCTCGAATGCGTTACTCGGCGGGGCTTTTGCGGTCTGCGCGGCGCCGTGCATCGGCACCGTGCTCGCGTCGATCCTCGTGCTCGCGTCGAGCTCGGGCACGATCGTGCGCGGGATCATGCTGCTGGTCGCGTACTCGCTGGGGCTCGGTGCTGCGTTCGTGCTGGCCGGCATCGCCTTCGCGCACGCGATGCGCGCGTTCCGCTGGGTGCGGAACCACTACACGGCGGTGCGCGTCGCGTCAGGCGTCACGCTCGTCGCCCTTGGGCTGTTGCTCTTCTTCGGGCGCGACTGGTGGCTCCAGGTCGCGCTCGACCAGGTCTTTACGCGGATCGGCCTCGGCACGCTCTAGCTGCGCGCGCAGGTGCGCGACGTCGAGCCCGCGATGGGACGGCTCGAACGCCGCGAGCCGGCGCAGCGCCTTCTGCCGCTGGCTCTCGGCGGCAAACGGCCTGCCGCGCCCGCGCTGGTACGCCGACACGACGACATGGACGAGCCCCTGGAAGAAATCCCGCTCGAAGGTCTCGCAATTGCGCCAGGCGAGCTCGAACTCCTCGTGTGCCTCGAAGAACGATCCGCCCCTTGCCAGCGCGAGGCCCTGTTGGTAGCGCTCGACGACGGTGCTAACGTCGCGCTCAGTCATGGCGACGATCCTGCTGTGTGGGGTCGACCTCTTCATACGCGGCAAGCTCGAGGCCCTGTTGCCCGAGCACCGCTTCCAGACGTCCGAGGGCGTTGACCGCCCCGACCTCGTGATCGCAGACATCGCGCGCGTCGACGCGGCCGACGTCGCCGACAGCTATCCCGAGGTCCCGATTCTCGGCTTCACGAATCACACGGACACCAACGGATTGCGCCGCGCTCACGCTGCGGGCTTCGACCAGGTTGTTGCCAAATCAGCGTTGTTCGAGCGCACGCGCGAGCTGATCGACCCACTTCTCGCGTCGGTAGAGTAAGCGCCCGTGACGTACATCATCGCGGAGCCCTGCATCGACATCAAAGACCGCTCGTGCGTCGACGTCTGCCCTGTCGACTGCATTCACGAAGCCGGTCGCATCCTCATCATCGACCCCGAGGAGTGCATCGACTGCTTCGCGCCGGAGGAGGAGTTGCTGACGACGTACGGCATTCGCTCCTTCGCGGAGCTCGAGAACCAGCCGGTCCGCGTCCTCACCGACCGCGGCTTCAAGCCGGCGGTCGTGAAGCGGTTCCGGAAGAAGCCGCTCGTGAACATCTCTTTTGCACCCGCCTTCGAGGAGCGCGACCGCTACGGCGGCACGCGGCTCACGACGCCGAACATCTCCAGATTCCGCCGGACGGTACGCGCGACGCCGACCCACAGCTGGTTCCTCGTCGACGGGCAGCGCACGGACGCGCTCGCGACCGGGCAATTCGTGCCGTCCACGCGCATCTCGCCGACGCGCGACGGCGAGAGCTATCGGCTCGGCGTTCTGCACGGGCTCGTGTTCGGCGACGGCAGCTGGAACAAGCAGGAGATCCGGTCCGGCGAGCACCTCCACTACGTGCAGCTCTACGGTGAGCGCGTCGCGAAGTTCAAGGGTTTCTTCGATCAGGTCAACTTCTCGCCGTGTCTCGATGTGCATCCCGGCTACGTGGGGACGGGCGTCGTTCGCGCGGGCGTCAACCTGAAGCGATCCCTGCCGGAGAGCGGTGACAGGGAGTACATCGCCGGTTTCGTCGACGGTTGGCTCGCCGCCGACGGCGATCCGGTGAAGGCCGGCTCTTGGCGCCTCCGCTCCGGCGATCACGAGGCACTGAGCTGGATCGAAAAGGTGGCGCCGTACGCGGGGTACATCGCAGTCGGCTCCGGTCAGGAGAGCAGCGTGGCTACGAACTTCGGCGTGCGCAGCCGGCCGATCGGGTGGCTGTATCTGGCGACGCGCGACGTGTCGTGGCGCGTGATGGACGTCGAGCCCCAGGAGGCGGACGCCGAGGACACGTTCTGCGCCGTCGTCCCGGAGAAGCACGAGTTCACGCTTGCGGGCGGCATTGCAACTTCGAATTGCGGGGCGTGCGAACCGGAATGCCCGGTCGAGGCGATCTTCCCCGAGGACGCGCTCCCGGACAAATGGGAGCCGTTCGTGCGCATCAACTACGCGTACAGCGACGGCATGGACACGGTCAACCAGCTCACCGACGCGTACGCCACCGAGCACAACGTCCAGAACGAGCCGATCGAATAACGAAAGGCTGACGAACCGCCCCGGGCCGCCGGGCGAATGGGGTTCGGATCCAGATGCCCGACGATCTCCACGAGCTTTCCGCCCTCTACGCTCTCGACGTTCTCGACGCCGACGAGCGCGGGCGCTTCGAGGAGCATCTCGCGGACTGCGAGCAGTGTCAGGGCGAGCTCGCATCGCTCCGCGACACCGCTTCCAGCCTCGCGTTCGTACCCGGCCCACCGCCGCCGCTCGAGCTGCGCGACCGGATCCTCGAGCGCGCACGCGCCGAGCCGTCGAACGTCGTCTCGCTCGCCGGGCGGCGCTCACTGGCGACGTCCGTCGCGGCCGCGCTCGCCGTCGCGGCGACTGCGGCGGCCGTCGGGCTCGGAATCTGGGCGGCGACGCTGCACCACTCGCTGTCGCAGGAGCGCTCGGCGACGAAGATCTTGCGCGATCCGAGCGCGCGCCGCATTGACGTGCCCGGCAAGGCGGGTCAGCTCGTCGTCGCGCCTTCCGGCGACGCCGTGCTCAGCGTCTCGTTGCCGCGCGCGCCGAAGGGGAAGACGTACGAGGCGTGGGTCGCGAATCCCGCGGTGCATCCGGCCGGTCTCTTCGCGGGCGGGCTCGTCAAGCTCACGCTGCCCGTGCAACGCGGTGCGCAAGTGATGGTGACGCTCGAGCGCAGCAGCGGTGTCGGTGCACCGACACAACAACCGTTGTTGCGCGTTCGCGCGTAACATCTCGCCATCGTTTTCCTTTTCAGCAACGTGCACACGAAGTTGTCCGTCCGCGTTGCACGTTAGAAAGCAACGTGGTAGGGAATCGTGCACGCGCAATCCGACGCAGGAGGTCATTGATGACCCAAGAGGATTGGAGCGGGATCGGCGAGGCGGACAAACCGTCGAACGCCGACTCGTTGAGCGAGTCGTCTGACGGTTACACAGCCGCCGACGAGTCGTGGGGCGGCGCCGTGATCGGCGACGTGTCTGACGAGATCGCAGAGGCCCCACGGGCAGTGCCGGCCGCTGCGCGGTCCACCTCACGCTCGAGTACCCGCTCGGGGTCTTCCCGCAAGAAGAGCACGGCCCGTAAGTCCACTGCCAAGAAGGCTTCCGCGAAGAAGTCGACGGCCCGCAAGTCGACCGCGAAGAAGTCGACGGCGAAGAAGGCCACCGCTCGGAAGTCGACCGCCAAGAAGTCGACGGCACGCAAGTCGACGGCGAAGAAGGCGTCCGCGAAGAAGAAGTCGACCGCGCGGAAGTCGACGGCGAAGAAGTCGACGGCGCGGAAGTCGACGGCGCGGAAGTCCGCGGCGAAGAAGAAGTCGACGGCCAAGAGGTCGACCGCAAGGAAGTCGACGGCCAGGAAGTCGACCGCCAAGAAGTCGACAGCCCGGAAGGCCGGCGGCCGGAAGAAGACCACCGCCCGCAAGGCGTCGACGAAGAAGAAGACCGCCACGCGCAAGACGGCCGGTCGCAAGAAGACGGCGGCCCGGAAGACGACCGCCGCCCGCAAGACCCGCTCGTCGGGCGGCACGCGCTCACGCAGCGCCTCGCGCTCGCGTCGCAGCTCGCGCTGACGAGAACCGATCCTCGGGCTCCTGCGTTTCGCGGGAGCCCGAGGATCATTCTTCCGCTCTGTCAGCCACCCTTCAGTCGCTAACGTGGCGAGGTCGTGCAACCGAAGACTCTCGACCACGTCGCGTTCTGGGTCACGGAGCGCGAGCTCATCGTCGATTTCCTCGAGCGCCACCTGGGCATGCACCGCATCGCCGAGGAGGACAACTTCACGCTCGTCGGCACCGATGCGCGCCGCGGGAAGCTGACGCTGTTCGACGCCGAGGGGCCGCGCGAGCAGGGCGCGTTCCAGCACGTCGCCCTCCGGGTGTCGGACCTCGAGACGGCGCGGGCGGCGCTTCCCGCCGGTACGCCTGATGTGTTCGAGGTCGGCGGCGACGGCATCCGGCTGACGCTCGTCGAGCGACCAACCGACGTCGAGTACGACCTCGACCATGTCGTGCTCCGGACGGCGGACCCGCGGGCGACTGCGCTCCAGTACGGGCAATACGGGTTCGACCAGGCGGGCGCAAACCGCGTCGAGGTCGGCGGCGCGTACGTCGAGTTCCGGCCCGGCACCCCGGGCGTGCCCGAGCGACCGCTGCTCAACCACCTCGCCGTGCTTGTCGACTCCGCCGACGAGGTGATCGCCGAGGCCGGCGACCGCGGCATCGAGGTCGAGTCGGTCGTCGACGCGGCAAACACGTACGCGGCCTTCCTCTGGGGCCCCGACCGCGTGCGCATCGAGTACGTCGAGCACAAGCCCACGTTCTCGCTGACGTGATCTCGGTCGCCGGCGCCGGCATGGCCGGGCTGGTGGCGGGGGCGCGACTTCGTGAGCTCGGCGTCGAGGCTGTCGTCAGGGAGAAGGGCACGCGGACCGGCGGCTCGATGCTCCTCTCGTCCTGCGTCGTCTGGCGCCACCGCGAGTGGGAGCAGTTCCGAGAGGAGTGCGCCGGCGGCGACGCACGGCTCCAGCGGCTCGTCTGGGAGCGGCTCGACGACGGCCTCGACTGGCTGCGCTCGCTGGGCGCGCCGGTCGTCTGGGACGACACCGGCAACACGGCGACGGTCGGCAAGCGATTCGACCCGCGCGGCCTGACAGAGGTCCTGTCGGCGCGCGCTGCCAGCATCGAGCTGGGCGAGGACGGCGTGGGGGATGCGCCGACGATCCTCTGCACCGGCGGTTTCGCCGCGTCGGACGAGCTCGTCGCGCGCTACATCGCACCGGCCGCGAAGCTGCGGCTGCGTGCGAACGCGTGGTCGACGGGCGACGGGCTCAACTCGGCCCGGGCGCGGGGCGCGGCGCTGACGGCCGGCCTCGACGAGTTCTACGGCCGCAACATGCCCGACGCGCCGTGGGACGAGACGCAGTTCGTCTCGGCGTCACAGCTCTACGGACGGTTCGCGCGGATCTTCGACGAGGACGGCGTCGAGTTCTTCCGCGCGGACGATGTCTCGTGGTCGGAGATCAACGTCGTGCAGGCGACCGCGCGCCGCCCGGGCGCGCGTGCCTACTACCTGCTCGACGAAGAGGCGCTGGCGAGCCGCGTGCGCGACCGCACCGTCGTCGAGATCGTCGAGTCTGCTCCCGCCGAGGCGCGCGTGGCGCTTTCCGATCTCCCGTTCGCGCCACCTCCGGGCGCCGTTGCGGCCGTCCGCGTGATCGCGTCGATCACGCACACGCTCGGCGGCGTGCAGGTCGACGAGCGCGCACGGGTCCTCCAGGATGACGGCAGTGCCGTGGAAGGGCTTTGGGCGGCCGGCGTCGACGCAGGCGGCGTTGCCGTCGGCGGCTACGCGAGCGGGCTCGCGCAGGCGCTCGTGCTCGGTCTTGCGGCCGCGGAGGACGCGGCGCGCTAGCGGGTCTTGACGACCGACGAGTCGGTCCCGTCGATCGACCAGCCGGCACAGCCGAGTGGCGCCGTCGAGGGCTGGGTGCACGAGGACCCGTGGTAGAAGTTGACGTGCGCGTACAGGTAGAGCGGCTTGCGGGTCCTGTGCTGCCGGAAGAGGTACGAGCCCGTGCTGTTGGTCGTCGCGAAACCGATCTCGCGCATGGTGTCGGGATTCGGCGTTCCGCCGGCGTAGAGGTGGACGTTGATCCCCGTGCGGGGAGCTCCGCCTCCCCTGAGTACGCCACGCGCCGTGAACACATGCTTCTTGACGTCCCAGCTCGCGCGAATTGAGAGCGGCTCGGGGATCGGCTCGCCCGCCTGGATCTCGAACGCCGACGTGGGCGCAGGTGCGCCGCTCGCGTCGACCGGCGTGACAAGTGCGCTCCACCAGTACACCTGCGGCGTCGCGGGATTCCGGAACACCTGCTCGAGCGCGAAATAGATGTCGACGGGCTTGAGGTTGGCCACCCGTAGCGAGTCGAGGCACAGCGTCAGGCGGTAGCTGCCGCCGGTCGACAGCGCGTCCACGGCGATCGGAACGGTTGCGGTGCCCAGGTTGAGGCTCCAGGTCGCGGCATGCGTGCCGGGGGCGCAGGTCTGCGTTTGCGGATCGGCGGCGAAGGCTGCCGGATCCGAGACGACGGCAGAGCCCTTGAGCTTCGTTGCGGCGCCACCCGCAGCCGGAACGACGTCGACCTCTGCCTCCCCGAGTCGCGTACCGACGGGCGCGAGCGTCACGCCGTAGCCGCCGGGGACGGTGACCGCGGCGGTCGTCGCGCTGGGCTGCGCCGCGAGCAGGACCAGCTCGAGATAGAGATCCGTCGTGGCGCCGGGCGTCTGGTCGTAGGTGTAGACGTCGAGCTCCGGGAAGGCGGCATCTGCGAGGCTCGCCGGAGCGGTCAGCGCCACGGCAAGGATCGCTGTCAGGACGACCAGTGACCTAGCCATCCGCGGCACACGGCTTCTCAACACGACCCCACTGTCACCAGCCTCGCTAACAAGCGGCTAACGCGCAAGCCTCGAACGAGGGATAGCCGCGGCTCTGCCGCGCATCGATCATGTAGTCAGACGAGTCGGTCGTTGCGGCCTACCGACAGGAAAGGAACCCTCATGACGCAACGACTCCTCCAGTTCGCGCAGGCCGTCACGGAAGATCGCGCCCTCCAGGTCGCGGTCGGCCTCGCCGTCGCCTCGCTCTGGCTCGCGCTGGCGCTCGACGATCTGCGCTTCCTCGTGCTGCTCGCCGTCGGCGGACTCGCCGTCCACCGCTTCCGGCAGCTCGAGCGCGAGTTCGTGCCGGACGACGACGACCTGCTGTAGGAGGCCTTGGCGAAACACGGTTGTGCCGCGGCTGGTGCGCTGGATCGCCCCGAGGCCGCGTCCTCAGTCGCGCCGATAGCTTTGCTATCGACGCTCCCTGCGTCCTTGCCTCGGAACGATCAGCGCATCCCCGCGACGAACAGCGTTCCGCCAAGACCTCCTAGGTCTTCCCGACCGAGTAGGCGCAGGGTCGCGTGTCGCCGGGAAGCGGCGACGCGCCGATCTTGTTGATCACGATCGTGTGCCCGTCCTGCTCGAGCTCCTGCCCGACGCTCGGCATGTCGCCCTGCAACTCGCGCAGCTCATAGCCGGCCGGCGACCAGACGAAGAGGAGATATCCGTCCGCCATCGCCGCGCAGAGTACTAGCGCGTCGCCGAGTACGGCGGCAGCGTCACGGCCACGGTCGTGCGGCCGCCCTCGACGTCCATCGCGATCGAGCCGTGCAGCTGGCGCACGCGCTCCTCGATCGCCTCGAACGAGCGGCGGCGCCGCTCCGGCTCGGCGTCATCCGAGACGCGCGTCTCGATACCGCCGTCCGTCGTCGCTCTCATCGACACCTCGATCGAGGTCGGCGGCCCGCGGCGGACAGCCTGCTCGAGCAGCTCGCGGACGATCGTGTACAGCGCGACCTCGGCGGTCTCGCCGAGCCGCGCGGCCTCGGCGACGTCGACGTCGATCCGCAGCCGGTTCGCCGCGCCAACCTGCCCCGCCAGCGCCTGCAGCGCGGCTTCGAAGCCCTGGTCGCGCAGCACGACGGGCTCGAGCGCGAAGGAGAGGTCGCGCAGCTGCCTGATCGTCGAGCGCTGCCGGTCGAGCGCTCTCGCGAGCACATTGGTCGCGTCGTCGAGCTTGCCGGTCTCGATCGAGTGCAGCGTCGCGTCGAGCATGAGCGCGATGCCGGAGAGGTCCTGCACCGGCCCGTCGTGGAGGAAGAGCGCGATCCGCCGCCGCTCGTCCTGCTCGGCCGCGATGAGACGGTCGAGCCTCTCCTCTCCGACGTTGAGTTCCATCAATCGATGATCGCCTCACGGAGCGCGATCGCGACCGCGTGCGTGCGCGTGTCGGCCTCGAGCTTCGTGAGGATGTGCCGGACGTGGCTCTTCACCGTCTCCTGCGAGATGAAGAGGCGGCCGGCGACGTCGGCGTTCGACATGCCGTCGGCGAGCAGCTGCAAGATCTCGCGCTCGCGCGTGGTCAGCATGTCGGTCTGGTCCTTGCCGGCGAGGAACGCCGGCATCAGCGCCGGATCGACGTAGCCCTCTCCATTCGCCACCTTCTCGATCGCGCGCACGAGCGTCTGGTGGGGCGCCTCTTTCAGGATGTAGCCCTTGGCGCCGGACTCGAGCCCGCGCCCGAGCAGCGAGCGCTCGGAGTAGGCGGTGAAGATCAGCACCTTCGAATCGGGCACTTTCGAGGTGAGGAGCTTCGTCGCCTCGAGCCCGTCCATTCCGGGCATCCGCACGTCCATGATGACGACGTCCGGCTTGCGACGCTGCGCGAGCTCGACGGCCGACTCCCCGTCTGCCGCTTCGCCGACAACGCGGATGTGCGGCGCGCGCGAGAGCGAGAGTCGGAGCCCTTCGCGGACGACTTCGTGGTCGTCGACGATGAGCGTCGTGATCTCGTCAGCCATGGAGGCTGAATCCTACGCTGAGGACAGGAGGGACAACTGTTCCGGCTTCGGCGGCGGCCGGAGGGGCTCGGGCCGCCGGTCGCGGATTCCGAACTGCCGGGCGAGCCGCCGCACCTCCTCGCGCGCCGGCGCCGCCTCCGCCGCGGCAAGGTACGCGCGGCGTTCGTAGAGCCGCTCGTAGTCGGGAGCGAGCTCGGGCCAGTCCCGGGCGAGGCACTCCAGGAAGTGCTCGCGCGTCCCAGGCTTCAGGTACAGGAGGTTCGCCCAGATGCCGCACGCACCGGCCTCGCGCGCGGCCGCAACGACGCGGCGGATCTGATCAGGATGGTCGGACAAGCCGGGGAGGAGCGGCGCCATCCCGACGGAGGCGCGCACGCCGTGCCGCACCAGCACCGACAACGCGCGCAGGCGTTGTTGCGGTGGGGCGGTGCCGGGCTCGGTCGTGCGCCACACGTCGCGGTCGAGTGTGGGCACGGAGAAGGTGACCGAGACGTCGGCTCGCTCGGACGCCTCGGCGAGGAGCTCGGCGTCGCGGACGATCATCGGGCCGCGCGTGATCACGGAGAACGGCTGCGCGGCGTCGCGCAGCACCTCGAGGCACGCCCGGGTGAGCCGGTAGCGGCCCTCGGCGGGCTGGTAGGGGTCGGTGGCGGCGCCGATCGCGATCGGCTCGCCCGCCCAGCTCGGCCGGGCGAGCTCCTGCCGGAGCACGAGGGCCACGTTCGTCTTGACGCGGATCGACGTTCCGTAGCGGTCGTCCGACGGGCGGTCCGCCCGCCGCTCGAAGGCGCGGACGTAACAGAACGTGCAGCGGTGGACGCAGCCCATGTAGGGATTGAGCGACCAGTCGAAGGGCATGCCCTTGACGCGGTTGAGCGCGACCTTGCACGGCTCTTCCCGGTACTCGACCTGCACCCCGACATGATAGAACATACGTTCGATCCAACCGGCCGAGGGCTATACTTCGGCGACTGATTCGCGTGGACGACGACCTGCCGCCCAGTACACGCGCGCCGGACAGCGGCGCGTGAGTCTCCTCCTCGAACTGCTGGCCCTGCTGGGCCTGTTGCTGCTGAACGCTTTCTTCGTCGGCGCCGAGTACGGGCTCGTCACGTCGCGGCGCACCCGGATCATGGAGCTGGAGCACGAGGGGAACCGCGGCGCGCGCGCTGTGCTGCGGATCACGGGCGATCCGCCGCGCTTCATCTCGGCGATGCAGCTGGGCGTGACCATGACCTCGCTGGGCATCGGTGCCCTCGGCGAGCAGGTGCTCGCGCAACGCTTCAACGTGGTCATGGCCTCGTTCCTGGCCGTCATCCTCGCGCTGCTGGTCGTCACGTACCTCCACGTCGTGATCGGTGAGCTGGTGCCGAAGGGGATCGCGCTCGGGCATCCGGAACGGACGGCGCTCGCGGTCTCCGCGCCGGTTCGGCTGTTCTTCATCGTCTTCCGGCCCCTGATCTGGCTGCTCCAGAACTCGACGAACGTCATCCTGCGCGCGCTCAAGCTGGAGCCGCCGGGGGCCGAGCACGAGGCTCACTCGGAGGCCGAGCTGCGCATGCTCCTCTCGACCTCGGCGGAGCAGGGCGAGATCGAGCACGAGGAGCAGGAGATGCTCTACAAGGTCTTCGACTTCGCCGACAAGGAAGTCTCGGACGTGATGGTGCCGCGCCCCGAGGTGGTCGCGATCTCGATCGCCCTGCCGGCCGAGGAGGCGCTGAAGGCGGTGCTCGAATCGCCCTACACGCGGTACCCGGTCTACCGCGAGTCACTCGACGACATCGTCGGCGTGCTCCACATCCGCGACCTGATCGCGGCGATGCACGACCGCGGGATCGTCGCCGTCGACCTCGAGTCGCTGATCAGGGGCGCCTACATGGTCCCGGAGACGAAGGACCTCGCCGCGCTGCTGACCGAGTTCCGGCGCACGAACCAGCACATGGCGATCGTGATCGACGAGTACGGATCAATGGAGGGGATCGTCACGCTCGAGGACCTGCTCGAGGAGATCGTCGGCGAGATCGAGGACGAGTTCGACCTGCCCGACGAGACTGTCGAGCGCATCGACGAGGACACGGTGCGCATCGACGGCACGTTCACGATCGACGACTTCAACGAGCGCTTCAAATGCGACCTGCCCGACGAGGACTACCACACGGTCGGCGGGTTCGTCTTCGGTCTCCTCGGCCGCGGCGCCGAGCCGGGCGACGAGGTGTCGCACGACGGGCTCAAGTTCCACGTCGACGAGGTGGAGGGGCAGCGCATCCACCGGCTGACGGTCACCTTCAAGCCGTGGGAGCGCCGAGCCGAGCCGGCACCCGACGAAGCCGCGTAAACTGGCTCGCGGTGCCGGGGCCGATCGACGACCTGAGAGCCGTTGCCGGCTCGGCTGCCGCCGCGCCCGAGCCGATGCGCGACTACCTCGCCAAGGTTCATGAACGCGCCTACGCGATCACCGACGGGGACGTCGAGGCGCTGAAGGCGGCCGGGTTGACCGAGGACGAGATCTTCGAGCACACCGTCGCCGTCGCCGTCGGCGAAGGACTGCGGCGACTCGACAGCGCGGAGCGGGTGATCGGATGAGGCTCGCAGCGATCGATCACGGGCATGCGCCGGCCGAGGCCGGGATGCTCGCCGAGATCCGCTCCCGCACCGGCAACGAGCCGCTCGGCGTGGTCAAGACGCTCCTCTACCGGCCGCAGTTGTTCGGCTTTCCTTTTTCCGAAGCGCTCGACCGCGTCATGCGCGGGCCGTCGGAGTGGAGCGCCGGCGAGCGCGAGTTGTTCGCCGCGTTCACGTCTCGGCTCAACCAGTGCTTGTTCTGAACGGGCTCCCACGGCGCGGTCGCGTCGTACGCGCTCGGTGAAGAGGTGTGGCAGGCGGTGGCCGAGGATTGGCGCACGGCGCCGGTTCGCCCCGAGCTGAAGGCGACGCTCGGTTTCCTGGAGAAGCTGACGCTGCGGCCCGACGAGCTCGATCCCGCGGATGCGGAGGCGGTCTACGCGGCAGGCGTCTCTCGGCAGGCACTGCGTGACGCGGCCACCGTCTGCTCGCTGTTCAGCATGATCGTGCGCCTCGCCGACTCGTTCGGCTGGGATGTCCCGCCGCCGGAGCGCCTCGCGCAGCGCGCGCCCGCGATGCTCGAGGGCGGGTACGCGATGGGTGCCGTGCGGGCACGCTGATCGAGCCGCCGGTCACGCTGCTCCCGGGCGAGCGACTCGAGCGCGTCGAAGAGCTCGACCTGGTCGATCCGCCGGCCATGCCGGACGCGCTGGGCGAGCTCTGCAAGCTGGCCGGCGTCGAACGTCCCGAGGAGATCGGCCTCAACGGCCCGGTCGTCGGCGCGCGCGTCAGCGACGCCAACGTCGGGAAGCAGGCGCTGCGGCTGTTCGAGGTCGTTTTCGGCCGCGACTCGCTGACGGTGGCTCTGCTCGTGGCCGACCTCTTCCCGCGCCTGCTCGAGGCGACGGTGCTGCATCTCGCGGCGTTTCAGGGGCGGCAGTTCGATGCGCGACGCGAGGAAGAGCCGGGCCGGATCGCGCACGAGATCCGCGATCCCGCGACGCCGGGGCCATGGGGCTTTCCGTATTACGGCTCGGTCGACGCGACGCCGCTCTTCATCAGCGCGGGTACGCATGCGATCGAGCGCCGGCCGGCGTTCGCAGCCGAGGTTCGCGAGGCGCTGGATGCGGCGGTCGAGTGGCTGCTCCGGCGGCTGGCCGCGGACGAGCTCGGCCTCCTCAGCTTCCAGCGCGCGAACCCCTACGGCCTCGAGAACCAGGTCTGGAAGGACAGCTGGGACAGCATCTCGCACGCGGACGGCACGGTCTGCAACCACGAGGCTCCGGTCGCGTCCGTCGAGGCGCAGGCGCTGGCGTACGACGCACTGCTGGACGTCGGGCGGCTCGAGGAGGCGCAGCGGCTGCGGCGCGCGGTCGAGGAGTGGTTCTGGGTCGACGAAGCCGAAGGCGGCTTCTACGCGATCGGGATCGACCGCGATCCGGCGTCGGGCGCGCCGCGGCGGCTGGAGACGCGCGCGTCGAACATGGGGTGGTTGCTCCGCTCGCGGCTCCTGGACGGGCCGGAGCTTGCCCCGCGGCGCCGGCGCATCGTCGACCTGCTGTTGTCGGACGAGTTCCTGGCCGACGGCGGCCTGCGCACGCTCTCGAGCCGGGAGGTGCGTTTCCGGCCTCGGGCGTACCACAACGGCAACGCGTGGGGCATCGACACGTACCTGTTCTCGCTCGGGCTCGCGCGGCACGGCTTCACGGACGAGGCGCAGGAGCTGCAGCGACGGCTCCTCGCCGCCTGCCGCGCGACCCACCGCTTCCCTGAGTTCGTCGCGGGCGGCGAGCCGGGCAGCGAGCTGATCGCGAAGCGGATCGTGGACGTCTACGACAGCGTCAACGACCGCATGAACCGGCTCGAGCAGCCGCCCCAGGAGATCCAGGCCTGGACGGTCGCGTCAGTGGTCGCGATCGAGAACGGTTAGCTTGCACGGCAATTGGTGTCAGACACTTTTGAAAGTGTCTGACACCTTTCGGAGCGTGGGGTAGAGCAGCCGGTAGCGCTCGTAGCGTCGGTCATAGACCTCCGCCCACGCGGGATCCGGCTCGATGCGGTCGCGGGTGCGCACACACCGCGCTGCCGCCTGGGCCGCGTCTGCGAAGACGCCGGCTCGAATACCTGCCAGCAGCGCCGCCCCGAACGCCGAGCCCTCCTCGGACTCCATG
>JBKPRG010000106.1:0-8217 GCA_046765815.1 Actinomycetota bacterium
CCGAGAGGTCGAGCGCGATCGGAACCATCAGCTCGCGCGTCCACCGCGTCCGCCAGAAGCCGCCGTGGACCGCGATCACGACAGGGTGTTTCCTCTGGCCGTCGGGAGCGTGCAGCTCGCCGTACATCGGACGATGATGACGAACCCCCCGGAGAGGCCGCTACCGTGTCCGAGTGCGTCGCCCGGCCACTCCCGTCGTGCTGGCGTGGCTTGCCACGGCTGCGGGGCTCGTCTCGATCGTCTCGGCGCTCACACCGGAGCTGTCCGACCGCTCCGACCTGGTCTCCGGGATCCTGCCGCCCGGCGTGCCCGACGTGGCGCGCACCGTCGCGCTCGCCCTCGGCCTCGGCCTGATCTGGCTGTCGCGCGGCCTCGCCCGCCGCAAGCGCCGTGCCTGGTGGCTCGCGCTCGCGGTGCTCGGCGCCTCGGCGGTCGCACACCTTGCGAAGGGGCTCGACTTCGAAGAGGCCTCGGCGCATGTGCTGCTCCTCGTCGCGCTCATCCGCGCGCGCCGCCACTTCGTCGCGCCGGGCGACCCGGCGACGATCAAGCCGCTCGTCCAGGTCGGTGTCGCGCTGGCAGTTTGCATCCCGGTCTCGGTCCTCTACGGCTACGACCACCACGCCGTCTCGGAGCGGATCGAGGAGGCGCTGCTGCTCGTCATCGCGGGTCTCGGCGTCCGCGCGTTCTGGCTCTGGTTCCGGCCGTTCCGCGTCGAGCCCACCGATCCCGCGGAGCATGCCCGTGCGACTGAGCTCGTGCAGGCGAGCGGCTCGGACAGCCTCGCCTACTTCGCGCTGCGCCGCGACAAGAGCTACTTCTTCTCGCCCAGCGGCCGCTCGTTCCTGGCGTACCGCGTCGTGGCCGGCACGGCGCTCGTCGCGGGCGATCCGATCGGCGCGGCGGGAGAGCGGCGGGAGCTACTGGCCGAGTTCCGCCGCGTCGCGCATGCCAAGGGCTGGCGCGTTGCGATCGCGGGCGCGGCGAACGACGCGCTCGCCGACTACGACGCGCTCGGGTTCAAGTCGATCTACCTCGGCGACGAGGCGGTGATCCGCCCCGGCGAGTTCTCGCTCGACGGGCGCCCGATCCGCAAGGTGCGTCAGTCCGTCTCACGCCTCGAGAAGTCCGGCTACCAGGTGCGGGTGCTTTCGGCCGCCGACACGGAGGTGGAGTTGCGCGAGGAGCTCTGCGCCGTCTCGAAGGAATGGCGCGGCAACTGGCCCGAGCGCGGCTTCACGATGGCGATGGACGCGCTCTATCGCTACCCCGACACCGTCCTCGCGGTCGCGGTTGCGCCCGACGGCTCCATCGGCGGGTTCCTGCAGCTCGTGCCCTCGCCTGCGAGCGAGGGCTACTCGCTCGCGTCGATGCGGCGCCGGCGCAACACGCCGAACGGGATGATGGAGTACCTGATCACCGAGACGCTCGCGTGGGCGCGGGCGCACGCCGTGACCGAGGTTTCGCTCAACTTCGCGGTCTTCGCGGACTTCCTGCGTGCCGACGACGAGGCGCCTCGCCGCACGCGTGCGCTGCGCTGGGTGCTCCTGCGCGCCGACCGGCTGTTCCAGCTCGAGCGGCTGCACAGCTTCAATCGCAAGTTCTTCCCGCACTGGCGCCGGCGCTATTTCTGCTTCGAGCGCTGGGGTGACCTGCCGCTCGCCGGTCTCGCGTACCTGCACGCCGAGTCGCTGCTCACCCCGCCGGGGCCGTGGGTTCGCACCCCGGACCTCGCGACGCAATGAGGTACCTCCTTCCGCTCGTCGCGCTGGTCTTCATCAGCGCCGGTCAGAGTGCGCCCGGCGGGATGGACTGGAGCCGGTTCGGCTACGACGCGGCACGCCACAACCAGGCGCCGGGCAGCGGGATCACCGCCGCCAACGTGTCGAAGCTCAAACGCTTGACCGTGCATCTCGACGGCACCGTCGACTCGTCGCCGATCTACCTCCACGACGTGCGTGTGCACGGCAAGTCGCACGACGTCTTCTTCGTCACGACGACGTACGGCCGGACGGAAGCGATCGACGCCGACAGCGGCTCCGTGCTGTGGCGCGTCACACCGCCGGCCTACAGTCGCATCGCCGGGACGGCGCAGATCACCAACTCGAGCCCGGCCGCGTCGACCGACCGCACGGCGATCTACGCCTCAGCGCCCGACGGGCGCGTGCGCAAGCTGCGCGTCTCGGACGGCAAGGTGCTGTGGACGGCGACGCTCACGCGCGACCCGACGCACGAGAAGATGACGTCGTCGATCAACGTCTCGCGCGGGCTCGTGATCATGGCGACCGGCGGCTACATCGGGGACGCGCCGCCGTACCAGGGTCATGTCGTCACGATGTCGGAGCGCACGGGTCGCATCCAGCACGTCTGGAACTCGCTCTGCAGCGATCGCCACGCGATCATCACGCCGAGCTCATGCGACGCGAGCGATTCGGCGATCTGGTCGCGCAGCGGAGCCGCCGTCGATCCGTCGAACGGCACACTCGTAGTCGCGACCGGCAACGCACCCTTCAACGGCACGACGAACTGGGGCGACAGCGTGCTCGTGCTCTCGCCGGATGCGTCGCGTCTGGTCGGTCACTACACGCCGGCGACATACAACGAGCTCGAGAGGAGCGACCTCGACCTCGGTTCGACCAGCCCGGCGCTGCTGCCGAACGGCTTTGCCGTGCAAGGCGGCAAGGACGGGATCCTCCGCCTGCTGCAGCTGCACAAGCTGCCGGGCGCAAACAAGGAGACGGGGGGCGAGCTGCAGACGCTGAAGACGCCCGGTGGGCTCTTCTCGGCGCCCGCGATCTGGAACGGCCGCTGGGTCTTCCTGGCGACCGACAGCGGCACCGAGGCGCTCCTCTTCAAAGGCGGCCGCCTGCGCCCCGTCTGGTCGAGGTCCAACGGCGGCACGTCGCCGGTCGTCGCGGGCCCGCTGCTCTACGTCGCCGGCAGCGGGTCGATCCGCGTCTACGCCCCGACGAGCGGCCGCGAGGTCGCGAAGCTGGACTCGGGCTCGGTGCACTGGCAGAGCCCGATCGTCGCCGACGGCCGCATCGCGATGCCGACGGGCAACGCGAACGAGCACGCCACGCGTGGCGAGCTGCTCATCTACAAGTGAGAGCTCTGCTCGCCGTCACCCTGCTGCTCGCGCTCGCCGCCTCCGCCGCCGCCGCCGGCAGCCCGCTCTTTCGCCGTGCGGACGGCAGCGCGATCATCTTCCCAGGCGCCGTGCGAGCGTGGTGCGACACGAAGAGCCTGAACGTGATCAGCCTGGGAGGAATCCGGCAGTCGCGCTGGCAGCTCGAGGTCGCGCGAAAGAGCGTCCGCCCTGGGGCCGTCATCCGGTTCAGCTGGCGCCGTGCAAACGGGATCGGCATCTTCATCTTCGACGCGAAGACGCACAATGAAGCATCGGAGGGCGCTGAGGGCTCGAGCGGAGTCGTAACGCTCCGGCGCGCGACGTGCCGGCGTGGGGGGTCGCTCGAGATCGGTCTGTCCGGGACAATCGCGAGCGAATTCTCCGACGGAAAGCCGGTCCGGGTCTCGGGCGCTTATCGCGGCACGGTCGGTTCGCCGCCCCGCTAACCAGCGCGGCGGCGGCGCACCTGCGGTCCCTGCGTGCCGAGTGCCGCGTACGTGATCGCCTGCAGCGACTCGTTCAGGTTGCGCAGCTCGTGCGCGATCACGGTCAGCTCTTCCCGGCGCTCCTCGCGCCGGTTCATGCGCTCGAGCTCCTCCGCGATCCGGTCGAGGCGCTGGAGCAGCGCCTCCAGTTGACGATCGGTGACTTCGCCTTCCATGTGCGTAGCCTAGATCGGCGGTCCGACGCCGTAGCTCAATGGTAGATTTGCGCCGCTAACGGGCGAGCGGTGAGGGAACCCGGTGCAAATCCGGGACGGTCCCGCCGCTGTGAGGGGAGATGCCCTCCGCCGGACGCCACTGGGCCGAGGCCTGGGAAGGCGGCGGAGGGGGAGCCCCGAGTCAGAAGACCTGCCGGTCGCCCTCCATACCGATCCCCTCGTGGAAGGAGGAATCGTGCGTCAGTTCCTGATTGCCACCGTCGTCGCGGCGTTGCTTGCCGTGACCGGGGCGGCCTCCGGGTCGACCGCCGCGCTTCCGCACCGCATCGTTTCTCTGTCGCCGACCGCGACAGAGTCCCTTTTCGCCGTCGGCGCCGGCGCGCAGGTGATCGCCGTCGACGACCAGTCGGATTACCCGAAGGAAGCGCCGCGCACCAAGCTCTCCGGCTTCACGCCGAATGTCGAGGCGGTGGCCGGCTACAAGCCGGACCTCGTCGTCCTCTCGTTCGACACCGGCGGCGTCGTCGCGTCGCTACGCAAGCTCGGCATCCGCGTGCTCGTGCAGCCGGCGGCGACCGACCTCGGCCAGGCCTACGCGCAGATCGCGCAGCTCGGGACCGTGACCGGGCATGTTGCGAAGGCGAAGGCGGTGGTGTCCGGCATGAAGGCGCGTATCGCGAAGATTCTCGCGGCGACGCCGAAGCGCTCGTCGCTGTCCGTCTACCACGAGCTCGAGCCCGATCTCTACTCGGCGACGTCGAAGACGTTCATCGGCAAGATCTACAAGCTCTTCGGGCTGAAGAACATCGCCGACGCTGCCGACGCGACCGGTAGCGGCTACCCGAAGCTGTCGAACGAGTACATCGTCGCGTCGAACCCGTCGCTAATCGTTCTCGCCGACGTCCGCTGCTGCGGGCAGACAGCGCAGACGGTCGCTGCGCGTCCGGGTTGGAGCGGGATCTCCGCCGTCCGCAACGGCGCCGTGGTGCGCATCGACGACTCGATCGCGTCACGGTGGGGACCGCGGGTCGTCAACTTCGTGCGCGCGGTCGCGGCTGCCGTCCGGGTTGCGCACAGCTAATTCGACGCTCTGGCTTGCCGGCGGAGCCGCCTTCCTGCTGGCGGCGGTCTTCGCCGGCGCGCTCGTCGGGCCGGTGCATCTCGGCGTGCTCGACGTCGTGCGCGGGACGGCCGCGCACGCGTTCGGGCTGCACTCGCCGCTGTCGCGGACCGACGACGCGATCCTCTGGCAGATCAGGTTGCCGCGGGTGATCCTCGGCGCGATCGTGGGTGCCACGCTCGCGGCGGCAGGTGCGGCATACCAGGGCGTGTTCCGCAATCCGCTCGCCGATCCGTACCTGCTCGGCGCAGCCGCGGGTGCCGGCCTCGGGGCAACGCTCGCGGTTGTCTACGGGCCGGGCGGGAGCGTCGCGGACGATCTCCTTCCGATTGCGGCGTTCGTGGGTGCGGCGCTGGCGGTCCTCATCGCCTACGCACTCGGGCGCTCGGCCGGCGCGGGCGCGAGTGCGGCGTCGCTCGTCCTCGCCGGGGTGACGGTGGTGTCGTTCTTCACGGCGGTGCAAACCTTCGTGCAGCAGCAGAA
The DNA here is from genome assembly GCA_046765815.1 of Actinomycetota bacterium. Lineage (GTDB taxonomy): Bacteria > Actinomycetota > Thermoleophilia > Gaiellales > Gaiellaceae > PALSA-600. The sequence continues at coordinate 5,395 of JBKPRG010000106.1, forward strand.
CGTCCAGACTGTGCAGGAGATCTACTCATGGCTCCTCGGGCGGCTCGCGACGTCGGGCTGGCACGAGGTGGTGATCGTGCTGCCGTACGCGCTCTTCTCGTGGATTGTGATCCTGCTCCACCGGCGGCTGCTCGACGTGCTGGCGGTCGGCGACGAGGAAGCCGCGACCCTCGGCGTGCGCGTGGCGCGCGTGCGGCTGCTCGTCGTCGTGGCCGCGACGGTCGGCACGGCCGCGGCCGTTGCGGTCAGCGGCCTGATCGGCTTCGTCGGGATCATCGTCCCGCACACGATCCGCCTGCTGGCCGGTGGCTCGTACCGACTGCTGCTGCCGCTGACGATCCTGCTCGGTGCAGGCTTCCTCGTGCTGACGGACGTCGTCGCGCGGACGATCATCTCGCCCGCCGAGCTGCCGATCGGCGTCGTGACCGCGTTCTTCGGCGCGCCGTTCTTCGCCGTCGTCCTGCGCTCGTCGAGGCGCGGGCTGTGATCGCGCTCCGGCAGCTGTCGGTGTCGCTGGGCGGTTCGCTCGTAGTCGATCGCGTGACTGCGTCGGTCGAGCCGGGCGAGTGGGTCGCGGTGATCGGGCCTAACGGCGCAGGCAAGACCACGTTGCTGCGGGCGGTCGCGTCGCTCGTCGACTACGAGGGCTCGGTAGAGCTGATGGGGGAGGACACACGCGGGCTGTCGCGGGGCGAGCGGGCGCGCCGTGTCGCGGTCGTCACGCAGATCCCGACGATGCCGCCGGAGATGAGCGTGCGCGAGTATGTGCTGCTCGGCCGCACGCCGTACATCGGCTATCTCGCGAGCGAGCGGCGCCGGGACTACGACGCGGCGGAGGCGGCGATGGCGCGGCTCGATCTCGGTTCGCTCGCGCGGCGCCGCCTGTCTGCGTTGTCCGGCGGCGAGCGCCAGCGCGTCGTGCTGGCACGAGCACTCGCGCAGCAGGCGCCGGTGCTCCTGCTCGACGAGCCGACGACGTCGCTCGACGTCGGCCGGCAGCAGCAGGTGCTCGAGATCGTCGACGAGCTGCGCACGACCGAGGGGCTCACGGTGCTGTCGGCGATGCACGAGCTCACGCTCGCAGGTCAGTACGCGGACCGGCTGCTGTTGCTCGATCGCGGCCGGCTGGTCGCCTCGGGGCCGGCCAAGGACGTGCTCACGCGCGCGTTGATCGCCGAGCACTACCGCGCCGACGTGCGTGTCGTCGGCGAGGCGGAGTCGGGCCTCGTCGTCGTCCCCGTGCGCGGGAGTCGCGGCGAATGAGCCTCGTCGTGCTGCTCGGCGGTGCGCGCAGCGGCAAGTCGATGCTCGCCCTACGGCTGGCCGCTGAGTCGGGCGCCGCCGTGACTGTGGTCGCTACGGGCGAGGCGCTCGATGAGGAGATGGCGGCGCGAATCGCCGCGCATCGTGCGGAGCGGCCGCCGGAGTGGACGGTCGTCGAGGAGCCGCTCGAGCTCGCGGCGGCGATCGAAGCAGTGCCTGCCGGTGAGACGCTCGTCGTCGACTGTCTCTCGCTCTGGGTGGCGAACGTGCTCGAGCGGGGCGGATCGCTCGAAGGCGCGGCTGCTGCCGCCACCGCGCGGCCCGGGCTCACGATTGCGGTCAGCAACGAGGTCGGCCTCGGCGTCGTCCCGGCGACGCCGCTCGGCCGCGCCTACCGCGACGAGCTCGGTCGCGTGAACCAGGAGTGGGTCGAGGCGTCGGCGCGCGCGTCCTTCGTGGTCGCGGGGCGGGAGCTCGCGCTGTGAGCATGGCTGCGGCGCGTCGTGCGCTCGACGCGAAGACGAAGCCGCGCGGCAGCCTCGGCCGGCTCGAGGAGCTGGCGATCCGGATCGCCGGGATTACCGGCGAGCTCGACCCGCGGCCGCTGCGGCCGGTGATCGTCGTCGCTGCGGGCGACCACGGCGTGGCGGCGGAGGGCGTCAGCGTGTACCCGCAAGAGGTGACGCGCCAGATGCTCGCCAACTTCGCGGGCGGCGGCGCGGCGGTCTCGGTGCTGGCGCGCGAGGCGGGTGCGCGGGTAGACGTCGTCGACGTCGGCGTCGGGCGGCCGACGGGCAACATCGCCGTCGGGCCGGCGATGGATCGTGGCGAGGCTGACGCGTTGCTCGAGCGCGGGATCGAGCATGCGGCCGACGCGAAGGTCGTGGCGCTGGGCGAGATGGGGATCGGGAACACGACGGTCGCAAGCGCCCTCGCCGCCAGGCTGCTCGGGGTCGAGCCCGAGGCCGTGTGCGGCCGCGGCACGGGTCTTGACGACGAGGGTGTTGCGCGCAAGGTCGACGTCGTCCGCCGCGCGCTCGCAGCGAACGACGCTTCCGAGCCGATGGACGTCCTCGCTGCGCTGGGCGGTCGCGAGCTGGCCTTCCTAGCGGGTGTGGCGATCGGAGCGTCCCGGGGGAAGGCCGTCGTGCTGCTCGACGGTTTCATCTCGTCGACGGCTGCACTCGTCGCAGCGCGCCTCGAGCCTTCGGCGCAGCAGGCGATGATCGCTGCGCACCGCTCGCCCGAGCCTGGACACGCCTTGGTGTTGGCGGCTCTCGAGCTCGAGCCGCTGTTGGACCTCAAGCTCAGGCTCGGAGAGGGGAGCGGCGCTGCACTTGCGCTGCCGCTGCTGCAGGCGGCGGTGGCAATCCTCGCCGACATGGCGACGTTCGAGTCTGCCGGCGTCACCGATGCCGGCCACTAGCCTCCGCGCCGCTGTCGGTTTCTTGACGCGGGTCCCCGCCGGGCGGGTCGAGGCCGCGGATGTCGCGCGCGGTGCGGTCGCCTTCCCGGCCGTCGGTGCCGGGATCGGCGCGGCCGCCGCGGGCGTCGCCCTGC
>JBKPRG010000107.1:0-3709 GCA_046765815.1 Actinomycetota bacterium
GCTCGCCCAGACGCTGCTCAAGCTGACGTGCCCGGGCGTGCCGGACGTCTACCAGGGCGACGAGCTGTGGAACCTCAGCCTCGTCGACCCCGACAACCGCCGCCCCGTCGACTGGGAGGCGCGCCGCCGCGTGCTCGCGGACCTGCAAGCCGGCGCCCCGCCCACGCGCGAGACGGCGAAGCTGTTCCTGATCTGGAAGACGCTCGCGTTACGGGCGCGGCGGCCCGAGGCGTTCGCCGGCGCCTACGAGCCCGTGGAAGCCGAAGACGTTTGCGCGTTCACACGCGGCGGCGAGGTGCTGGTCGCGGTCCCGCTCCAGCCGGGCGCGAGCTTCGAGCCGCCGCGCGGCTACACCGACGCGCTCGGCGCCGACCTTGGCGTGTGGCTGTTCGATCGCTCCTAGGCCGACGCGGCCATCAGCGTTTCGCCCTCGAGCACGTAGCGTCGCGCCGACACGCCGCGGTAGAACGCGAGCGCCCGCCCGAGCTGCACGTCGGCCTCGGCCCGGCGGCCCGCGTCGACCAGCTGCCGCGCCGCCGCGAGTCGCGCATATGCCTCCTGCGCGGGGGCGCCCATCTCGGCGCAGATGTCCGCTGCCTCGGCCGGCTCCCCTCGCGCGTATGCGATCGCGGCGCGAGCCCACGGCGACTCGGCAGCTCCTTCCAGAGCCGCCGCCAAGTCAGCGCCGCGCCCGACCTCAACGGCTGTCCACGCGAGAACATGCGTCCACGAGAGCGAGAACCCGAGGATCTCGCCGGCCGAGATCGCTGCCAGGAATTCGTCGGCGAGCGCAGAGGCAGCTCGGTCGTCCCCGAGCTCATGATGCACGTGCGCGGCGCCGGCAAGGGTCTGATAGAGGATCTGCGGATCCTTCGCGCGCCGTGCCGACTCGACGGCACGCTCGACATCAACAAGCACAGCCGCTGTCTCGTTCCGCGCGAGTCGCACGAGGCCGCGGGCGAGATACGCCTGAGAGCTGAGGTAGTGCGGCGCTCCGCCTTCGACCTCCGTGATGAAGGCGTCGGAGGTGGCGAAAGCGTCGTCCCACTTCCCGAGGTCGTAGAACAGCGTCGTGTTGATGCCCTGCATCCAGCGCCGAAAGCCGGTTTGGCCGTACTGCTCGGCGTCGACCTCCTGCTGCGCCCACAGCTCCGCAGCCGCGGTCACTTCACCTCGCGTCCAAAGAATCGACGCGAGGTTCCCGCCGGCCCGGCCGAGCTCGAAACCGGCATTCGCGGCCCGTGCGACGGCAATCGCCTCGCGCAGATCGCCGATCCCTCCGTCGTCGCCCAAGAAGACGCGCGCACATCCGACGTTGACCAACGCCGCCGCCCGCAGCTCGTCCATGTCGAGTGCGGTCGCCATCTCGAGCGCCTCGCGCCCATAGCGGACCGCTTCCTCGCTCGCGCCGGCCAGCATCCGGAAGCGAGCGGCCGTGCCGAGCACGTTGGCCTTGGCGGACGAGGGCTCGCGGTCCGCAACGAGCTCGAGCGCGCGATCGAGATGCGCAAAGCTGCGATCCCGCTCACCCGCGATCCACAGCTGCCAGCTCAGGATGCGCTCCGCGTCCCCCGCCCCGTCGACGTCCCCCACGGCGAGCAGCTCCTCGACGCCCGCTTCGAGCAGCGGGAGGTCCGTCTTGCCAGCGTTGAACAGCGCCGTGCCGAGGCGTAGCAGCAGCCGCCCGCGCCGGACGTCGCCCGGCGGGAGAAGGTCGAGTGCGGACCGGTAGTGGCGCGCTGCTGCGTCGAAGGCGTTCAGCCCGAATGCGCGGTCACCTGCCGCGGACAGCGCCGCGGCTGCCGGCTCGGCGAACTCGCGCGTATCGACGCCGGCCGCCGCGCCGAGCTCGAGTGCCTGCATGTAGTGGTGGGCGAGCAGCTCGGAGTGGTCCTCGGTCCGGCCGAGAGCGCCAATCCACTCAGCGGCCCGGCGATGCCGCTCAGCCCGCTCCGCGCGAGGGATCTGGCCGTATGCGACATCGCGCACCAGCAGATGACGGAACGAGTACTCCGTCTCCCCGGCGATCGACGGCGCCCGCTCGCGACGCACGAACTCCTTCCGCTCGAGCGCATGCAGCCGTTGCTCGAGCAGCGCGGGCTCACCACCCGCGAGGAACTCGAGCGCGCCGCGCCAGAACGTCCGCCCGATCACGGCGGCATCCTGCACAACCGCCTTCTGCTCCGGCTCGAGCAGATCGAGGCGCGCGGCGATCATCCCCTGCACGGTCTCCGGAAGCTGCTCGATCTTCCCGCGCTCGCGCAGAATCCGCGCGTACTCCTCCGCATACAGCGGATTGCCGCCGGCGCGGTCGAGGAGCTCCGATTGCGTCTCCGCGGGCAACACGGACCGATTGAGCAGCTCGGCGAGCAGCCGTGCCGTGTCGTCACTCGAGAGTGGCGACAGCGAGATCGTCAGCGCGTTGGGCTTCCCCCCGCCCCAGCCGGCGCGACGCGAAAGCAGCTCCGGCCGCGCCGTGCAGACGGCGAGCAGCGGCACGTTGCTCGCCCACTCGACAAGGTGGTCGACGAAGTCGAGCAGGTTGTCGTCGGCCCAATGCATGTCCTCGAAAACGAGCACGAGCGGTCGCTCGTCGGCGAGGCTCTCGAAGAAGCGCCGCCACGCGGTGAACGCCTCCTCGCGCCGGTCGCCGCCACTCTCGACATCGGACCCCAGGCCGACGAGGGGACGAAGGTGCGACTCGAGCCACGGATCGTCGACCGCGTCATGCAGCTTGCGCGCCGCCTCCTCCTCGGACTCGCCCTCGAGGATGCCGGCATGCGCCTTCACCATCTCGCCGAGCGCCCAGAACGTGACGCCGTCGCCGTACGGCAGGCAGCGACCGTGACGCCAGAACGTGAGCTCTTCCTCCTGCTCGATGCGGCCGTACAGCTCGAAGACGAGGCGACTCTTGCCGATGCCCGGCACGCCGACGAGCGTCACGAGTTGCGGCGAGCGCTCCTCTCGCGCCAGGTCGAGCGCGCCGAAGAGCAGCTCCAGCTCGCGCCGCCGGCCCACCAGCGCGGCGCCGTGTACGCGCTCGACGCTCACCCGTGAGCGCGCGGAGGAGGCAAGCCACACCGGCACCGGGTCGGCCTTGCCCTTGGCGGCCACCGGCTCCGCCTCGTCGTACACGATCACCTGCTCGGTCGCCCGCACTGTCTGCTCACCGACGAGGATCCCGCCGACGGGCGCGGCCGACTGCAGCCGCGCAGCCGTGTTGACGACGTCGCCGGTCGCCATCGTCTGCCCCTGGTCGGGCCGCGAGTCGAGCGTCACGAGCGCCTCCCCGGTGTTGATGCCGACCCGCAGCTCGACGCCCTCCTGCTGCGCCCAGTCGCGAATGGCAAGCGCCGACCGCACGGCCCGCTCGGCGTCGTCCTCGTGTGCGACCGGCGCGCCGAACACGGCCATGACCGCGTCGCCGATGAACTTCTCCACGGTGCCGCCGCGCCGTTCCAGCTCGTCCTTCACCCGCTCGTGGTACGGGTCGAGCATGGCGGCCACGTCCTCGGGGTCCATGACCTCGGCGCGCGACGTGAAGCCCGCCAGATCGACGAAGAGGACCGTGACAACCTTGCGCTCGCGCCGCCCTGCCATCAGTCGAGTCTAGAACCCGATCAGTGCAGCGACACGCTCACGTGGGCCGCGAAGATGTCCGACTTGCCCTTCGTCGCCGCGGTTGCGCTGCCCCAGCTCTGTCTCTTAT
>JBKPRG010000108.1:0-12097 GCA_046765815.1 Actinomycetota bacterium
GGCCTCCGGCGTCGCGACCGCCGCGTACCCGGGGATGTCGGATGCGACCGCCGGCGTGGCGCACGCCAGCGCCTCCGCGAGGACGAGCCCGAAGCTCTCACCGCCGAGCGCCGGGGTCACGGAAACCTTCGCGCGCAGCAGTTCGTGCGTCCGCACCTCGTTCGGCACGATCCCCAGCACGTCGACACCGGTCTCGTCGAAGCGCATGCGCGCGTGCAGCAGGCGGTACTGGAGCGGGTCCGTGCCGATCAGGCGCAGCCGTGCACCGGTCTCCGCGTGGATGCGCGGCCAGGCCCGGAGGAGGGTCGGCAGTCCCTTGCGCGGGTCGTGGCGGCCGATGAACACGACCGCATGGTCGCGATCGGCCGGGTCGGCATGCTCCGGGGTGAGAACGCCGTTCGGGATCACGCGATAGTCGCCGGGGATCCAGCGGGAGGCGGACTCGGCGGCCATCGGCGAGACTGCGATGCGGACGTCGATCCGATCCATCAGGAAGCCCCAGAAGCGCATACCGATGCGCAGCCAGCCGAGGTCACCGTGCGCGTGGTGGGTGGCGACGATCGGGCAGCGTGCGACGGCGAGCGTCGCGACGCACACGGCCGGCGTCATCGGCTCGTGCAGGTGCACGAGGTCGAAGCGCTCCTCTGCGAGAGCCTGCCTGACTCGCCCGACCGACCGCGGCGACAGCACGATGTTCGGCAGCGAGCCGTTGGCAGGCACGACAACGGAACGGCCGACCGGGATGATCCCGTGCGGCAGGTCGCCGTGGCGCCCGCTGCGTGGGTGGAGCAGCCGCGTGAACCGTCCCGGCGGATCGTTACCCATCAGGATCTTCACGTCGTGCCCTCGCCGCCGCAGCGCGGCCGCCTGGTGCTCGGCGTGCTCGACGACGCCGCCCCAGTACGACCAGGAAAACGGCACGACGATCCCGATCTTCACGCGGTTACCGCCGCGAAGGCACGGTGCAGGCGCTCGGCGCCGACGTCGATCGTCTCGTCGGTGACGGCCAGCGAGAGGCGCGCCCAGCCCGCGCCGCTGGGGCCGAAGCCTTCGCCGGGCGCGACCGCAACGCGCTCCTCGGCGAGCAAACGCTCCGCGGTCAGCCCCTCGGGCAGCCTCGTCCACATGTAGAAGGTGCCCTCGCAGACCGGCGGCTCCGGCAACGCCGACGCGATCACGTCGCGGCGCCGGCGATAGGCCTCGACGCGCTCGGCGACGGAGTCCTGCGGCCCCTCGAGCGCCGCGATCGCGGCCGCCTGCATCGGCGCGAAGATCCCGACGCGGCTGTGGTCGTTGAACAGGTTGATGCGCTCGATGATTTCCGCGTTGCCGACGACGAAGCCGATCCGCCATCCGGCCATCCCGTACGTCTTCGACATCGACCACATCTCGACGCCGACGTCCTTCGCGCCCGGCACGGCGAGGAAGCTCTGCGGTGTGCGCCCGTCGAACACGATGTCGACGTATGCCGCGTCGTGCACGACGGCGCCGCCGGTGCGGCGCGCCCACTCGACCGCACTCTCGAAGACACCGGCGGGAGCGCAGACGGCGCAGGGATTCGACGGGTAGTTGAGATACAGCGCGGCAGCCGCAGGCGCGGACCCGAGGTCAGGCGCGAAGCCGGCCTCGGGAACGAGCGGCACCGTCGCCATCCGCGCGCCGGCGAGCACGGGCCCGGACGGATAGTCGGGGTAGTAGGGGTCGGGCAGGAGCAGCGTGTCGCCCTCTTCGCAGAGCGCCAGCGCGAGCTCGACGATGCCGGTCTTGGTGCCCGGGATCAGGGCGACCTCGGTGGCGGGATCCAGCGTGACGCCGTAGACCTCGGCGTAGCGGGCGGCGATCGCCTCCTTCGTCCGCGGCAGGCCGCGGATCGGCGAGTAGCCGTGCACGGTCGGGTCGAGCGCGCCCGTCCGCAGCGCCTCGATCACATGTGGCGGAGGGCCTGTCTCCGGATTGCCGCGACCGAGGTCGACGAGCGGTGGGCCCTCCTGCGCGGAGGCCGCGGCGACCCGCGCAAGGAGGCTCACGAAGTACTGCTGCGGCAGGCGTTCCAGGCGCGACGGGCGGCGCATTCGCCAGATCCTATTTTTTCACGGCTCGCACCACGCGCAGGCGCCGTCCGTCGACCAGTTGGAGCCGCCCGTCGACTCGCTCGTTGACGCCGCGCCGCCGCGGGCGGACGGTCGCTGTATGACGCAGCTGACCGCACAACTCGATCTGTTCGAAACGAGGTTGCGCAAGCTCGAGGCCGAACTCGGAGAACTCCGCCGGCTGACCCGCGCAGAAGAGGCCGCGGCTCCCGAACCGGGGCCCGAGCCGCTCTGGACGATGATCGCTCCCGAGCCCGAACCTGTCGCGCCGATGGCGCCGGAGTTGCCGCCGCCGCTCCCGCGACGCGAGCCGTTCGACTATTCGGTGCTCTTCGGGGCGCGCACGCTTGCTTGGACGGGCGGCGTCGTCACGCTCCTCGGCGTCGTCTTCCTCTTCGTCCTCGCCGCCGAGCGCGGCTGGATCGGCCCGGAGGCACGCGTCGCGATCGGCACGTTCGCGTCGGGGCTCGCGCTCGGAGCAGGCGTCTGGCTGCGGCGGCGATTCGGCGACACGTACGCGTCGGTGTCGGCGGCCGGCGCGGGGATCGCCGGCCTCTACGCGACGTTGCTGGCCGCGACCGCGCTCTACGACCTGCTCCCGGCGTCGGCCGCAATCGTGCCCGCCGCGCTGATCGCTGTGCTCGGTGCGGGGATCGCGCTTGCATGGGATTCCGAGACGATCGCTTCACTCGGTCTGGTCGGGGCGATGCTCGTCCCGGTCCCGGTCGCGCTGCAGGACGAGCTCAGTTCGATCGGCACCGGCTTTGCCGCGCTCGTGCTCGCCGCGACGTGCGTTGTCGCGCTGCGTCGTGACTGGCGTGCGCTACTCGCCGCCGGTTTCGTCGCAACGGTGCCGCAGGGGCTGGCACTCGTCGCCGATCACCGGCCGCACGCGACGCTCGTCGTCACGGCGTTGTGGTTGACCTTCGCGGCGGCGCCGACGGTGCTCGCGCTCCGCTCGCGGCTGACGTACCTGCCCGCGTCGCTGCTGATGGTGAGCGGCGCCTTCGGCGGCGTGACCGCCGGCATCCTTTTCGACGATCCCGCGCGCGGGTGGGCGCTGCTCGTCGTCGCCGCGACCTTTGGCGCAGCCTCGATCCTGCTGTGGAGGCGCGACCGCGACACGGCGTCCCTACACTGGGCGATCGCGCTCGCGCTCGGTGCGGTGGCGCTCGCCTCGCTCGTGTCGGGTGCGACGCTCACGATCGGGTGGGCCGCCGAGTCGGCGGTTCTCGCCTGGCTCGCGCATCGCATCGACGAGCCGAGGTTCAAGGCCGCCGCCTACGCGTGGCTCGGGCTGGCACTGGGTCACGCACTCGTCGTCGACGAGCTGTACGAGCGACTGTTCGTGCAGAGCGCCGACGCCTGGCACGCCATTCCGCCCGCGGCGGCTCTGGCAGCCGCCGCCTTCGCCGTCGGCCGACTGGCGTTCCGTTGGGAGCCGGTGGAGGTGCGCGCCGGCGTCTTCACGCTCGCAGTTGCCTCCGCGGTCTACGGCGCGTCGCTCGGAGTTGTTTCGCTGCCCGCGAGCTGGTCATTGGGCCACGTCGGCGTCGCGGCACTCTGGGGTGCGGTGGCCGTCGCGCTCGCCTGCACGCGCTTCCGCTTCGCCGGCGCAGCCGCGGCAGCCGCCACGGTGCTGCTCGTCCTCATGTACGACGTGACGCAGCTCGACAGCCCGGCACGCTGGTGGTCGGTCGCTCTGACTGCTCTCGCGACGTTGACGGTCGGCGTGATCCGGCAGCTGCGTTCGTCGGTGGAGCTCGATCCCGTTGCGATCGGCGCCAACGGCCTCAGTGCCGGGCTTGCGTTCGGCGCGGCCCACGGGCTCCTCGACGGCAAGGCAGAAGCGGTCGCTCTGCTCGGCGTCGCCGTGGTGTATATCGCGCTGGCGGTGGCGTTGCGTGACCGGCGGCGCGACTTCGCCTCCATGGTCGCTGCCACCTCGCTGGCCTTCGCGTTGCTCGGCTCGGCGGGGCTCCTGCACGGGACGTGGCTCGTGCTCGCGTGGGCGACGGCCACCGCTGCGCTCACGCTGCTCGCGGTTCGTGAGCGTCGGCTGCTCTACGGCTCAGCAACGTTCGTGCTCGTCGCCCTGGTGCACACGCTCGCGCAAGAAGCACAGCCTCGCGATCTCTTTGTCAGCCAGTCGCATCCTGGCGCCGGCGCCCCCGCGGTGCTGTTCAGCCTCGCCGCGCTATCGCTGATCGCGTGGCGCGAAGCGCGCCGCCTACCTGCCCTGGTCTGGGCGTGCGGCGGTCTCGCGCTCTACGCGGTCACGCTCGTGATCCTCGAGGCTTCGGAAGATCTGGGCGGCGGCGTCGACACCGCGTTCCAACGCGGCCACACCGCCGTCAGCACGGTCTGGGGCATCGTCGGGCTCTCGCTGCTCTACCTGGGGCTGAGGCGTTCCGGCTCGGTGCTGAGGATCGGCGGGCTCGCACTCTTCGGGCTCAGCCTCGCAAAGCTGATCCTCTACGACCTGACGTCGCTCAGCTCGGTGGCGCGCGCGTTCTCGTTCATCGCCGTGGGCGCGCTGTTCCTCGTCGGCGGGTTCTTCTACCAAAGGATGGACGTACACTCGCCGACGTGAATCTGATCGAGGCGCTCTCGGTCGGCATCGGCCCGCGCACGGCCGGGAGCGAAGCGGCGGGACGTGCCGCGGAGACGGTGGCAGAGGCGTTCCGCGAGCTCGGTCTCGAACCGCGGTTCCAGGAGTTCGATCTCGTCGGCTACGAGGCCGACGAGCCGCGGTTGGAGGTGGAGGGCGAGGCGTGGCCGGCCGGGCCGTGCATGTATGCGCACTCGTTCGAAGGCGAGGGCACGGTGCGCAAGATCGGCGAGACCGACGCGCCGGTCGGCGACCGCCGCCTCGCGTCGTTCGCCGTCGTCGATCCGGACGGGAACGAGGTCGCGCGCCTGCTGACGAGCCCGTTCAGCCGTGGCGCCATTCCATTCATGTCGGCGCACACGCACATCACGACCCCGCCGACGGCGTTCGTCTCGGTGGAGGATTCCGCCCGGCTCGAGGACGGGATGCGCGTCCGACTGAAAGTGGGCGGACGGTTCGTCCCGGGTCGTCGGGAACGAAACGTGATCGCGGACATCCCGGGCAGGTTCGACGAGCACGTCATCGTCAGCGCGCACTACGACTCGGTGTGGCGTGGCCCGGGCTCGATCGACAACGCATCGGGTGTTGAGGGCGTGCGGCGCGTCGGCGAGCGGCTCGTCGGACGGGAGCTCGAGCGCGGGGTCACGCTGATCGGGTTCGCGGCCGAAGAGATCAAGCTGACCGGCTCGCGCCTGTACGTCGACGAAGCGAAGATCCGAGGAGAGCTGGCCCGAGTCGCCGGAGTCGTGAACCTCGATTGCATCGCGCGGGGCGAGAAGCTCAACGTGCTCGGATCACCGGCGGCGATGCTCGACCGCAGCGTCGAGGCAGCTCGAGCCCTCGGCCTGCTCGATCGCTACGAGCTCGAGACCGGCCCGGCAACGGGAGGCGTCGACTCGCACTGGTTCGCACAGGAAGGGATCCCCGCGGTGACGCTGCTGCACTTCCCGTACGACGAGTACCACCTGCCGGACGAGTCTCCGGCGCTCGCCGACGAGCAGCTGATCGACGACACGGTCGCGCTCGCGAGCGCGATCGTCGACTCGCTCGTCGAGCATCCCGTCGCCCGCTAAGCAGGCGGCTCTTGAGATACGCCCTTCGGCCGATAGCGACTCGGCGCGCGGCTTCCTACCCTCCCGTCATGCAGGCACTCCAAGATCCTTCCGGCATCACCTCGCGGCAGCGGGAGGTCATCGAATTGATCGCGCAGGGCATGTCGAACGAGGAGGTCGGCATCGCGCTCGGCATCTCGCCGAGAACCGCGAAAGCCCACTGTGACGCGCTTCGACAGAAGCTCGGCGTCCCTCGGAGACGGCAGATACCTGTCGCATTCAGGATCCTGACGGGCGAAGACCCGTTGGCATCCACTCTGGCGTCGGCACGCGCTGACAACGGGGGCTGACGGCGAAGCGGCGCCCGCGGCGACACCCTCCGCCGCGGGCGTGGCCCCCTTCCAATCGCCAGGGTTGGCGCGTAGCTTTGTCGCAGCAGGGGCAACTAAGGCAGGCGGAGCGGTGGCAGCGAGGGACAAGACACACGCGAGCCGAAATCGGACGCGGCGCATCATCGAACGACCTCGGCTGATTCAGCTGCTCGATGATTGCGAGGCACGGGTCATCCTGCTGTTGGCACCAGCTGGCTACGGCAAGACAACTCTGGCGCGGCAATGGGCCAGAACGCTAAGCCACTCAATCTGGATTACACAAAGCCCGGCTCACCGTGACGTGGCCGTGCTCGCGGAGGACCTCGCGAGTGGCATCGACGCCCACTCGGGCGACGCCCGGACCTTTGTTCGGGAGTACCTCGCTGCGCACGCAAATCCACAGCGGACTTACAGACGCATCGCGATTGCGCTCGGGCAACGCCTAGAGGACGCTGCTGTGGCCTGGCTCTTCTTGGACGACTACCACGAACTGCTGGGCTCTGCGGAAGCCGAAGACTTCATCGAAGTGCTGCGGCGAGAAACGAGCGCGCGGTTCGTAATCGCGTCGCGACAGCGACCGAAGTGGGCTGGATCTCGTCGAGTCGTATACGGGGAGGTCGCAGAGTTCGGCCGCGAGCACCTGGCTATGACGGGGCCTGAATCGATTGAGCTGCTCGGCAACGAGCGAGCATCTCTTAGGTTGGCCAAGCAAGCCGAAGGGTGGCCTGCAGTCCTGGCGCTCGCGGCAGCGGCTGAGGACGCGTCACCGCCGTCAGAAGCGGTCCCGATAGCGCTTCACCGCTTCTTCGCAGAAGAGCTCTTCCAGCGGGCCTCGCCGTCAGTACAAGATGGATTGTTGGGCCTGGCACTCCTGCCAAGCCTCGAGGTAGAGGCAAGCGATTTAGCGGTTTCTCCAGCAATCAGAGTCGGGACGGAGCTCGGATTCATCTCTGGCGAAGATCCGCCAGAACTCCATCCACTGCTTCGGGAGTTCCTGCTGGAAAAGCTCGTCGAACGTCCTAACGGGACTAATCGCATTCGCGCTGCGATCGAGCATTGCGCCGCGATCGGCGCTTGGGATGGTGCGCTAAACCTGCTCGCCCGATTCCGGCTTGACGATCTTGTGGAGCCTGTACTAACCGAGGCCTTCAAACCGCTTGCGCGACAGGGCCGGCTGGAGACACTCTCCTCGTTCGCCGCCGTTTTCCGCGTCGCTCCGTCCTTCCCACCGCCGACGGTGGACGTGATCGAAGCGGACGCAGCGTTGCGAGATGGCAATTTTGCTCTTGCTGCCGATCTCGCCAGCCGAGTGCGTGCGGTTCTGCCGCGCGATCATCCTCTCCGATCGCGAATCGCCGCGGTTGAGGCACACAGCAACGTTCAGCTCGCACGCTTCGACCACGCGGAAACTGCTTTCGCCGATGCGAAGGAGACGGCGAAAGATGACGTTGATGAAACCGAGGCGCTTCATGGCCTAGCGCTTGCGAGGATCTTCGGTGAGGGAGGCAATGCGGATGCCGTCGTCCGCGAGTTATGGAATCGGCGGCATACGTCGCCGACGTACCTCCTACGCGCAACCACGACTGAGCTCTCGCGGCGTCGGCTTGAAGAAGGGCTGGCTGAACCGCTCAACCTGGAAGAGCCGTTACACGCTTGCGCACTCGTGGAGGATCCACGCGCGCGTACGTCCTTCACCTATGGAGCCGCGTATGCGCTTGCGCAGCAAGGGAAATATCGCGATGCAGAATCCTGGCTTCCGCTCGTGTGGAAGGACATCAACGAATATGACCTTGAATTCGCCCGACCGCATGCAACCTGGACGACAGCACTCATCCGAATCGGACTGAGACGCTTCGGAGAGGCCGAACGCCTAATCCAGAACCTTGAGGACAACGCGGCGGAGCGAGGCGACCAACAGCACGCACTAAACGCTCGGATATTGCGTGCGCGCTTGCTACTACAGACAGCTAAGCAAGACGAGGCGGTCGCCCTCACTTCTCGTGATTGCCCGCTCCGGATCTACCCCTCGTGGAGAGGCGAGTACTTGGCAACGAGGGCAATGGCTCTCGCGAGTATCGATCGATCCAAGGATGCCGAAGCGTTAGCTGGCGAGGCTCTAATGACCTCGAGGATGGTCGAGGTACGGATGCTTGCCGCGGCAGCGGCAGCAATTACGGCAGCCAGATCGGATGATCCACGCCTCGCGTCAGACCTTCTGGTCAGGGCATCGGAGACCGGGGTCTGGGATCCGGTCGTCTGTGCTTTGCGCAGCTGTTCTGATCTCTCAGACCTGCTCGCTAGCCATCCCGTCTGGCGTGAGCGGATCGAACTCCTTTATGAGGCGTCCAGCGATCTCGGGCTGGCCCGGAGGGCTGGATTCCGCACTCGATCCAATCGCTCCCCTGAAGAGCTGTTAACGCCTCGAGAGATGGAGGTACTTGGGCTGATCGCGCGCGGGATGCGCAACGCCGAAATCGCAAAGGCCCTGTTCATCTCGCAATCCACAACCAAGGTCCACGTTCGGCACATCCTCGAGAAACTCGGCGTGCGCACACGCGCCGAAGCAGTCCTCCGCCTCGAAATGTTCAGCTAGCTCGCGGCGCTGATCGATGGGGACGGCTGGGCTTCCGAGACAGCCGAGAGTACTTCGCTTTGGTCTCCAAATCGGAAGTCCGGACCCTTGGCGGTTCGGTACTTCTCGTCGGCGCCCGCAAGGATCGCCTCGAAGGCGGCCACAACCGCCGTATCGAATTGCGTTTCGACGGCTTGAGCAAGCCGAAGTCGCGCGACGCGACTCGGCATGGCGTCACGGTAAGGGCGATCAGAGGTCATCGCGTTGTACGCGTCGGCAACAGCGATGATGCGAGAAAGCAGTGGGATCTCGAGGCCGCTGAGGCGATCGGGATATCCCTGACCGTCAACCCGTTCGTGGTGGTGGCGAACGATCGACGCAATCTCGGAATAGGTATCAACGTTCGCCAAGATCTTCTCGCCGATCTCAGAGTGGCGTTGCATCTCGCGGCGCTCCTCGAGTGTCAAAGCCCCAGGCTTTTCGAGGATGCCGGCGGTGAGACCGATCTTTCCGATGTCATGAACCAAACCGCACAAATGCGCGAGGTCCTCTTGGTCTTGCCCAAGGCCCATGCGCTCTGCGATGTCGCGCGCGTAGATCGCGACGGCCGCCGAATGGCCTGCCGTGTAGCGGTCTCGGGCATCGAGGGTCGCAATCAAGCCCTTCGCGAACGAGAGGTTCGCGGCCTGAAGCTGTTCGTTCACCCGTTGGAGGTCGTCGGTTAGGCGCCTCTGCTCCTGGTACATCAGGAACCAGCGCTGAGCGGCAAGCGCCGGCGCGAAGAAGAGTGGCAGCGTCCAAGGAGAGATGTCGCGATAGGCGAAAGCCAGCATCGCTACGGCAGGGCCATAGAACGGGATGGACGCACCGATAACGGGGAGCAACTCTCGCGCGGCCACTGTCCAACGACCGAGGCCTCGAAGCGCGAAAGTAGTCGAGGTGAGCGCCGCGTCGACGAGCTCAGCAGTGAACGCTGCGACGGTGGCGGCCGCCACCGTCTCTTCGACACCTCCGGGGATGAGAGCAACGACGCCCGCCGCGGCCGCACCCGAGGCGGCACCGATAACCGCGCGATTGAAGAAGTAGACCAGGCGGCCGGCGATCGGGATTCGGAGCCCAATTGCGGAAGCGCCGAAGACGACCATCCCGCCGAGCGGGCCGAATAGTACTGCTGCGAACACCGACGGAAACAGGGAGATCGAGACACCGAACCCAGCGCGGAGGGTGATCCGTCCGCGGAACTCTCCGATGGCAGCGATCGCGGCGAGGGCTGCCACGGCCTCAGGTGACCCGATCCCGAACCCGGTCTGGAGGAGGACGACCGCGGTTACCGCGACGGCCAGCGCGATGGCCAACAGGTAGACCGCCATCCAGCCGCGGATATCGGCAAGTTCACGGCGGATTCGGCGAAACACTTGCGTATCCCCCGAAAGGGTTATAGAGTCCACGTTGCCGTCAGTTCCTACATGTTGGGGGATTTACTATGAGCAAGCTTGCTAAGCTCGTGAGCAAGGCTGCCCTGGCCGGCGGTTCTTCGGCCTGGTAGGAAGTCTTCATAGTTAACTGGGTTTTCCACTAAGGACGCGTCACCCATACAGGTGATTGTCCACAGACAGTGGAAAACCTGCAGTAATCGTCAGTTCGTCAGTTAATGAGCCCACGCCGGAAGCCAACAGCGACGGCGTGGGCTCTGCTGCGCGCTTGAAGCTTCGCGAGCAGATGTCTGACGTGGCTTTTCACCGTCTCTTCTGACAGGAAAAGCCGAACACCGATCTCGCGATTCACGAGACCGTCGGAGATCAGCTGCAGCACCTCGATCTCCCGCGCCGTCGGCTCCTGCTCGAGCTCCTTCAGCGGCTGGAGAGGGATTACCGCAGCAACCGTCTCGCGGCGCGCGGCGACCGAGTCGAACCGGGCGGTGTGCTCCCGATACCGGGTCAGGATCGCATCACGCTCTGCCGCGTCCACGGCCCTCGTATCGGCGGGCTGCCCCAGCGCCTTTAGCCTGATCCGTCCCCTCGATCGAGTGAGGACGCGATTACACGCTCGGCAACGGCTGCGACCTCCCCAGGCAACACCGCTGGATGCGAGCAGACAGCGACGCCGAGGCGCCCGTCGACGAGGGCAGCCTCGTGATAGACGCGAGGCCAGATCTCACCCGTTTTCACGACGACGGTGTGCCCGGGCAAGCGAAACGGCAGCTCAGAGTCATGGGCCACGGACAGCGCGGCGAACACCCGCGGCTCGTCGATCGCGGCGATGCCCACCGCGAGATCGCGCGCTGACGTCACGTTCTCTGGTCCATCGCCCATCATCAGCCGCCGCACCTCGGTGCGCTCGGTGCCCAACCGCGCCGCCTCCTCGTTGACCGCGTCGAAGCCCAGACGGTCGATCAGCACGTTCGCCGCCGCGTTGTCCGAGAACGCGAGCATGAGGAGCGCGCAGTCGCCGAGCGTCACCGGGCCGCGGAGCCGGTCGGCGAGCGACCACGGTGTTTCGGCGACGGCGGCGGTCTCCGACGGGTCTAGCCGGGAACGCCAGAACGCCGAAGCGACGAAAATCTTGATCGTCGATGCGGCGGGGATGACCTGGTCGCCACCCTCGGCGCGGCCGTCGGACGTCGCCCACGTGATCACAGGCGCACGAACTTGCGCCGGCGCGCGTGCAGGTAGGCGGGCTCCTCCTCCTCGATGACGCCGATCCCGTCGTCGCGACCGGTGGAGTGCAGGATCCGTCCCTCGCCGACCCAGAAGGCGATGTGGTCTGCGGCGCCGCCGCCGTAGGTGACCAGGTCGCCGACCTCAGGGTCGGAGCGCTCCTCCCCCGCCTCCTCCTGCTGATCCGCGTCGCGCGGCACGAGCCGACCGAGCCGCCGGAACGACATGTGCACGAGCCCCGAGCAATCGATCCCGGCGTCGGTCATGCCGCCCCAGAGATACGGCGTGCCGAGATACGAGCGGGCGACGTCGACCGGCGATCCGGATGCGTCCGCAACGAGCGCACCGTCACCCGGCTCGAGCGCCGTCTCGCGCACCCAACCGGGATAGCCGTATGCCGTTCGGACGCGCGCCCAGTCACCACGCTGCTCGTCGACCTCGAGCGGCTCGCCGCGCAGCGCCTGCGTCACCTGCTCCGCAGCGTCGTCTGGCTCGGCGCGAACCGGCGCGACGTCGACCCCGCACCTCATGTCGCATGCCTCTCGATCTTCGCCAGCAGCAACTGCTTCACGGCCGGCCAATCGTCGTCCACGATCGAGTACCAAGCTGAGTCGCGGATCGAGTCGGGCAGCACCATGTGCTTCCGGAAGATGCCGTCGAAGCTCGCGCCGATCCCGAGTAGCGCCCCGCGCACGCGCAGGTTGCGCGCGTCGGTCTTGAACTCGACCCGCATCAGGCCGGCGC
>JBKPRG010000109.1:0-14083 GCA_046765815.1 Actinomycetota bacterium
GAGCGGTCGAGGTCCTCGGACGTGAGCTGGTGGCCCTTCGGCGGCTGCGCCTTGAGGACGTACTCGAGGCCACCCTGGAGGTCGAGGCCCTGCTTCACCGAGCGGTGAGCCGGGGAGCTCGGGACCAGCAGGAAGCCCACCCCGACGAGGGCGAGCACGATCAGGCCGACCAGCGTCAGGTGAGAGCGCCGCGAGGACACGCGCCGGGTAGGTTAGCCAGCCTGGGGGTCGGCTTCGGTGCCGGTTTCCGGCTCGACCTCGACCTCGACCTCACGGGCCACGGCTGCAACGGCGCGGCGGTCGAGCGTCGCGATCACTTCCGGGGCGATCTCGATCTTCAACTGGTCGTCACCGATCTCGCGCACGACGGCGTGCAGGCCCCCCGCGGTGATGATCTCGTCGCCGACGTCGACGGAGTCCTGCATCGCGGCGTGTTGCTGCTGGCTGCGGCGGCGCGGCAGGACGAAGAGCAGCCAGAAGACTGCCGCCAGCACCACCAGGATCAGGAACCCGTTCACGTCAGCCCTTCCAGAATCTCGCGCTTGTAGGACGCGAACCCGCCGCGCACGATCGCCTCGCGCGCCCCTCGGGTCAGCTCGATCACGAAGCGTAGATTGTGCAGCGAGAGGAGCCGCAGCCCGAGCAGCTCGTTCTGGTTGACGAGGTGCCTGATGTAGGCGCGGCTGAACCGCGTGCAAGCCGGGCAGTCGCAACCCTCCTCGAGCGGCTGCTCGTCGCGGGCGAAGCGGGCGTTGCGCAGGTTGAGGCGTCCGTCACGCGTGAGCGCGCTGCCGGTCCGCGCGGTGCGCGTCGGCAGGACGCAGTCGAACATGTCGACGCCCGCCTCGATCACCTCGAGGATGCCCTCGGCGTCGCCGATGCCCATGAAGTAGCGCGGCTTCTCGGCGGGCAGCAGCGCCGCCGACCAGTCGGTGACCTCGAACATTGCCTGGCGGTCTTCGCCGATCGCGAGCCCACCGATCGCGTTCCCGTCGAAGCCGAGCTCGGCGATCTCCTCGGTCGAGCGGCGGCGGAGCTCGGGATCGATCCCGCCCTGCGCGATCCCGAAGCGGAGCTGGCCGTCGGCGCGCGGTGCGCCGAGCTGGCGCGAGGCCCAGAGCGTCGTGCGGCGGACGGCTTCCTCCATCGCCTTGCGCGGCACGTCCGCGGCCGGAACCTGGTCGAGGCACATCGCGATGTCGCTCCCGAGGTCTGCCTGCGTGCGTGCGGCGAGTTCGGGCGTGAAGTGCGTCGCGCTGCCGTCGTACACGTTCCGAAACGTGACGCCTTCGTCGTCGACGCGGACGATCGTGTCGCGCAGCGAGAACACCTGGAACCCGCCCGAGTCGGTGAGTATCGGCAGAGGCCACGCCATGAAGCGGTGCAGCCCGCCCAGGTCGGCGATCAGCTCGGCGCCGGGGCGGAAGTAGAGGTGGTAGGTGTTGCCAAGGACGATCTGGGCGCCCAGCGCACGCACCTCGTCGGGGTCGAGCGTCTTCACCGTCCCCTTCGTGCCGACCGGCATGAAGACGGGCGTCTCGATCTCACCGTGCGCGGTGCGAAGGACGCCCGCGCGGGCGGCACCGTCCGTCGCGTGGACCTCAAAGGTCACAGGATCAGCATCGCATCGCCGAAGGAGTAGAAGCGGTAGCGCTCTTCGATCGCCAGCTCGTAGAGGCGGCGCACCTCCTCCACGCCCGCGAAGGCCATCACGAGCGCCAGCAGCGTCGAGCGCGGGAGGTGGAAGTTTGTGAGCAGGTGATCGACGCGGCGAAACTCGAAGCCGGGCGTGATGAAGAGCTCGGTCCGCCCCGCGAGCCGCGCGCCGCGCGCGAGCGTCTCCAGTACGCGCACCGTGGTCGTGCCTACCGCGAGCACGCGCTCGTGCGCGCGGATGCGTGACCACGCTTCCGCCGCGACCTCGTAGCGCTCGCCGTGGATCGCGTGCTCCTCGACGCGCTCGCGCTGCAGCGGCCGGAACGTGTCGAGGCCGACGTGCAAGGTCACGCGCTCGACGTCGAGCCGAGCGAGCACCTCCGGCGTGAAGTGCAGCCCCGCCGTCGGCGCCGCGGCCGAGCCTTCCGTCCGCGCGTACACGGTCTGGTACCTCTCCTCGTCTGCGAGCGGCTCGGTGATGTACGGCGGCAGCGGTGCACGGCCGCTCGGCTCTCCCTCGAGCCGCACGCGCCACCGTCCCTCGCCGAGGTGCTCGAGCAGCTCGATCGAGCCGTAGCGCCGGCCTGGACGCAGGCGGCGCGTCGGCCGCGCCAGCGCTTCCCACACCCCATCGCCCAGGTGCTCGAGCAGCAGCACTTCGCCGCGCGGTTTCTCGATCGCGATCCGCGCCGGAACGACGCGCGTGTCGTTGACGACGGAGAGCGTGCCGGCCGGGAGCAGGTCCGGCAGCTCGGCGAACACGCGGTGCTCGACCTCGCCCGTGGCGCACGAGTAGACGAGGAGCCGGGACGCATCTCGGCGCGCCGCGGGCGTCTGAGCGATCAGCTCCGCCGGCAGGTCGTAGTCGAGCTCGCGCGCCTCCATCCGGTGCGGACGGTAGCTTCGGCGCATGGACGAGATCCGCGAAGCGCTCCGCGACGGCCTGCGCGAAGAGGCAGCCCCCATCGGTCGCCGGCTGGCCGAGGTGAAGGGCCTCTCGAACAACGCGATACGGCGGCTCGCCGGCATCGAGGCGGCGATCGAAGCGGAGCGGAACGCGCGGCTGGACGACGTGACGCTCCTGATCGACCTGCTCACCGAAGGCTGGCGGGCGATGAACGCGCGCCTCGAGCGCATCGAGGCCGCGCTCGCCGAGCCGTCGAACGTCGTGCGCTTGCGCGAGAGCGCCTAACCGGGCAGCACGAGCTCGAACCGCGAGCCGCGCCCGACCTCGGAGCGCAGCTCGATCCGCCCGCCGAGCGCGGTGGAGAGCTCTTTCGCGATCGCGAGCCCGAGGCCCGTACCGCCGCCGCTCTCGGAGATGAACGGGCGGAACAGCCGCTCGCGCTTCTCCGGCGGGATGCCGGGACCCGAGTCCTCCACAGCGACGTGCACCGTGCCGTTCCGCTGCGCAAGCTCCAGCGAGACTGAGCCGCCGTCCGGCGTCGCCTGGAACGCGTTCGAGATCAGGTTCCCAACCACCTGCAGCACGCGGTCGCCGTCGGAGATGATCACCGGGCGGTCGTACGCCTCGCGCTTGTATTCGATGCTGCGCCGGCGCGCTTCGTCGCGATACGTCTCGTACGCCTGGTCGAGCAGCGCGCCCATGTCCACTTCCTCGCGGGTGACCGTGAAGCGGTGCGTGTCGAGCTTCGCCAGGTCGAGGATGTCGCCGACAAGCCGCTCGAGCCGGGTCGCCTCGGCTTCGACGGTCTCGAGCGACGCCTGCTGTTGCTCCGGCTCGGCGACGACGCCCTCGAGCAGTGCCGACACATGCCCGCGGATCGCAGTCAGCGGCGTGCGCAGCTCGTGCGAGACCGACATCAGAAAGTTCCGCTCCATCGTCTCGGCCTCCGCGAGCCGGTCTGTCATCTCGCTGAACCGCTCGGTCAGGTGGCCGAGCTCGCCGGGCGCACGCTTCGGCACCTTGACGGCGTAGTTGCCCCCCGCCACGTCGTCCGCGGCGTCCGACAGCTGGAGCAGGGGACGGACGATCCGCCGCGACAGGTACCAAGCGAGCAATCCCGACACGAACAAGCCGAGCAGACCGGCGAGCGCAAGTCGCTCGATCAACACGGCCACCTGGTGGCGAACGCTGGTCTTCGGCGTCGCGACGACGATCGCGCCGACCGAGATCGTGCCGAGGTTGATCGGGTTGGCGACTGCCAGGTACTTACGATGCTTGAGGGTCAGCTCGAAGCTGAGCGATTCACCCGCCTGCCAGTCGATCGTCTTCACCGGCAGGCGTTGCAGCCCGGAAACGCCTACGCCCTGGCCGGGGAACGGCCGCTTCGGGCCGATGAAGTAAATACGGTCGCCCGTCGCCTTTTCGAGGTTCCTCGCGGCAAACTTCGCCGGCGCCCGCCGGTCTTGCTTATTGCCGTAACCGGCATTGATCGCGTTGGAGTAGAGCTCTGCGATCCCGTTGGCCTCGCGGCGCAGCGACCGGAGTGCCTGGTCGTGCGCGTAGTCCTGGAAGAGCCGCACCGCGATCAGCGTCGTGACCAACCCCGCGAGCACGATCCCCGCCAGGAAGACGAGCGGCAGGCGCACGCGCAGGGAACCGAGCATCGCGGTTACGTCTTCGTCGTTTCCTTGCGGGCGTCCTTCGCGGGCGAGACCTTGTACCCGACGCCCCAGACCGTGACGATCGGCGACGCATCACCCAGCTTCCGGCGGAGCTGGCGCACGTGCACGTCGACCGTGCGGGTGTCGCCGGCGAACGTGTAGCCCCAGACACGCTCGAGCAGCTGGTCGCGCGTCAGCACAAGCCCGCGATGGTCGAGCAGCTCCCACAGCAGGTCGAACTCCTTGGGCGCGAGCTGGATCTCCTCATCGCCGACATGGACCTCGCGGCGGCCGGAGTCGACACGGAGAACGCCGTGGATGATCTGCTCCGTCTCGTGCTCGCGGCGCTCGGGCGTAGCGCGCCGGAGGATCGACTTGACGCGCGCAACGAGCTCGCGCGGGTTGAACGGCTTCGTGAGATAGTCGTCCGCGCCGACTTCGAGGCCGATGATCTTGTCGACGTCCTCGTCGCGCGCGGTGAGCATGAGGATCGGCACGTCGCTCGTCTGGCGGATGCGCTTGCAAACCTCGATCCCGTCGATGTCGGGGAGCATCAGATCGAGCACGATCAGCCCCGGCATCTGCGCCGCGACCTGCGACAGCGCTTCCGAGCCGGTGGCAGCGGTGCGCACCGTGTAGCCGGCGTTCTTGAGGTAGAGCGAGACGAACGAGGCGATCGAGCTCTCGTCCTCGACCACGAGGATGCTCGGCGCCTGCGCGCTCATGACTACGGAGTCGTTACCGGCTGAGGGGTGCCGAAGGGAACGAACTTCCGGAGCAGCGGCACGTCTTGCCACTTGCCGTCGTCGACCGCGTACTGGCCGGTGTCGAGCGCCGCGGGATCGCCCGTCAGGTACGCCTGGCCGAGCCCGACCGCCGTCACGTCGAGTCCGCTCGCGTTTGTGATCACGAAGCGGTACTTGCCGCCGATGAAGCGGAAGTGGATGTTCTTCCCGGTGTAGATCGTGACGGTCGGATCCGGATCGGGAACGATGGTGCCTCCGCTCACGTAGGCGTTCAGATTGTCGTCCGGGTTCAGGTCGACGACCTTCAGCGTGCCCCTGTCGATCTGCCCCCAGATCGCCCCGCGCTGGCCCGTGACCGAGGCGCGCGTCGCGTTGACGCTCTTCAGTTCGAGGACCCCGTCACCAGTTGTATTCGACGCAGCGAGCGCGGCCGGAGCCACAGCCAGGCTGCAGAGCAGGACAAGTATGAGCCGCGTCGACACGAAGGAAGTCTTTCCTGCTGAATTATGCCCCCAATGAGCGAAACGTAAGGACTTTCTTATCCTGCGCCGATGCACGACGTAACGCATTTCGGCCTCGATGTCGTTCTCGTCGCCGGGGCCCTGTCCGCCGCCCTTCTGACCGCGAAGCTGAGCGCGCGCCTTTCGGTTCCGTCGGCCGCCTTCTTCCTCGTCGCCGCGGCCGTCGCGTCGGACCTTTTCCCCTCGCTCGTCCTCCGCATCCAGACCGTCGAGCGGATCGCCACGCTGGCGCTGATCGTGATCCTCTTCCAGGGCGGCTCCTCGATCGGGCGCCGCCGCTTCCGGGTCGCGGCGGTTCCCATCGCGACCCTCGGAGTGCTCGGGACGTTCGCGACGGCCGGCCTCGTCGCAGTCTTTGCACATTGGACGCTGGGGCTCGGCTGGGTGACTGCCGGCCTGCTCGGCGCGGCCGTCGCGCCGACCGACCCGGCGGTGATGTTCTCCGTGCTCGGCGAGCGCGAGGTCGCCGGCCGCACCGGCACGATCCTCGAGGGCGAGTCGGGCGCGAACGACCCGGTCGGGATCGCGCTGATGCTCGGGATGATCCAGCTCGCGACGCATGCCGACGCGACGTTCTGGATCGTCGTGCGCGTCTTCTGCGAGCAGATGGCGATCGGCCTCGCGATCGGCGTGGCGGGCGGCCTCGCCGAGGCGCAGCTGCTGCGGCGGCTGGCGCTGCCGTCGACCGGCCTGCACACGGTGCGAACGCTCGCGCTCGCGGGGCTCGTCTACGGGGTCGCCACCGTCGCGCACGGCTCCGGGTTCCTCGCAGTCTTCGTCGCCGGCCTGCTCGTCGGCGACGTCGAGGCGCCGTTCAAGGCGGAGATCACGGTCTTCCAGGAGGGACTCGCGTCGCTCGCGGAGATCGTCGTGTTCGTCGCACTCGGGCTGACGATCGACATCAGCGGCCTCTCGGCGGCGCGGTGGGCGGAAGGCATCGCCGTCGCCGGCTTCCTCGCGCTCGTTGCGCGGCCGGCGGCGCTGGCCGCACTGCTCGCGCCGGTGCGCCTGCGCCGCGGCGAACGGCTCTTCGTCATGTGGGGCGGCCTGAAGGGAGCGGTGCCGATCCTGCTCGCCGCGTTTGCGGTGGCAGCCAGCGTGCCGCATGCGCAGCGGATCTACGAGACGGTGTTCGTCGTCGTGCTCGTCTCGGTCGTCGTGCAGGGCGGGACGATCCCGGCGGCCGCGAGACGGTTCCGCGTGCCGATGCGGCGCGTCTCTCCTAGGCGACGCGGCGAACCGTCTGCGTCAGCCCGGTGACGCGCACCTGCTCGTAAGCGTCGACGACGCGGACCCAGCCGAGATCGCGGACGGTCGGCTCGCAGACGACGCACACCGTCTGGTCACGCCGGCTTGCACGCCAGGTCCGGTAGCGCTCACCGGCAAGGAGCGATCGGCGGCAGACCTGGCACATCGCCATGGACGCACGGTAGGAACCGTGTCGGACGGCCTGCCTCTCCGGTGCCCCGCAGGCGTCCGTTTCGGCCGAAGGCCGTGGTCAGACCCAGGGGGTCAAGCATGCGAAGTCTCGTCCACAGGCCCGGGCCACGCGCGAACGGGCCATGCGTACTGCGTGCTTGAGCCGAAATCGCACCTTCGGACGCGGCCGCAGGGGACCCGCCTCGTGGTCAGACCAAGTGTGCCGAGAGTGCGAATTCGCGTCCCGAAGCTGTCTGATCGCGACACGGCTCGTGGTCAGACCAGGATTACGAAAGTGCAACAGGCAGTTCAGTCGTAGCGGTAGAAGCCCTCGCCGGTCTTGCGGCCGAGCTTGCCGGCCTGGAGCATGCGGACGAGGCGCGGCGGCGGTGCCATGCGTGGCTCGCGCAGAGCCTCGTACAGCGCCTCGCTTGCGTGCACGTGCACGTCGGCGCCGACGAGGTCGAGCAGCGCGCACGGTCCCATCGGCCACCCGGCGCCGTGCTTCATTCCGGCGTCGAGGTCCTCCGGCGTCACGCCCGTCTCGTCGAGCACGCGCACGCAGTCGTTCAGCAGCGGGATCAGCACGCGGTTGACGACGAAGCCCGGCGTGTCGGTGCAGCGGATCGGCGTCTTGCCGAGGCGCACGCCGAGCTCGAAGGCCGCCTCGAACACGTCGGCCGACGTTCGTTCGGCGCGCACGATCTCGACGAGCGGCATCAACGGCGCCGGATTGAAGAAGTGCATGCCGACCGCGCGCTCGGGACGTTCGAGCACCGACGCGATCTCGGTCACCGACAGCGCCGAGGTGTTCGTCGCGATGATCGCGTCCTCACGCAGCACGCCCTCCAGCTCGCGGAACAGCTCGTGCTTGACGGCGAGGTCCTCGAACGCAGCCTCGATCACGACGTCGCAGTCCGCGAGATCTGCGAGCGACGTCGTCAGCCGCAGCCGGCCGACGGCCTCGTCCCGCGCGCCGGCTTCGAGCACGCCCTTCTCGACCTTGCGCGTCAGGAAGTGCGCGATCCGATCGTGCGCGGCTTCCGCGCGCGCGAGCTCGACCTCCCGCCCGACAGTTTCGAGCCCGGCCTCGACCGCGAGCTGTGCGATGCCGGCGCCCATCGCGCCCAGTCCGACGACTCCGAGCTTCATCAGACGCGCTCGACGATGCCTGCGATCGCCATGCCGAAGCCAATGCACATCGAGGCGATCCCGTACCGCGCGCCTCGCCGCTCGAGCTCGTTGAGGAGCGTCGCGGTGATGCGCGCGCCGGTCGCGCCGAGAGGATGCCCGAGCGAGATGCCACCGCCGTTCGGGTTCACGTCCGCAAGCCGCTCGCCCAGATCCAGGTCGGCCACGGTCTGCAGCACGACCGACGCGAACGCCTCGTTCACCTCGATCACCGCCATGTCGTCGAGTGCGAGGCCCGCCCTCGTGAGCGCCCTACGCATCGCCTCCGGGTTGCCGTGCAGCATCCGCGTCGGATCGACGCCCGCGAGCCCGAACGAGACGAACCGCGCACGCGGCTCCAGCCCGAGCCGTCCGAGCGCGCCCTCGCTCGCCACCAACACCGCCGCCGAGCCGTCCACGATCTGCGACGAGTTGCCCGCCGTGATCACGCCCTCGGCGTCGAATGCCGGCGCGAGCGCGGCGAGCGCTTCGGCGCTCGTCTCCCGCCGCGGCGCCTCGTCGACCTTGAAGACCGCCGGCGCGGCCACGCCGCCGCCGCGCGTCAGGCCCTCCTGAGGCGGAAGCTCGATCGGCACGATCTCGCGCTCGAAGCGACCGGCGTCGGACGCCGCAAGCGCGCGGCGATGCGATTCGAGCGAGTACGCGTCGAGTGACTCGCGCGACAGATGCCACTCGCGCGCGAGCAGCTCCGCGGACGTGCCCTGCATCACGATCTCGTGCCGGTCGGTGACCCGCTCGGAGAGAGAGCCGCCGTTGGAGCCCATCGGGACACGCGACATCATCTCGACCCCCGCCGAGATCACGAGGTCGAGCTGCCCCGCCGCCACCGCCGCTGCTGCGTTGAAGTTCGTCTGCATCGACGACCCGCACTGGCGGTCGACCGTCGATGCGGCCACGTCGACCGGCCACCCCGCCGAGAGCACCGCCATCCGCCCCACGTTCCAGCCCTGCTCGCCGATCTGCGTGACGCACCCCATCTGCACGTCCTCGATCTCCGCGGGGTCGAGCGCGTGCGGCGCGAGCAGCCCGTTGAGCACCTGCCCCGCGAGATCGTCGCCGCGGATCGCCGAGAGCGTGCCGTTCTTGCGGCCGATCGGCGACCGGACGGCGTCGACGATGTACGCGTCCATCGCCTGAATCGTAGGCCTCAGTCGGCGTAGGCGGGCTGAAGCTGCGGCGCACGCCGCTCGCGCCACGCGAAGTACCAGTTCACGCCGACGAAAGTGACGACGGCGTAGACCCACCCGGCGATGCAGTCGACGAGGTAGTGCTCACCCGAGTAGACGAGCGCGAGCGTCATCAGCGGCGGGTACACGGCGAGCAGCGGCCGCGTGTAGCGCGGCACGAGCCGCCAGAGATACAGCGCGAGGAGCAGCGCGAACGCGGCGTGCAGCGACGGCATCGCCGCCACCTGGTTCGCATACGCCTTCCCGTGCTCGAAGACTGCTCCGGCGCTCGTAACCGGCAGCTGGTCCCAGACGCCGGCGATCATCCGGTTCGACTCGCCGAGGTTGCCGTGCTGCGCGGCCATCCACGGCGGCGCGGCCGGGTAGGCCACGTAGGTAGCAAACCCACTCAGCGCGAGCACGCAGATCATCGTCGCATAGCGCGAGAAGTGCTCCCGCGCGAACACCCAGATGGCAGCGGCGGCGACGAACGTCGCGAAGAAGTGCGTCAGGTGCAAGAACCAGGCGCCGTAATCCCACCAGTGGAGGTGGCCGGCCCCGTGCCAGAAATGCTCCTGCAGCCAGACGGTCGGAACGGGCTTGCCGAACAGCGCTGCCTCGAGCCGGATCTGCGGCGTCTCGTGTGCCGGGAAGAGCAGACCGTCGGCGACGCCGCGCAGCAGGTCGTAGACGAAGATGACCCCGACGAGCGGCAGCCAGTCGCGCACGATGCGCGACACCTCGAGCGAGAACGCGGCCATTCCGACGCCGAGCCAGAGGAAGACGAGGTCGTGCCGGGTCGGGATTCCGAGCACTGCGACGAGGAGAAGCGTCGCGGCGCCCCAGGCGATGGGCGCAGCGATCCGCAGTTGCCGCCTCCGGTCCACAAGGGGGAACATTAAAGTGAGCGCGTGGCCACGACGGCGATCGACCGTCCGCTCCTGATCGGCGGGGACCGCGTCGAAACCGGCGAGTGGACGGATGTTCGCTCTCCGTACTCGGGCGAAATCGTCGGCAGGATCGCGAAAGGCGGCGCCGAGGAAACGCGGCGCGCGCTCGACGCAGCCGAGCAGGCGATGGCGAGCCCGCTGCCCGCGCACGAGCGCGCGCGGATCCTGGACCGCGTCGCGCAGCTCCTCGAAGAGCGGCACGACGAGGCGGCGGAGACGATCTCGGCCGAGGCCGGCAAACCGCTCAAGGCGGCGCGGGTCGAGGCCCAGCGGGCGGTCTCCACCTTCACGTTCTCGGCCGTTGAGGCGCGCCGCCTGGCCGGCGAGGTCGTCCCCATGGACGCGTCACCCGCCGGCGAAGGCAAGCTCGCCCTGACGCTCCGCATGCCGATCGGCGTCGTCGGCGCGATCTCGCCCTTCAACTTCCCGCTCAACCTCGTCGCGCACAAGATCGCCCCCGCGCTCGCGGCCGGCTGCGCCGTCGTGCTGAAGCCCGCGTCCGCGACGCCCTTGTCGGCGATGCTCCTGGCGGAGCTCGAAGATGAGGCCGGCCTGCCGCCGGGCTGGCTGAACGTCGTCTCCGGCTCGGCGTCCGCGATCGGCGACGTGCTCGTCGAGGACGAGCGCGTGAAGCTGATCACGTTCACCGGCTCGGCCGACATCGGGTGGGGCATCGCCGAGCGCGCGCACCGCAAGCGCGTGAAGCTCGAACTGGGGAACGCGACCCCGGCGATCGTGTGCAACGACGCGCCGGCCGGGACCGTCTCGCGACTCGCCGCCAACGCGTTCTCGTTCGCCGGCCAGAGCTGCATCTCCGTCCAGCGCATCTACGTGCAGGAGGGCGCCTGGGACGACTTCGTGCCGCAGTTCGTCGACGAGGTCGGCGCGCTCAAGGTCGGCGATCCCGCCGACGCGTCGACCGACGTCGGGCCGCTGATCAGCGAGGACGAGCGCGAGCGCGTCCTCAGCTGGATCGGCGAGTCGAAGGGCGAGGTGCTGGCGGGCGGCGACCTGAGCGAGGACGGTCTGCTCAGGCCGACCGTGATCGCGAACCCGGCCCGCCACGACAAGGTGCAGTGCGACGAGGTGTTCGGGCCGGTCGTGACGCTGACGAGGACGACGACCCTCGACGACGCGATCGAGCAGGCGAACGCCACCCGGTACGGCCTCCAGGCCGCGATCTTCACGAGTGACATCAACGCCGCGCTCGAGGCGGCCAAGCGACTCGAGTTCGGCGGCGTCACGATCAACGAGGCGCCGACCTTCCGCGCCGACCAGATGCCGTACGGCGGCGTCAAGGCCTCGGGCAACACGAAGGAAGGCCCCGCCTGGGCAGTCCGCGAGATGACCGAGGAGCGTCTCGTGGTCGTCCAGACGTAGCGCTAACCTGCCACCAATGCCGCTCTTCCGCCGGAGCGCGAATCCCGACGGTGTCGTGCCGCGCCGCCCGCACGCCGGGCTGCTCAGGCGCGAGCGGCGCGCGCTCATCCAGGCCCGCGAGGCCGAGCTACGCGATCTCGGCGGCTTGCTGGTCGAGATGTATCGCCGCGGCAACTTCCGCGACGACCTGCTGGCGGAGCGCGCGGCGACGGTCGTCGGCATCGACGTCCGCCTGACCGAGATCGACGTCCTGCTCCAGGCCCGCGGTCACGTGCAGCGCTGCGAATGCGGCGCCCCGGTGCTCCGGGGCTCGCACTTCTGCCCGAACTGCGGCCGCTCCCTGCCGGAGCCCGGCGAGGAGGCCGTCTCCGAGGAGACGGTGATCGAGCCCGTGTCGTCTCGCTGATGGCCGCGACGGCGGAGCGCTGGACGGCGATCGCGGCCGCCGACGCGACGTGCCCACGCTGCGGAACCGCGCGCACCCGGAGCGACCGCTACTGCCTCGCCTGCGGATTGAAGCTCCCGGTGGTCGCCGGGGCCGTCCCAGCCCTGCGCCGGCGCTGGTTGCGCCGGCTGGGCTGGTATCCGGGCGACTGGGTGTGGCTCTCGCTGGCCTCGCTGGTCGTCGCGGTCGGCGGCGCCGCGGCGGCGATCGCCGTCACGACGCGCGACGACAAGCCGAAACCGGTCGTCTTCACGGCGCCGGGCCAGGTCGCGGTCGGCGAGCCCTCACCCGGGATCGCGGTCCGCCCACGGTCGACCGTCCCGGCCCGCAAGCTGCCGAAGGCTCCGGAGCCGACGGTGCTCCCGAAGCGCGTCAGCTGGCCCCCGAACGAGAACGGTTGGACGATCGTCCTCGTCTCGTATCCCAAGGTGAGCGGGATCGCGACCGCCCGCGGGACGGTCGATAGGGCCGTGAAATCGAACCTGCGCCGGGTCGGAATCCTCGACTCCGGGAACTACGCGAGCCTGCAGCCAGGCTACTTCGTGGTCTTCACCGGCATCTACGCCTCGAAGGTGGATGCGGACGCGGCCGTCGGCACCGTCAAGCAGGCTGGTTTCGGCGGGGCCTATTCGCGGCAAATCGCACGGTAACGATTCTCTCTTCGTTTACTGATCTGGAAACATTTGTAACAGGCTTGTGCCGCGTGTTAAAGTCCTCCCCGGCCGGCGAGTGAGAAGCCGTTTTCCCTGTCTGAATGGGCGCTACGGTGACTGAAAAGGAAGAAAGACGAGGTCGCATGGACGAGCGGATCCTGCACATTCAGCATTGCATGTATCAATACTCTCGAGCGATCTACCGCTCGATCAAGGATCTGATCGACCCCTATGTCGACGGCGAGACGCACCTCGAGTACCGGCGCGAAGTGCTCGCCGCTTGTGAGGGGACGATGGAGCGGTTGGCCGCCGATCCGCACTACTTCGCCAAGCCGGATCGAGCGCTGTTCCAGGACATCCGCCGCTACTTCCCGATCACCGTCCAGGCGCAGGTCGCCTGGGCCGTCAGCCAGGGAGTGGACGCCGCGGTCGGCTTCGTCGAGGAGCAGATCGAGGCCGGCGCGTTCGACGGCGGCGTCGCCCGCTGCCGCGCCACCACCCGCAAGGGCAAGGCGTGCCAGCGCACACCGCTCCCGAACCGCGACTACTGCCCCTCGCACCAGCATCTCGAGCGGTCGAAGGCGGCAGCGTAGGACGCTGTATTAGGCTCACCACCGGCGTAGGCTCGACGGAGCCGGCCGAACAATTGTGAGCCATGACACCGACAAGTTAATCCGCCAGCTGTCGCTGGTCGCGTTCCTGATGGCCGAGCGGCGGCCGCTGACCGCGCGGGACATCAAGTCGAACGTCGAGGGGTACCAGGAGATGAGCGACGAGGCGTTCGCGCGTCGTTTCTACTCCGACCGCGCCGAGCTCGTAGCCCTGGGCGTGCCGCTCGACTCGCAGCGGGACGAGTTCACCGGCGAGGAGCTGTACACGTTGCGCTCCGAGCGATACTTCCTGCCCGAGCTCGAGCTCGACGACGAGGAGCTGGCGGCGCTTCAGACGTGCTTCTATCTCCTCGAAGGACGCTTCGCGTACGCGGAACCACTCCGCCTCGCGCTGCAGAACCTCGCGCTCGGCCGCTCGGCAGGGACGCTCGAGGCCGCGCCTACCGGCACTGCCGTGCGTGTCGAGGTGCGCGACCCCGACTACTCGCCCGAGCTGCAGGGCCGGCTCGGCAAGCTCGAGGGCGCAATCTCGAAGCAGCGCACCGTGCGCTTCAAGTACTGGTCGATCTACCGCGACGAGGAGGAGGAGCGCACGCTCAATCCGTACGCCCTGCTCCCGGAGAACGGCTCGTGGTACGTGATCGGCGACGACCTCGACCGCGACGACATCCGCACGTTCCGCGTCTCGCGCATCAG
This sequence comes from Actinomycetota bacterium, assembly GCA_046765815.1. Classification (GTDB taxonomy): domain Bacteria; phylum Actinomycetota; class Thermoleophilia; order Gaiellales; family Gaiellaceae; genus PALSA-600. Next base: position 14,003 of record JBKPRG010000109.1, read on the forward strand.
GTCCGACATCCGCTTCGCGACGCGGCGCGAGCGCGACTTCCGACTACCGGCAGAGTTCGACATCGAGCTCTACCGCGGCCG
>JBKPRG010000110.1:0-8017 GCA_046765815.1 Actinomycetota bacterium
CGGCTCACGACGACCGGCTGGCCGCTGGAACGAGCGAACCTCACGCTCGTCCTCACCGCGTCGACTGCCTACCTCTCGAGCTTCTTCCTGCGAGCCCTCGGCTGGCAGCGGCTCTTCCCTGGTGACCGCCCCGATCGCAGCCGCTGCCTCGCCGCGTGCGGGGCCGCCGCGGCCAGCGGCGTCGTATTGCCCTTCCGGCTCGACTACGTCGTCAAGATCTGGACGCTGCGGAGACTCGGTGGTGTGCGGCTCGGACTCGACACGGTCGGTCTCTCGATCATCTCGCTCGGAATGGTCGACGCCGTCGCAATGCTGCCTCTTGCGGTGTGTGCGCTCGCCACGACTGACGCCGTCTTCCGCGCTCCGCTCGTCGTGGTGCTGCTCTTCTGCCTCGGCTGCATCACCGCACTCGCACTCGGGCCACGGCTCGTGCTGCTGCCGTTCGTCGACCGGTCGAACCGAGTGCGACGATCCTTCCGGCGGGTGGGAGAACAGGTGAGCGTGACTCGGTCGACGTTCATCGCGGCCGGTTTCCTGTTCGGCTGCTGGACGACGCGAGCGTTCGGCTGCACGCTCCTTCTGAGCGCGCTCGGTGCGGGGTTCTCGCCGTCGTTCGCGCTCGTCGTGATCTGCCTCTCGGCGGCGACCTCGATCCTGCCGATCACCGCGGGTGGGGTACTCGTCAATGTCGGCACCACGTCGGCGGTGCTGCTGGGCCTCGGCGTCTCACGGCAGGCAGCGATCAACTTCTCGCTCGCGTCCGGCATGCTCCTGACGTTCAGCGCCCTCGCGGCGGCCGTCGTGGGTGCGGTGGGATCGACCCTCCTCACCATGCAGCGGCGTCGCCTCGCTCATGCAGCGCCCGTCTAGAAGCGCGCTGCGCGCCCGGGCTCAGGCACTCGACATCCTCGGGACGACGCTGTCGCTGCCCGGAGCGTCCGTGCTGGCACGCATCGGCGGGCAGCCGACGCCCTGCGACGCATCCGTCGCCGGAATCCCGACCACCGTCGTGCGACCCGTGACCACCCCGCCGTGGCCCGCGCTCGTATTCATGAACGGCGCGACGCCGGACGGGCGGAGCCACCCCACGGTGCAGCGACTAGGCATCGCGTTGGCACGCGCGGGAATCGGCGTCTTCGTCCCCGACCTTCCCGGCGTCGCCGGGGGCGAGCTCTCACCGGAGACGCTTGCCCATTCGGTCGGGGTGGCGGAAGCAGCGGCGGGATCGGCCGACACCGCCGACGGCCGGGTCGCCCTCGCCGGGGTGTCGATCGGCGCAACGCTCGCGCTGCTTGCAGCCGCCGACCCGCGCCTGCAGAACCGCATCTCGGTCGTCGCCTGTGTCGCGCCGTTCGGCGACCTCGCGGAAGTGATGCGCATCGCGACAACCGACAGCTACCTGAACGGGGAGCGGGTCGGTCACCATGTGGCGCCGCCGTACCTCCGCGTGGGGCTCGCGCGCTCACTCGCCGCGATGCTCGCCGTCACCCCGGCGACATCGGCTCTCTGCCGCGAGTTGCGGGCGCTCGACCCCGACTCGGGCGGCGCCGTCGAGCTGCCGGAGCGGGCCTTCCGCGAGGCGGGCGCCGACGCCGAAAGGCTGTACGAGCTGCTCGCCAATACCGATCCCGCGCGATTCGACCGCCTGTACGAGGCCTTGCCCGTCCACGTCCGCTCGGCGGCCGTCTCCTTGTCGCCCATCCACGTCGCGCGGCACCTTCACGCTCCGGTCGAGATCGCGACCGCGCCGCAAGACAGGTACTTCCCGATCGCCGAGGCGCAGGCGCTCGCCGAGGCATCACCGCACGTCCGGGTCACGGTCACATCGCTGCTCGCCCACGCGACGCCGCGCCTCAACGCGCGCTACGTGCGAGAACTGCGACGCCTCGACGCATTCTTCATGCGCTCGCTCACGGCCGCCACGAACCGACCTCCGCTACAGTCCGTCTTGGAGCAGACGTGAAGCGGTCCGAGTGGCTGTCTAGCCCGGACACGCCGATGGAACTCACGCCTCCGTCAATGCGGCAGCCGCCGCGGATCGAAGGTTTGGCATGACCAAACGGATCGAGCAGTCCCTCGACCCGATCGCAGCCCAGGGAACCTAGAGCGTGCGGACCGCGATCGTCTCCACGTTTCCCCCTCGCGCCTGCGGGATCGGTGCGTTTGCGGCCGACCTGCGAGGAGCTCTCCTGGGCACGGATACGCTCGAGGTGGCAGACCTCGTCGCGGTCGTGCACGAGCCCTCGAGCCCGCAACGGCGCGGACTGCTTGCGACGATCGCGCAGCCGGTTCGTGGCGACTACGTCCGAACGGCCCGGATGCTGGGGCGGCTCGATGTCGACGTCGTGCTGCTCCAGCACGAGTACGGGATCTTCGGCGGCCTTGACGGCGAATACGTCCTCTCCTTCGCCCGGGAGCTCGCTCAGCCGCTCGTCGTGACCCTGCACACGGTCCTTTCCGAGCCCACACCGCACCAGGCGGAGGTACTGACGGAGCTGTGCAGCGAGGCAGAGCTCGTGATCGTGATGACCGATACGGCGCTGCGGCTGCTCGTCGCCTCGAGCACGTGCCCCGAGGAGAAGATTCGAGTGGTCCCGCACGGCGCGCCGGCACGGCTGATCGCACGCGCGGCCCGCGCCCGCGAGCACGGCTCGAGCCGCGCATCCGACAGCTTCCGCCTCTCGACGTTCGGCCTCATCTCGGCGGGCAAGGGGATCGAGACGGTGATTGACGCTCTACCGAAGGTGGTCGAGCGGTACCCGGAGATCGTCTACACGATCGCCGGGCGCACACATCCCGACGTCGAGCGCCGCGAAGGAGAGCGATACCGACTGATGCTCGAACGTCGTGCCTTCGAGCTCGGCCTCGGAACCCACGTGGTCTTCGACGACCGGTTCCTCTCCATCGACGAGCTCTCTGTCCTGCTCGCGCAGACCGACGTCTTCCTGACGCCGTACGCGAGCCGTGAGCAGATAGCCTCCGGCGCGCTGACGTTTGCGCTGGCCGCGGGTTGCGCCGTCGTCTCGACGCCTTATTGGTATGCGCAGGACATGCTCGCCTCGGGTGCGGGACTCCTCGTGCCGTTCGCCGACTCGAACGCCGTCGCCGACGCGGTCTGCAGCTACCTCGACCACCCGGAAAGACTCGCGGCTGCGCGTGCGGAAGCGCTGCGGGTCGGCTCGACGCTCGCATGGCCCGCGGTGGCGGAGGCCACCGCTTCCGTCTTGGCGGAAGCCAGCGCGCTCGCACCGAGGCGACGGCCCGCAGGCATCGCCGAGCTGCATCTGACAAGCCTGCGCACCGACCACCTGCTCACGCTCGTCGACGACGTCGGCATCGTGCAGCATGCCCATGGGATCATTCCCAACCGCGACAGCGGCTACTGCGTCGACGATGTGGCCCGACTCGCAGTCGTCTCGCTCGCACTTGCCGAGCGCGGCGACGAGCGCATCTGGACTGCGAGCCTCTACCGTTCACTCGCTTTCCTCCATGCAGCCGCGGGAGGTGGTGGGATGCGCAACTTCATGGGTTACGACCGTCGCTGGCTGGACGAACCGCACGTCGGCGACCATCTCGGCCGATCGATCTGGGCGCTCGGCGACATCCTCGCCACTGCCTGGATCCCGGCCGCCGTTCGGCCGGCCGGCGACCTTCTCAACACGCTCGTCGGTTCGCTGACGGGTGACGTCCCGCTGCGAACGGCCGCGTACACCGTGCTCGGCCTCTCACGCCTGGACTCCGATCGGCTCGAGCCGGCCGCGAAGAGGTTGCTCGAACGTCTCGTCGAGCAACTCGGCGACGCCCACGAGCGCAGCGCATCCGACGACTGGTGCTGGTTCGAGGACTCGCTCAGCTACGACAACGCGCGCCTGCCGCAGGCACTCCTCTCGGGCGCCACCGCGCTCGGTCGAGCCGACCTCGCCGAGTGCGGACTCGACTCACTGAGATGGCTCGGCGACGAGTGCGGACTCGACGGAGACGAGCTCCGGCTTCCCGGGCACCTCGGACGGCGCCGGCACGAGCCCGCGCCGGGGGCCGGCGACGAACAGCCACTCGACGCCGCGGCTCTGGTCGAGGCGGAGTTGACCGCCTTCGCCCTGACGCACAGGGCCGAGCATGGGCGCCGTGCGATCAAGGCCTTCGAGTGGTTCCTCGGCAGCAATCGGCTGCGTAAGCCCCTCTACGACTTCGCAACCGGCGGCTGCAGCGACGGGCTGGGGAGCGAATCGGTGAACGACAACGAAGGTGCCGAATCGACACTCGCCTTCCATCAGGCCGCGCTCCGTCTGGACGCAGCCGGCGTTCGCGCCGGCGCCGACGAGCTGATACCCGAACCCGTGCTCGCATGAGCACGCGAGAGCTGTTCGAGCGCCACCCGAACAACCCGATCCTGACTGCCGCCGACTGGCCGTATCCGGTGAACGGTGTCTTCAATCCGGCCGCCGCCGAGGTCGCAGGTGAAACTGTGCTTCTCGCGCGCGTCGAGGACCGGAGAGGGATCTCACACCTGTCCGTCGCGCGCTCGCCCAACGGCATCGACGCGTGGACGGTCGATTCCGAGCCGCTGCTCGCACCGGACGAAGAGACGGCGAGCGAGCAGTGGGGATTCGAGGACGCTCGAGTCGTCTGGGTGGACGAGCTCGAGCGCTGGGTGATCACGTGCACGGCGTACGGCCCGGCCGGCCCGGCTGTCTTCCTCGCCACGACCGAGGACTTCACCACGGTGGAGCGCTACGGCGTCGTGCGGCACCCCGAGGACAAGAATGCCGCGCTCCTCCCGCATCGGATCGACGGGCGTTGGGTCCTCCTCCATCGCCCGAAAACGCAATACGGCGGAGGGCACGGCGAGATCCTTCTCTCCCGGTCGAGCGATCTGCTCAGCTGGAGCGCACCCGAGCAGGTGCTCCAACCGCGCGCCGGCGCGTGGTGGGACTCGCTGCGAATCGGCATCGGCCCGCCCCCGGTCCACACGGAACAGGGGTGGCTGCTGATCTACCACGGCGTCAAGGAGACGATCGCCGGCGACATCTACCGGGTCGGCCTCGTCCTGCTCGATCTCGACGAGCCGACTCAGGTCCTTCGTCGACTGCCCACCTGGATCCTTGCCCCGCTCGAGCCGTACGAACGAACCGGTGACGTGCCCAACGTCGTGTTCCCGTGTGGGCTCCTCCATGACCAAGCGACCGACGAGGTTCGGCTGTACTACGGGGCCGCGGATAGCTCGATCTGCCTCGCCACTTCGCGCCTCGCAGACCTTGTCGACGCGGTGCTCGCCGCACCGGCCACAGCGTCTTAGCGCGCCCGGTAGCGGTCGTAGAGCCGAGATAGTTGCCGGCCCGGGTCGAGCCAGAAGTCGTCAGGGCCGATGTCGATCCAGCTGTCGTCGCCATCCGCGTCGCAACGTGGAGCTCCGGCGAAGGCCGTGACTGCGGCGACCGCCGGTTTCGGCGAGCCGTCGGCACGCCAGAGGCCGAAGGAGCGCTCGTGGTGGGCGATATCCAACGGCGGGCTCGACCACCGCGCGCGCTGGTAGTCGGAATAGCACCAGAGCATCGCGCCGAGACAGCCCGCGTCGCGCAGCGCCTCGAGAGCCGACGCTGTATACACCGCGGCCGCGTCCTCGTCGACCAGGCGAGGGTCTCGGCTCGACCGCCCCTCGCGACCGGTAGGAAGCCCGAACTCGCTAAACAGCACGTCTTGCCCGCTTCCCAGCCAGCGGGTCGTGCGGGCGAGGAACGGCAGGAGCTGCTCGTCGAGTGGACCGTCGGCCCAGGACGCATAGATGGGATAACCGTGCATCGACAGGAAATCGCACGAGCCTGCGGCCTCGTGCGGACCGAGCCGACGATCGTCTTCGAGATCCTCCATGTGGAGCCCGATGGTGACGAGCGCGCGATCGTCCGCACCGCGAATCGCCGCCGCAGTTCGCGCGAGCCACTTCTCCGCGGATACTGTCGTCGGCGGGATCACACAGTTCGAGTTCTCGTTCCCGAGGTCCCACGCCCAGAGCGCCTCATGGCCGCGAAGGGCCGCGACGGTCTCCGCCGCGAGGAATGCCTGCGCGTCGCCGACGCTGGAGTCGGTGAACCAGTTCCGTAGCCCGGTGTCCTCAACCCGACCACCCGCGACAACGCGAAAGCGAACGTCGCCACTCGACCCCCCGAGCGCCCAGCCGGGAATCCAGTTCACGCCGCTCATGTGACCGGTGAAGAGGGTGGGGATCAGCGAGAGCCCCGACTCTCCGGCGAGATCCGCAACGGTCACGAGCCGGTCGAGCATCGTTCGATCGACGCGGTTCGCGGCCGGCTGGAAGTCCTCCCAGGTCAGGAACACTCGCACGGAGTCGAGACCGCAAGCCGCAATCCGGGCAAAGTCGCTCGCCACCTCGTCCGGATCGAACTGCGACCACCAGCTCATCGCCGTCCGCGCCGGCCAATAGTTGACCCCGAGTCGGAACCGATCGCTGCCGGACGCGGCTGTCAGGACTGACTCATTCGCCCGCTCGCACGACCTCGCGGTACAGCGCGACGTAATCGTCGACCATTCGCTCGACGTCGAAGCGTCTCTCGACCGACGCCCGCACGGCTCTGCGGTTCAGCGTCTTCAATGCGGGCACGGCTGCAACCGCCTCGTCGACGGTATCCACGAGGAAACCGTTCTCGGCCTCCCGGATGATCTCCCCCATCGAGCCGCGGCGCCGAGCGATCACCGGCGTGCCGCACGCCATCGCCTCGACGACGCTGAAGCCGAATGGCTCATCGAAGTCGATCAGATGAAGAAGCGCCGTTGCACCGCCGAGCACCGCGGCACGGCGGTCGCGGCCGACCGGGCCGACATAGCTCAGACGCACGCCGTCCAGTCGCGGCTCCACGAGTCGCTCGAAGTAGTCGCGGTCCTGGATGATCCCGGCGATCAGCAACGGGATGCCGACCCTCTCAGCGACGTCCATCGCGAGCGCGGTTCCCTTGTCGGGGTGAATCCTCCCGAAGAACAAGAGGTACGCACCGTCACCGGCGCCCAGATCGAACTCGCCGACATCGATCCCGTGGTGAATCGTCGCCGTGTAGGCGAGCCGGTCGTGCCGGTCGGCATCGCTGATTGCGACGTAGTGGGCGATGTCGTTGTAGCGCTCGTAGACGGGCAAGATCTGCTCCGAGGAGAAGCCGTGAATCGTCGTCACGACCGGTGTGTTCACGAGGCGGCTGAAGCTCAACGGTAGGAAATCGAAGCCGTTGTGGATCAGGTCGAACTCGTCGGCTCGTTCGAATGCAGCCGCGATGTGCAGCGCCTCCCAGACCTTCGCGTCCACCGTCGTATCCTCGGCGTAGCCGGTCGGCACCGTCCCGACGAGGCGAGCGCGGGTGATCGAGTCGGCGGTTGCGAACAGGGTCACGTCGAACCCGCGAGCGACGAGCCCCTCTGTCAGGAGCGAGGCGAACTGCTCCCACGGACCGTAGTGGCGCGGCGGCACCCTCCACGCGATCGGTGCGAGTACGCCGATGCGCAAGTCCGCGCGAGCCGGCGCCAGCGCTACTTGCCGCGTGAAGTCTTCTTCTTCGGCTTCGGCTTGCCCGGCAGCGGTTTGCCCGCCGCGTCCGCGCGCGCCTTCTGTTTCTTCGTCGCCAAGATTCTCCGATCTTCGGTAGCAGCCACCGTACTTGCTTCCGGGTGACTCTGCTTCGAGGCGAGCGATCTCGGCTTGCGGAGTGAAACCGGCGGCGGCTACGTCAAGGCGTCCCTTCGACCGGCTCGACGATCCAGCCGCCCGCGTAGGCCGGTCGTTCGAATGATTGCTCGGGCACCGCAATACCAATGATGCGGAGCACCCGCCTATCACCGGTCGTGAAGACGTCGCCGATCTGCCAGCTGCGGTCGTCGGTGACGAACGTGCCCCGATAGTCGCCCTGCCGGTCGCGGAGCTCGTACCTTGACGCCGGCGTGATCATTCGTGCACCCGGTGCTCGGCCGCCTCGAGCATCGTCAGGCAACCGGGACAAGCGGTGCCGTCCTCGAGCGC
>JBKPRG010000111.1:0-9829 GCA_046765815.1 Actinomycetota bacterium
CGCGAGCGCGGCGTCACGCACGAGTACCGCGGCCGCATCTTCGAGTCGCGGTTCCTGCCCAAGGCGCAGCTCGTCTTCATCGTCCCCGACCACATCGTCGGCGACGTGATCGGCGCGATCGTGGACGCGGCGCACTCAGGCAACGAATCGGGCGACGGCCTCTGCTGGGCGAGCCCGGTGTCGAACGTGAAGCACAACCGCACGGGAGCAAGCCTCGAGGAGGTGGAGACGAGTGTCTAAGCACGATCTTCTCGTCGCGGCGTCGACGATCTGGGTCGTCATCACCGCGGTGTTGGTGATGTTCATGCAGGCCGGGTTCGCGTTCCTCGAGGCCGGGCTGACGCGGATGAAGAACGCCGGCCACATCGCCGGCAAGAACGTGCTCATCTTCGGGCTCTGCTCGATCGTCTACTGGGCGGTCGGCTTCGGCATCGCCTTCGGCGACGGCAACGCGCTGTTCGGCACCGCGGGCTTCTTCCCGTCAGTCGACCAGCTGACCGCGGTCGGCAAGGCGCCGTTCGACTGGTTTGCGGAGATCCCCGGCGCGGCCGGCTACCTCTTCGAGGTCGTCTTCGCCGGCGTCTCGCTCGCGATCGTCTGGGGCGCGATGGCGGAGCGGGCCAAGCTCTGGGTCTACTTCGTCTTCGGGATCTGGTTCACGATCACGTACTCGATCGTCTCGCACTGGATCTGGAGCCCGCACGGCTGGCTGTTCAAGCACGGCATGCAGGACTTCGCCGGCTCGACGGTCGTTCACTACCAAGGTGCGCTGGCGGCGCTCGCCGGGGCGCTGATTCTCGGCCCGCGCATCGGCAAGTTCGGCACCGACGGCCGGGCCAACCCGATTCCCGGCCACAACATCCCGTACGCCGTCCTCGGCACGCTGATCCTCTGGTTCGGCTGGTTCGGGTTCAACCCGGGATCGACGCTGTCGGTCGACTTCGGCGGCGTCGGCTTCTTCGCCTACGTCGCGACGACGACGAACCTCGCGGCAGCGGCGGGAGCAGTCACCGGCATGTGCGTTGCGTGGGTGAAGCTCGGCAAGCCCGACATCTCGATGATGCTGAACGGGGCGCTCGGCGCGCTCGTCGCGATCACCGCCGCGTCAGGCTTCGTCGCGCCGTGGGCTGCGATCCTGATCGGCGTCGGCTCCGGCTTCATCGCGGTGTTCGGCGTCATCTTCGTCGAGGGGATCGGCATCGACGACCCGATCGGCGCGGTCGCCGTGCACGGCATGTCCGGCGTGTGGGGCACGCTCGCGACCGGGATCTTCGCGGTGCCGTCGCTGGCCGACAAGCTCGCGACCGGCAAGGGCGGCCTCGTCTACACGGGCTCGTTCCACCAGGTCGGCATCCAGCTGCTCGGCATCGTCGCCGTCGGCGCGTTCACGTTCAGCACGTCGTTCGGCGCGCTGTTCGCGATGCACAAGCTGTGGGGGATCCGTGTCGAGTCGGAGGTCGAGTCGGTCGGCCTCGACGTGCACGAGCACGGCATGTGGGGCTACCCCGAGTTCTACATCCCGGTCCCGGGCGGCTACGGCACCGAGTCGCACGCCCACCTCGGCGCGCATCGGCACAAGCCCGCGCACGTCGCGGCGGCGGCCAAGGCGCACATCGAGACCGCGGGGGAGCCTGCCTGAGAGCTACTGCGGAGGCGCCGGTCTGCCGGCGCCTCCGCCTCTGCTAGCCTCGGAAGCAGATGCGTTCCGTCGAGACGAAGCTGATGCACTACCGCCTCCAGGCGATCTTCGTCTCGCTCCGCAACGCCTGCTAGCCGGCGCTTTCGTTCTTCCCGCCGTCGCCGCCTAGCTACTAGCTCTCGCGGGATCAAGCCTCTGTCCAGAAAGGACGGCCGTGCCATGGCCGATGCGTTGAACGAACCGACACCACTGTGGTGCACCTGCGAGAGGCCGTTGCCGGTGCACATCGCTGAACGGAAGGGAGCCGCCCGCAGCGTGTGCGCGCGTTGCGAGCGGCCCTTGAGATTGACCCTGCGGCTTGCCTAACGGATGGCGAACGACACGGTCACGTCGGCAGTCACGTCCTGCTTGCCCGGCTCGATGGGCGTCGGGGCTGCCTTTGCGGAGAGCGCCGCTGCGCGGTCGTACATGATCGGCGGCGTGGCGGTGCTCTGCTCGCTCACGCTCGTGACCTGACCGAGCGCGAAGCTGCCCGCATCGGCGATCGCCTGCGCCCGTGTACGCGCGTCCTCGACCGCCTTCTTGAGCGCCTGCCGGTAGAGCGCGTCCTGATCGGAGATGCTGAGGGTCGGGCCGTCGACGGTGTTCGCGCCCGCACCGACCGCGGCGTCGACGAGGCCGCCCGCGTCCGGGATCTTGGCCTTCGCGGAGATCGTGTTCTGCGCGACGTAGCCCGTCACCTTGCCCTGCTCGTCCGTCTGCGGGTAGAGCGAGACCTGCTGGGTCTGCAGGTCCTTGCCGCCCGCGTTCTTCAACGCGTCGACGACCGCGTTGGCAATCTGAGCGTTCTGGGCGAGGGCCGCGGCTGCCGTCGCGGCGTCGGTGCGGACGCCGGCGGACACGGTCGCCTCGTCGGGCACGACGGTGACGGTGCCGTGACCGTTGACCGTGACGTTGTTGTCGGCCGGCGTGGTGACGTCGCCGTGGGCGGCCTGCGGTCGGGCGACGCCGGCGAAGGCCGCGACGCCGACGATCGTCGCGGCGGCGAGGAGAAAGAGCAAAAGTCGTCTCATACCTTCCATACGCCGCCGACCTGGTTTGCTGTCACACGTGCGCTATCGGTTCGTCGACTGCCGCTGGGCGCTGGACGACCCGGACTGGGGCCGACGCGTCTATCTCGACGGGCACGTCCCCGGCGCCGTCTTCATGGACGTCGAGCAGGACCTGGCGTCGCCGCCCGGCGCCGGCGGGCGGCACCCGCTGCCGACGACGGAGCAGTTCGCGGCCGCGGCATCGCGCTGCGGGATCGAGCACGGCGTGTTCGTGGTCGCCTACGGCGCGATGGGCGGCGCCGAGCGCCTTTGGTGGCTGCTGCGGCACTTCGGCCACGACGACTGCGCCGTGTTCACGCTCGACGGGTGGCTGGGACCGCTACGGGACGGCGAGGAGACCGTCGGGCCGACGTCGTTCGCGCCGCGTGCTCGCGACGACGACACGATCTCGCTCGACGAGCTGGCGGACCGGTACCGCGACCTCGTCGTGGTCGACACGCGCGTGCCGGCGCGGTGGCGGGGTGAACCGAATCCCGTCGACCGTGTCCCGGGCCGGATTCCGGGCGCGGTCAACGCGCCGTGGAACGAGCCCGTCGGCGACATTCCGGACGGGGAGCTCGTCGCCTACTGCGGCTCGGGCGTCACGTCGTGCGTCGTGCTGCTGCGCGCACACCTCGCGGGACGCGAAGGGCGGCTCTATCCGGGCTCCTGGTCGGAGTGGGAGCAGCATCCGGAGCTGCCGGTGGAGCGCAGTTAGCGCCCAGTCCTACTGGCGGAGGTAGAACGCAAGCGCCTCGCCGTGCCGCTTCGGCTTGTTGGCCGGCTCGCCGTCTTTCTCGACGATCCGCGCAACTCGCTTGAGATAGAAGCCGGCGATCGCGCGCGCGGCGTCGCCCAGACGTTGATGCCGGTCACCTGACCGTCTTCCGACTTGACGATTTACACGCTAGCGGCGAGCCGGCGCTGTCGCGGCCGTGTAGTTGCCCGAGAGGTCGTACGCGGACAGCCGCCAGCGATGCGGCCCGGGACGAAGCACCGTGCGGAAGTCGGTTGCGTCTTGAGGCAGGACCGTCGTGTGCCCGTCAACGTTGAGCATGTAGCCCTCGAGCTCCGTATCCGTCGACGGCTCCCACGCGAACCTGACAGGCGCGGCACCGCGCGACCGGAACGTGAACCCCGGACCGGCTGCTCGGAACGCGGAGGGCGGGGTCGTATCCGGGCGCGAGAGCGCCGCCAGCGCTCCTGTGGCGGACAGGAGCCCGTTCGCCTCAACCTTGCCTCGCAACGGCTGGACGTCGGTGTTCGCGCCGACGATGATCGCTCTTCGAACCTCTCCGGCGGTCGCTGACGGGTCGGCGGCAAAGAGGAGCGCCGCGACCCCAGACGTCGCCGCTGCTGCCGCCGACGAGCCGCCGAGGTATCCACCCGTCGTGCTGCCTGGATAGTCACCCCACAGAACGGTGCCGAGCGAGGCGATCTGAACATGCCGCGCGCCGTAGTTCGAGTCAGTGGCAAGCGTGTTTCGTGTGGTGAAGTTGGCAACGGTCAGGCTGTTCGAGAGCCCGTACCCATTGGGGCTTTCGGTGTAGCGCGGATTGTCGAGGTCGACGCCGTCGTTCCCGGCGGCGATCACAACGAGCGCTCCTGCACGCTGGGCGTCGGCGAGCGTCTTCTCGATTCCCGCAATCGGAGTGTTGAGGCCGCCGATCGAGAGGTTGATGACCTTCGCGCCCTCGCCCAGCGCGTACTCGATGCCGCGGACCACGGCGCGGTCGGACCAGTCTCGGCCGGATGACCCGCCCATCACCTTCACCGGCAGCACCTTCGCCTGGGGAGCGATTCCGACGTAGCCTCCGTTTCCTGCGGGCGCCGCGATGACGGAGGCGATCACCGTGCCGTGGCCGGCGACGTCGGAGGTGTCGTCGTTGCGAGCGTAGGTGTTCCTGCCGGGTAGAAGATTGGGCGCAAGGTCGGCGCTCCCGCGGTCGACACCCGTGTCAACGACCGCCACGGTCACCCCGGCGCCGCGGCTGCGCTGCCACACGGGCAGCACGTCGAGCCCGGGGACAGCGGTCGCGTTCAGCTCGGATGCCGTGACACCGCCGAGCGGGAAGCTCCTCAGCAGCCAGAACGCGCAGTAGCGTCCGTTCGCCAGCGCATCGGCGCTGCCCGTCTGCAAGAGACCCGTCGGGCAGGAGTACCAATAGGCGCTGTCCGGGTTGGCCACGTCAAGGGGACCGGGTTGTCCGCCTCCCTGGACGGCTGACGCGGGAACGCCGCCGCGGACGAGAACGATTGCCGCGAGAAGAGCCGGCAGTGCGCAATGGGTGAATCGGGGGGCCATCTCGAAGAGGCATCGGCATCCGCCCGCCTCGCTTGACAGCTTCGTTCCCGCATCGGACACCCCGCAACGGAGGCACGACCAAGTGGTCCCTCCGACTGGACTTCCGTCCGGCGCTCGGCAGGCCCGGCCGTCTGACGATGAGGCCAACAACGACGAACTCGCACCGTGCGTCACCCGGGATGGGACGCGGCGAGGAGGAGGATGGAATCAAAATGCGCAAGCTGATCGTGCTCGCCCTGGCCGCGCTTCTGACTTCGGTCGGGGTGGCAGGGGCGCAGTCGAACGACCAGGGCCGCCGGCTGGCAGGTCCGTTCTGCATCGGGAAGACGACGGTCTCGCCGCTGCGGTTGAAGAACATCTACGGACAGACGGTCACGGTGCCGCGGGCGGGAATCGTGCGTTCAATCGGGATCACCCAGAAGTGCAATGCGAACGAGAACCGGCGCTTCGGCGTCCCCGTGCAGGGCGGCGCCGGCCCTCAGGGTGTGGCCGGTCCGATCGGCCCGCAGGGGCCTGCTGGTCCTGCCGGCGCGAAGGGTGACACCGGCGCGACCGGTGCTCAGGGGACTGCCGGTGCCGTGGGGGCACAGGGCGAACAGGGCGAGGTCGGGCCTGCTGGTGCCGACGGGGCACAGGGGGAGCAGGGCGATGTCGGACCTGCCGGCCCGAAGGGTGAGACGGGCGCGACCGGCGCGACCGGCGCGACCGGCGCGACCGGCGCTCAGGGTTCTGCGGGTGCTGATGGCGCGCAGGGGCCGAAGGGCGACACCGGTGCCACCGGTGCCACAGGTGCTCAGGGCCCGGCCGGCCCGAAGGGCGACACGGGCGCGACCGGCGCAACCGGTCCTGCCGGGCCCGCCGGGCTGGACGGCTCGACCATCATCACGGTCGCAGGCGGCGCGGTGTCCGGCGACAAGCAGTTCACCGTGAGTTGTCCTGCCGGCGATTTCGCCCTCAGTGGCGGCTTTGACATCCAGGGTTCCGTCACGGCGTCGTACCGCTCGTCCTCGACGGGCGACCCGGCCGGAAACACGTCGTGGACGATCCGCCAGTCCTCGGGAGCATCGCTCTCGGGCACGGTGTACGTCTACTGCATCGCGTCGTCGTAACGACGTCGTCTGCTCGAACGGCGCGGCCGCCCCACGGCGGCCGCGCCTCTTTCGCGGTGCGAGCCGCCTACCGGCGATTCGAAGCCGAGTGCATGCAAGCAGTTACGCCGCGGCGGCGGCTGTGTTGGTCGCGTACGGCGCCAGGTACTGCTCCCAGCGATCCGGGATCTTCGGCGTCGCCAGGCGGATGAAGAGGACCGGGGCCGGAGGGCGCGGGCGGATGTGCGGCTGCATCTCCACCTCATGCGGGAGCCGGTTGCCCTTGCGCAGGTTGCACGGCGCGCACGAGGTGACGACGTTCTCCCAGGTCGAGTCGCCCCCGCGCGAGCGCGGGATCACGTGGTCGAGCGTCAGGCGGCCGCCGGCCGAGCCGCAGTAGACGCAGCGCCAACCGTCACGGGCAAACAGGGCGCGGCGGGAGATCTTCCGCTGCACCATCCGGGGCACGCGCACGTAGTGCACGAGCCGGATGACGTGGGGCCATCGATAGGTGTCAGTCGCGGAGCGGAGTGGCTTGTCCAGCTCCTCGACGACTTCCGCCTTCCCTTTGAAGACGAGGACGTGCGCGCGGCGCAGCGAGCACACATTGAGCGGCTCGTAACTCGCATTGAGAACGAGAACCTGCTGCACCCTGGGCGAAGAGTAGCGGTGTTACCAGCGGTGTCAGACACTTTTGAAAGGGTCTGACACTTTGCGAGACGCAGCCTGACACCGGCTAGCGGCCCATGGCGCGCTCGACGGCCTCCTGCTCCTCAGGGGAGAGAGCCACCGACGCCCGACCCCGCTCGAGCTCCTTCATGTAGATGCGCGCGTAGTCGCGGCCCTGGATGGCCGTCACGACCAGGCCCGTTCGGCCCGAGTCGAGCATCGCGAGCGACGCGGACTGATGACCGCCCGTGTCCTCGTACGCGTCGTAGCGCACGATCGCGGTGTTGGCGACGGTCGCGTCGATACGGCGGTCGACCCGCGCCAGCCCCGCGGCGATCTCGTCGACGGCACGGTGCAGGTCGTCGATGCGCGCCTGCAGAGAGACCGCGAACTCGACGAGATCCTTCCGGCCACCGCCGATCAGCGCCCGTTGCGCTTCGCGGACGCGCCGTACCTTGACCCAGGCCCACCAAGCGAGCCCGATCGACGCAAGCCCGACCGCGACGCCCGCGATCGCAACACCCAGCGCAACTCCTGCCGAGACGTGCACCCGGCGAGGCTAGCTCAGCCGAGGGAGAAGATGACCGGGTAGGTCGCCTTGTTGTTCGTCGTGTCGTGCTCGCCCGAGACCGGCGCGACGTCGATGTTGACCGACGTCTTCTGCGCGAACGGCACCTGCCCGAGGTCGCCGATCGTGACCGTCTTCGTCTGACCCGGGTTGATGAGGGCGAGCGTCTTCGTCTTGACGATCGCGCCCTGCGGCTTCTGGATCGTCACGGTCACCTTGATCCCGACCTCCTGCGAGTCGCCGCCGTCGTGGATCGCGACGACGAACGAGAGCCCGGTGGTGGCGACGACGGTGTTCGTCGTCGACTCCGACAGCGTCTGGCCACCCGGCAGGGTCTTCACGTCGACGATGTTCGTCCCGTGGAGGCCGGTTGGCGTGCCACCCGTCGACGTTCCACGCAGACGCGTGAGGAGGAGCGACATCGACCGCTCACTCGTCAGGTCGCGGTTCGCGACGAACTTCGAGTCGGGCACGGTGACACCGCTGATCCCTTCCTTCTGCAGCTCGGCGGTCAGCGGGCCCTTGTAGAGGTCGTCCCACAGCACGTCGCTTGCGAGCAGCCTGTCCGCCTGCTCCGAGAGGATCGTCGCCTCGCCCGTCGTCTTCGACTTGGGGTTGCTGGCGAACGTGTCGGCGAGCCCCTGCACGCCGCTCACGCGCAGCTGCAGCGCGTCGATCAGATGCCGGTGGTCGTCGCGGTACGGCCCGGGCGGCGTGAGATGCTCGGCGTCCGAGACGTTCGAACGTTCCTGCTGCGCGACCTGGCTGAGCTTCGTCGCCAAATCGGAGGCCTTCGCACCCGGCGTGATCAGGTCGTTGGCGACGGCGGTGCCGTCGTCTTGGGAGCTGCGCGCGATCGTGCCCACCTTGTCGATGTAGTGCTTGGCGGCATCGTGCTTCGAGGTCGACGCGCACCCCTGGATCAGGAGCCCGAAGATCACGAGCAGAGCGACGACGATCGCCAGCAGGGCAAGCAGCCGCACCAGCGGCGTCATCCCGTGCGGCGGGCCGACCGTCGGACGGCGCATGCCGGTGCCACGCCCGCCTCGGCGTGGGAGGCGCCGGGAAGGTTGGGACTCGGTGGTGGCCTGCTCGTCTTCGAAGAAATCGAAGTGGATGTCGTCGTCGCGCGGGTCCATCCAGGGCCGGAGGGTACCGGGATGGCCGGTCGGAGAAGGGTTTGCGGGTTTCAGGCAGTAACTCCCGAGAGTGTCCTCGCCGGCGCTCGCGCACGACCTCTTCCTCGGTCGGTACCGCCCCATCCGCCCACTCGGCTCGGGAGGCATGGGTCACGTGTGGCTGGCGCGCGACGAACGGAGCGGGCTCGACGTCGCGCTGAAGATCGTCCCGCGCGAGGGCAAGGCGGCACATCGAGCGGAGCGCGAGGCCCGTGCGGCGGCCTCGCTCCGCCATAGCCGCTGCCAGCGGATCATCGCCCTGGCCCACGACAACTCGCACGTCTACATCGCCTACGAGTACATCCCCGGCCGCACGCTGCGCGAGGCGCTGCGCAGCGGCGAGCTCGACGACCGCGGGGCGCTCGAGGTTGGCGCCCAGATCGCCGAGGCGCTCGCCCACGCCCACGGTCGCGGAATCGTCCACCGCGACGTCAAACCCTCCAACGTTCTCCTCGCGGAGTCGGGCGAGGTCGACGTGCGGCTGCTCGACTTCGGCCTGGCGCAGATGGCCGAGTTCGACACGCTGACGGGGCTCGGAGACATCCCCGGCACGCTCGCCTACATCTCGCCCGAGCGGCTCCACGGCCAGGTGGCGACACCCGCGGCCGACATCTGGGCGGTCGGCGTCCTGCTCTGGGAGGCACTTGCGGGCGAGCACCCCTTCTGGGGCGGCGACCTGACGGAGACTTCTCGGCGCATCCAGCAGGGCGCGCCGCAGCTCGAGTCGCTCCGGCCCGACCTGCCGAAGCACGTGCTCGAGACCGTCGGCAGCGCGCTGGTCACGAGCCCGCAGCGGCGGCCGTCTGCGGCCCGGCTCGCCGACGAGCTGCGCTCGCTGCCCAAGCGGCGCCGCACAAAGGGCTCGAAGCCGGCCGCGCCTCCCCGCACCAAGACACAACTCGCGCTCGACCGGCTTCTGCCCAGCGCCCTGGCGGGCACCGCCGCCGGCTGGGTCTCGTCGACCTTGCCCTTTTACCCCGCCCACTGGCCCGCAGGGCTTGCAGCCGCGGGAGCCGCGCTCGGATTCGCCGCCCCGCGTGCCGGGCTCGCCTTTGCGCTCACGGTGGGGTTTTTTCCGCTCGCGAACATCTCGCTCGGCCTCGCGGTCGTCTACGCCGTCCTCGCGACGACGTGGGCGGCGCTGAACTGGCGCGACGCGAGAGCCGGGCTCCTGCTCACCGTCGGCCCGCTGCTGGCACCGCTCGCGGCGCTGACGCTGATCCCGGTCGCGGCGCAGGTGGCGCGCGGGCGGGTCAGGCGTGCCGCCCAGGCCGCGGCCGCTGTGCTGCTC
>JBKPRG010000112.1:0-15161 GCA_046765815.1 Actinomycetota bacterium
GCCGCATCACGCCCTGGGGAATCTCGACGACGACGCCGACGTTCACGCCCTCCCGGCGCAGCCGCTCCGCCTCCGCCTTCACGTCGTCGACGTCGACGTGCGCGACGACGCCGTCGTCGCTCGGCGTTCCCTCGGCGAGCCCGATCCGCATTCCGCCGCGCTAGGCCGCCGACCACCTCGCGCCGCTCGGCGTCGATGTCCTGCAACATGAGCTCGGAGACGTCGAGCCGCGTCAGCCCCGAGACGAGCTCCGGCGTGTAGGTCGAGCCGCCGCCGACGACGGCGATCTTCAATGCCCCTCCCGGTGATGTTGCCACGCTCCTGGGGCGTGAGCACCAAGCGATGGAAGGACGCAGGGAGCGCCGATAGTAGAACTATCGGCGCGACTGAGGACGCCCCAGCGCGCAGCGTGCTCGCGCGCCAGGAGCCTGGAGGACATTGCCGGGAGGGGCATTAACCCTTGACTCCGGTGAGGGTGACGCCCTCGACGAAGGCGCGCTGCGCGAGGAAGAAGAGGACGACCACCGGCGCCATCACGAGCACGGTCGCCGCCATGGTGAGGTTCCACTGCACCTGGTGGAGCGACCGGAACTGCGCGAGCCCGACCGACAGCACCCAGTTATGGGAGTTCTCACCCACGTAGAGCAGCGGCAGGAAGAAGTCGTTGAACGTGTAGAGGAACGAGAAGAGCGCGACGGCGGCGAGGGCAGGCTTCGCGAGCCGCGTCACGACCGTGAAGAGGATGCGGAGCTCGCCGCAGCCGTCGACGCGCGCGGCGTCGAGGTACTCCTCTGGGATCGTGAGGAAGAACTGGCGCAGCAGGAAGATCGAGAAGGCGTCGCCGAGCCAGTTGGGGATGATCAGCGGCCAGAGCGTGCCGATCAGGTGCAGCTTCGCCCACATCACGTAGAGCGGCACGACCGTCACCTGCGGCGGCAGCATGAGCGCGATCAGCACGATCATGAAGGCGACCTCGCGTCCCCGCCAGCGCAGCCGCGCGAGCGCGTAGGCGACGGGGACCGACGAGACGAGCACACCGATCGTCGCGAGCACCGAATAGAGCATCGTGTTGAGCGTCCAGCGCCAGAGCGGCGCCTTGGTGAAGACGTCCGCGAAGTTCTGCAGGCGGAAGGGGTGCGGCCAGAGATTCGCGGACAGCGCCTGGTCCGTGGTCATCAGCGACGTCAGGACGATGAACACGAACGGCGCGAGAAACGCGATCGCGGCTGCGATCAGCACGCTGTGCTGCGCAACCGCGACAAGGAACCGCTTGCGGCGGACCGCGGCGGGCGGCCGCCGCCGCACGAGGGTCCCGGGGACCGCGGAAGCCGTCATCGCGGCACCGCCTGGTGCACCCACTTCCGCGAGTTGAGGACGATCACGAGCGTGACGGCGAACGAGACGACGAGCAGCAGCATCGCCATCGCGGACGCGTAGCCCATCTGAAAGTCGGTGAAGCCGTGCTGGTAGAGCAGCACGGGATAGAAGAGCGTCGAGTGGTTGGGGTAGCCGAGCCCCTGGAAGGTGTCGCCGGCCTGCGAGGCCTGACCCGACGCGATGCTCGCCGCCACGAACGCCTGCGTGAAGTACTGCAGCCCCTGGATAACGCCGAGGACGACCGCAAAGAGAATCACCGGGCTGACCGACGGGAGCGTCACCCAGCGCAGTCGCTGGAACGGCCCGGCTCCGTCGAGCTGCGCCGACTCGTAGAGGTGCTGGGGCACGTCGAGCACCGCCGCGAGGAAGATCACCATCGTGTTGCCGATCCCCCAGAGCGAGAGGACGATCAGGGAAGGCTTCGCCCAGTGCGGTGAGTTGAACCAGAGCGGCCCGTTGATGCCGACGTGCGAGAGCGCTGTGTTCACCGGCCCCGTGGCGGGATTGAGGATGTAGACGAAGCCCAACGTCGCCGCCACCGGAGGCGCGAGCGCGGGCAGGTAGAAGACGGTGCGGAAGAAGCCCGCGCCGCTCTTCGCACGGGCGACGAGCAGGGCGATCCCGAACGCGAACAACACTTGGCACGGGACGGCGATGAGCACCATCCAGATCACGGTGTTGCGTATCGCCTCCCCGACCAGTGGGTCGACGTGGAACAGGTAGTGGTAGTTCGCCCAGCCGACCCAGCGCGGGGGCGCGAGGAGGTCGTAGTGGTTGAACGACAGGTACGCGCTCATGACCAGCGGGTAGGCGAAGAACACCGTGAACCCGACGATCCACGGGCTCATCAGGAGCAGCACGAGCCGCCGGCGGCGCCAGTCGGCACGCCGGCGAGCCCGCACCCGTAGAGCCGCGGCCGGGACAGTCGCCCCGGCCGCGTTCGCGATCTGGCTCACGGCACCCCGCCGCCGCCGCCCGCCTGCGCGACCTGCGCATCGAGCTGCGACGCGAGCTTCTTGAGCCCCGACGTCAGGTTCTTGACCTTGCCCGCCTGCCATTGCTCGAAGAAGTCCTGCACGGAGTTCGTGTACGCCTGACCCGACGCCATGATCGGCGACGTGCCCGACTTCGGGTTCGCGAAGACCTGCAGGAACGTCGCGAAGTGCTTGTCGGGCTTGATCTCCGACGAGTGCAGCGACGCCTTCGTCGTCGGCACGTTCCGGATCAGGTTCGAGAACTGCGCGAGGAAGTGGTTGTTCGTCGTCAGGTACTTGACGAGCGCCCATGACTGGTCGAGGTGCTTCACGCCCCGCGGGATCCCGATGATCGTCCCGTTGATGTAGCCGGAGCCGTAGAGCTCGGGATGCGCGTCGTCGACGGGCATCGGAGCGGTGCCGTAGTCGAGGTCGGGATGCTCGTGCTGAATGAACGCGACGCGCCATTCGCCGTCGAAGTTCATCGCGAGCTTGCCCGTCTCGAACGCCTGCGACGGTGTGAACTCGTCGATCGGCTGGGCCTGGAAGCGCACGAGCTTCGAGTACCCGTACCAGTCGACGAGACTCCTCTGCCACTTCGCCCACTTCGCCCACGCGGCGTTGCCGCCGATCAGCGAGTGCCCCTTGGAGTCGATCCACTTGCCGCCGAAGGCCTGGATCCACCGCTCGGGCGTGTTCTCGTAGAAGCCGATCACGGGGTCGAAGCCGGCGACCTTGATGTTGCCGCTCCCGTCGCGGACGGTCAGCTTCTTCGCATCGGCGGTGAGCTCCGAGATCGTCCGCGGTGGCCGCGTGATGCCCGCCGCCTTGAACAGCTTCTTGTTGTAGTAGAGCCCGTAGACGTCGGCGAGCAGCGGCAGCGCACAGTGCTTGCCGCCGTAGCCCGTGTAGTACCAGGTCGCCGACGGGAACGTCGTTGCCGCGATGTGATCCTTCTTCAGCAGCGGCGCAAGATCGATCCACCCGCCCGACCCGCAGTAGTTCCCGACGTTGTACGAGTTGAACGAGCTGACGACGTCGGGTGCGGTTCCCGACCGGATCGCCGCGACGATCTTGTTGTCGTCGATGCCGCCCACGACCTTGACCGAGACGTCGTGGTGGTTCCGGTTGTACTCGTCGATCAGCTGCTTGAAGCTGGTCAGCTCGTGCCCGGCACTCCACCCGACCCAGATCGTGAGCTTCGTCGGCGAGGAACGGTGCGCGCTCCCCGCGGTGGCGGCGGCGGCCGCGATCATCGTTCCGACCGCGAGCAGGACCGCCGCAATCGTGCGTCTCCTCATCGGACCCTCCTACGGGTGCGCGAATCTGGTTAACGTTCCGAACCAGACGCGAGATTACGACCGCGGGCACGGGTCTGTCAAGCGACATTGGCGGCCTTTTGCGTTAAGGTCATTTACCCAATGCCGACGAGAGCGACCCCGCCGCTGCTCAAGGATCTGAACGAGCGCACCGTGCTCGACGCGATCCGCAGCTACGCGCCCGTGTCGCGGGCCGAGATCTCGCGGCGCGTCGGCATCTCGAAGCCGACCGTCTCCCAGGCGTTGCAGTCGCTCCTGCGGGCGGGTCTCGTTCGCGAGACGGAGCCGGCCGGCAACGGCCCGCGTTACGGCGCGGTCTTCTTCGAGCCGGATCCGGGTGCGGCGTTCGTGCTCGGCATCGACCTCGGCGCGCGGTTCGTCCGCGCAGCGGTGTGCGATCTCGCCGGCGAGGTGCGCGGGCGGCGCGACGTCGACCTGCCCGAGCCGACGTCGAACGCCGCGCTCGCGACGATCCCGCCGCTCGTGCTGTCGCTGCTCCGCGACGCCGAGGTTCCGATCGAGCTCCTCGACGGCGTCGTGCTCGGCGTGCCCGGTGCGGTCGAGGCCGACAGCCGGATCAGCCTCGTCGAGAACGTCGCCGGGCTCGCGGGCGATGCATTCGCGTCGGAGCTCCGCTCGCGCTTCGAGTGCTCGGTGCATCTCGAGAACGACATCAACCTGGCCGCGCTCGGCGAGCAGTGGCGCGGCGTCGCGCGCGGCGTCGACGACTTCGTGTTCATCTCGATCGGCACCGGCCTCGGCGCCGGGCTCGTGCTGCGCGGCGAGCTGCATCGCGGCCGCAACGGCGCGGCCGGCGAGCTCGACTACGCGCGCTCCGGCCACGAGCAGGAGTTCGACCCGTGTGCGGGAGCGCTGTGCGAGCTGGCGGCGACGCTGGCCGAGGGGAGGCGAACGGTGCTCGAGCAGCCGTACGACCCGCGGTTGATCTTCGCGGCCGCACGAGCCGGCGACGAGGTGGCCGGCGAGATCGTCGCCGAAGAGGCGCGGCGGATCGCGCTCCACGTCGCTCCGATCGCGGCCGTCGCAGATGTCGGTCTCGTCGTCCTGGGCGGCGGCATCGGCATGAACGGCGATCTGCTCTCCGGCGCGGTGCGCGCGCGACTCGACGAGTGGCTCCCGCACCCTCCCCGCGTGGAGGCGTCGAGCCTCGGCGACGCGGCAGTGCTGACGGGGGCGCTCGCGGTGGGCCGGCGGGCGGCGCTGGACAACGTGTTCACGCGCCGCCGAGCCCCCCTTTGAGCGCTCAAGGCAAGCCGTTTTGACGCCGATGGGTGTCTTCCCATGGAAGACAACGTCGATTACAGCCTGCTCCGCCACTGGCGCGCGCAGCGCTGGCCGGCCCTCTACGCTGCGGCAGCCGAGGCCGACGAGAACGAGCTCGAAGACCGCGTGAACGACCTGGTGGCGCGCCTGGACGCGCGCCGCGCGGCCACCCGCTCGAACGTCGTCACCCTGCTGGGCGACGACGACCGCTGAGCGCTCGCAAAAACCTCTGTTCGACCGCCTCGGAAAGGAGTAGGTTCGAGCGTATTACGGACCCTCCGGACGTCGAGGCGTCTCTCAAGCGCGCGTTATCCGCAGAACGCGCGCTCGTGACGCGCTGCGCCTGGTGCGAGCGCTACCTGATTGACGGCGAGTGGGTGACGGTGGAGGCCCCGTGGCCCGGCAGGCTCACGCACGGGATCTGCCCGGACTGCGCCGCCCGGCTGAAGGAGACCGGCCAGAGTCGCTGACCTCCTCGGCCAGCGCTCGCAGCGCCGAGAGCGCGTGCTGGTGATGGCGACCGCCGAGCGCCTGCAGCGACGACGCAGCGAACGCGACGTCGTAGATCGTGGCGAACGCATGAGCCTCGAGCCAGCGCTGCAGCCAGCGGGCCGAGACGCGGGCATGCCGGTGCGGCTCCTTGAGCGCGATCAGGGCCGTGAGCTCGAGCAGTTCGACGAGCGAGGGCCGCGGGATCTCGGCACGCAGCGTCGTCTCGGCGAGCGCGACGTTGCCCCGCTCGATTGCCCGTTCGAAGATCGCCCGTGGTGAGCCCTGCGCGGTCAGTTGTTCCTTCCCCGGGGCCGGACGGGCGCAGTGCGAGTGTAGGCCGATTGATCGAGCAGTCAAGGTTCGGGCCCGGCCTACCCGTTTGGGGGAGCAACAAGACTGCTGCTGCGCAGTACAACGATGGGGCGATGGACACCATTCGGACACTGGCAGAAGAGCGGCACTTCTTCACGGCCGAAGTGCGGCTCGTCGAGTTCGGGCAGGTGTTGCTGATCGGCGACGAGCCGGCGATCGAGCACCTGCTGGCAGCACTCGGCGAGCACCACGAGCTCGTCCACGTGAAGGCGGAAGCCGGCGCGGCGTAAGCGAAGCGAAGGCCCGCTGTACGGGCCTTCGTTGAGGGGAGAGTCCAGTTGCGGCGGTGGGGTTGGAGGGGAACCGCCGGAACCGGGATCGATCTTCGCAGGTCCATCGGACGGGCGCCGGAGGAACCGCGCGCGCTCGAATCAAACGTCAGGCGACGCCGAGTGGCTCGAGGAGAGGAGCCACGGGAGCCTGCCCCTCCAAGCTCGACCGGGCCCCTCTCCACGGAACCACTCTGAGGTGCAACGCGCGTCCGGCCGCGAAGGGTTCGCGAGCTCGGTGGTCTCACCTCCCGGCCAGGTTTGGATATTGACTGACCAGTCAATCACCAACCTAAGTTGGACGGAACGCCGTGCGGCCCACGCACTTTGAGTCCGCTGAAGACTGCGGCAGCATGGCGCGGACCGAAGACCGGCCGAGTCCGGCTCCCGGGGGGACGAGGGGACGTGAGCCGGACTCGCCGGATCTTCAGCCAGGATCGGGGGTCGCTCGAGAGTTAGGTCAGATAGGCAACGAGCAAGAACACGCCGACCCAGAAGGCGAAGCAGAACGCGACGGCCAAGGCGACTAGGCCGAGACGCGAACTTCCGCCGACGCCCTCCCCGTGCAGCACGGCTTGGTCATACCCGTCTCCGCGCGGCTCCGAACAGCGCTCGTTGACTGGAATGTCAACGTTGACAGCAAGAGGAGGCTCGCCTGGGCAGCGAGCCTCCAGTGAGGGGTTCCGGGCGGACCGGGAAGGGCGGGAGTCCAGCCAGGAGCGGCCACCACCATCGTCTCACCTGACGTTGGGCGATTTGCAAAGAGAACGCAAAAGAAGAGTCGACCGTAAGCACCATGAGCGGCGCAAGCCCAAACGCGTAAGGCCGTTCTGTAGGGTCAGGCTGTCACCCGTGATCGTTCGCCAGACGGCAAGACGGCACCCAGAACGAGGAGCGGTGCGAGCGACTCGACCGCCGCCCAGCAGAGCTCGTTGCCCCGGCCTGATCGTGAACGTGAAGCCGTGGCCGGCGAGCTCTGGGTCGTCCGTCGATGGTGTCCGCGGCCGAGTCGTCCGGGTCCGGGTTCATGGCGTCGGAGCCGTCGAGGGCACGCGACGTCGAAAACCGGATATCCAGGGCCTTGACGGCCGTGATCGTCGCGCTCACGCGAAGGTCAGGCGTCACGCAATGCCCGCGCCGCTTCCTCGGGTGCGACCGGGTTGAAGTAGACGCCGGAGCCGAGCTCGCCGGCCGCGACGTACCGCAGGACGCCGGCGGCCCGCCAGGGCGAGACGATCTCGACGTGCAGCTGTGCGTTCGGCCAATCGCGGCCGTCGAACGGACGCTGGTGCACCCACAGCATGTACGGCGTCTGCGCGTCGAAGAGCCGATCCAGTCGCCCGAGCGCGTCGACGAGCAGTGCCGCAAGAGCATCGCGACCGACCGGCTCCAGCGACGGCAGGTCGGGGACGTGGTCGTCCGGCCACAGGATGAGCGCGTAGGGGAACGTCGGGGCTTCAGGGACCCACGCACGCCAGCCGGGGGTCGACGTGACCAGCCGGTCACCGGGGGCGGACGGCGCCACGCCACGCGCAAGCTCGCGCGCCGGAACATCCGGGACGAAATCGAACGCATAGATCTGCCCGTGGGGGTGCGAGATCGTCGCGCCCACGTCGGGCCCGCGGTTCTCGAAGATCAGCACGTAGTCCACGTCCTCCCGCCGTCCGAGCTCGGCGGATCGTTCCGCCCAGAGATCGACGACCTTGCGCGCGCCGTCGACTCCCAGCGACGCGAACGTCGCGTCGTGCTCGGGCGTGTACAGCACGACCTCACAGCGCGCGTTCGGCATCGCGGGCCATCGGTTCGGGAACCACCGCACCTCGTACGGGTCGGGAGACTCGAGCCCGCCCGGACAGAACGGGCACGTGAGCTCGGGCAGATTCGGCCGATCCTGGCGCGAGCCGACGACGAAGACCGTGGCGCCCGTGTGCCCGTCGGCGCGGGCGTCGGGCGCACCGCCCGCAGGAGGCGGGAGGCGGAGCTCGCGCGTCACGACACGGCGGCCCGGGCCCGCCGGCGACGCCCGCCGCGCTGCTCGCCTACGAGGATCACCTCCTCGATGTGCTCTCCCAGCACCGTCCTCGCGTCGTCCGCGAGGCCGACGTCGGAGACGAGCACGGCAACCCGCTCGAGCTCGACGATCCGGCTCAGCCCGCGCACGCCCCATTTCGTGTGGTCGGCCGTCACGACGACACGCTGGGCGGACGCGACGAACGCTTGATCCGTCTCGGACTCGAGCAGGTTCGGCGTCGTGAACCCGGCATCGGCGGTCATCCCGTGGACGCCCATGAAGAGGACGTCCACGTGGAGCGAGCGCAGGGTCGTCACGGCGACGGGACCGACCAGCGCGTCGGATGGTGTGCGTACGCCGCCCGTCAGTACGACCGTCAGATCCGGCCGCCGCCTCTCGCGGTCGAGGACGTTGGCGGCCGGGATCGAGTTCGTCACCACCGTGAGGTCGGGGACGTCGAGCAGGTGCTGCGCGAGCCGCCAGGTGGTGGTCCCGGCGGTGAGGCCGACCGCCTGGCCGGGCTCGACGAGCTCCGCCGCTGCTCGGGCGATTGCCTCCTTCTCCTCGAGCTGCCGCGTCGACTTCGCCTCGAATCCCGGTTCGTCGGCGGAGAGGCGGCCGGGCAGGGTCGCTCCGCCGTGCACCTTGTCGACGAGCCCCGAGGCGGAGAGCACGTCGAGGTCGCGCCTGATCGTCATATCGGAGACGGTGAACAACTCGGTCAGCTCGCTCACCCGCACCGCACCGCGGCGGCGGACCTCCTCCAGGATCAGCAGCTGACGCTGGCCGGCAAGCATGCTGGCTCAACAATACTCAACAGAATCGAACAGGAGAAGCCCGCCCACGCAACCATCCCTTGACAGGCTTGGGCCGGGCATGCCAGTGTACGCCTCGTACTTCGCTGGTGATTGATCGGGTTCGATTTTGTCGAATTTCGATCTCTGTTCGCTCGAAGAGAGGAGGATCAATTGTCCGATCCCACGCCTCGTTCCCACGACCCGGTGCTGACCCGTCGGAAGCTCCTCCTTTCGGGCGTAGCCGGCGCGGCAGGTCTGTACGGCCTTTCCTCGGCGCGGGCGTTCGGGGCTGTACCGACGTCGCTCGTACACGAGATCGCGTCGGGCACCGTCAGCTTCGGGTCCAACTACTCCGACCCGACCCCCCACAAGGCCCTGCTCGCCACGCTGGCGAAGTTCAGCAAGCAGTCGGGCATCACCGTCAAGCGGAACGACGTCGACCACAACACGTTCCAGGAGCAGATCAACAGCTACCTGCAGGGAACTCCGGACGACGTGTTCACGTGGTTCGCCGGGTATCGCATGCAGTTCTTCGCCCAGAAGGGCCTGCTCACGCCCATCGACGACGTGTGGGCGAAGCTGAAGCCGCAGTTCTCGCCCGCGTTCGCGCAGGCTTCCACCGGCCTGGACGGCAAGAAATACTTCGTACCGATCTACAACTACCCGTGGGCCGTCTTCTACCGCCGCAGCCTGTTCAATGCGAAGGGCTACACGGTCCCCAAGACCTGGGACCAGTTCATCGCCCTGGCGAAGAAGATGAAGGCGGACGGGAACCCGATGTCCTTCACGGACAAGGACGGGTGGCCCGCCATGGGCACGTTCGACTACATCAACATGCGGACGAACGGCTACGACTTCCACGTCCGGCTCATGGCCGGGAAGGAGTCCTGGGACAGCGCGAAGGTCAAGTCCGTGTTCAACACGTGGCGCGAGCTGCTCGCGTACTACCAGCCCGGCTTCCTGGGCCGGACCTGGCAGGAGGGCGGAACGAGCCTCGCCAACAAGAAGACCGGCATGTACGTCCTGGGTTCGTTCGTCGCGATTCAGTTCACGAACCCCGCGGCCGCCAAGGACCTCGACTTCTTCGCCTTCCCCCAGATCAATCCGAAGTGGGGGCACGACTCCGTCGAAGCGCCGATCGACGGCTTCCTACTCTCGCGCAAACTCAAGAACGAAGAGGGTGCGAAGGCGCTGCTCACGTTCCTCGGCAGCAAAGCCGCAGCCGACACGTGGCTCTCCGTCGACCACAGCATCGTCGGAGCGAACAAGAGCACGAGCCAGGCCAACTACACGACCCTGCAGAAGAAGTCGGCCAAGCTGATCGCGAGCGCAAAGCACATCTCGCAGTACATGGACCGCGACACTCGGCCGGACTTCGCGTCCACCGTCATGATCCCGGCGCTACAGCAGTTCCTGAACAAGCCAAACGACGTCAACGGCCTCGTCAAGAGCATCGAACGGCAAAAGAAGGCGATCTTCAACGGCTGACGCGTTAGCGTAGGACCAAGGTGGCTGTCGAGGTCGTATCGAAGCCGAGGACGGCAGGCGCGCGCCGAGGGGCGCGCGCCGTCCGTCTCACCGCCCGCGATCGGATCGTGATGACCGTGATGGTCGGCATCCCCGTGATCGTCGTCGGCGGGCTGATCTGGTTCCCGACCGTTGCGTCGGTGCTTCTCTCGTTCACGAGCTGGGACGGCATCGGCGGCCTCAACACCATCCACTGGGTCGGCACGCGCAACTACGACCAGATCGCCACCATCTATCCGCCCTTCTGGCCGGCGGTCGAGCACAACCTGTACTGGCTCGCCGTGCTCGCATTCATCGCAACGCCCTTCGGGATGCTCCTCGGTTACCTGCTGGACAAGCGCATCCGCGGCACCCGGATCTACCAGAGCATCTACTTCCTGCCCGTGGTGCTCTCCCTCGCGATCATCGGCTTCATCTGCCAGCTCGTGCTCTCGCCGGACCAGGGGCTGGTCAACAACCTCACGCATCACACCCCGGAGTCGGGCCACGTGATCGACTGGCTCGGCGACCCGAAGCTGAACCTGTGGGCCGTACTCGCGTTCGCGAGCTGGCGCCACGCCGGCTACATCATGATTCTCTACCTCGCGGGGCTGAAGGCGCTCAACCCGTCACTCCGGGAGGCGGCGGCCATCGACGGCGCCGGGGAATGGCACACCTTCCGCACCGTGATCTTCCCTGCGCTTCGACCGATCAACATCGTGATCGTGGTGGTCACGGTGATCGAGGCGTTGCGCGCCTTCGACATCGTCTACATCGTGAACCGCGGCCGGAACGGGCTCGAGCTCCTTTCGGTGCTCGTGACCGACAACATCATCGGCGAGGCGAGTCGGATCGGCTACGGGTCGGCGCTCGGCTCGATCCTGCTGGTGATCTCGATCGTCCCGATCGTCGTCTTCGTCTCGAACTACTTCAGGGAGAAGAACGCATGACGAGCGCGACCATGGCCGCGTCCAGACGCCGGGCCGAACTCCGCCGGCAACCCCTCCGCCTGTCGCGGATCGGCCTGCACACCTTCCTCATCACGACGGCGATCGTCTGGCTCACACCCGTCGCGTGGGCGGTCTACACGTCGTTCCGCCCGTACTCCGACACCTCGAAGTACGGCTACACATCCCTCCCGCACACGGTCAGCCTCGAGAACTACCGGAATGCGTGGAACCAGGGCCAGATCCCCCTCCACTTTTGGAACTCGATGATCATCACGATCCCGGCGATCATCCTTGTCCTTCTATTTGCGAGCAGCGTGGCGTTCGTCGTCGCGCGCTTCAGCTACTGGTTCAACGTGCCGCTGCTGATCTTCTTCATGGCGGCGAACCTCCTCCCGCAGCAGGTGATCCTGACGCCGCTGTACCGCCTGTACTTGCGGCTAGAGCTGCCGACCTGGCTCTCGGACAGTGGTCTCTTCTACGACTCCTTCATCGGCCTGATCGCGATCAACGTGGCCTTTCAGACGGGCTTCTGCACCTTCGTGCTCTCGAACTACATGAAGACGATCCCGGACACGCTGAACGAAGCCGCGCGCGTCGACGGCGCCGGGGTGCTGCGCCAGTTCTTCGGCATCATCCTGCCGCTCTGCAGGCCCGCGCTCGCCGCCCTGGCCACGCTCGAGTTCACCTGGATCTACAACGACTTCCTGTGGGCGCAAGTGCTGATGAGCAGGGGCGACATGCGTCCGATCACCTCGTCGATCACGAACCTCCAGGGGACGTTCTTCACGGATACAAACCTGATCTCCGCGGCCTCGGTCCTCATTGCCCTTCCGACGCTGCTCGTCTTCGCGCTGCTGCAAAAGCAGTTCGTCAGCGGCCTCACCCTTGGAGCGAAGAAGGGATGACACGGATCGCGTTCATCGGCGCCGGCAGCGTCGTCTTCACGCGCAACCTCCTCTCCGACCTGTTGTGGTTCCCCGAGCTGCATGACGTCGAGATCGCGCTGCACGACATCGACGCCGACCGCCTCGCCACGGCCGAGGCGATCGCGACGGTGACCGCCCAGGAGCGCGGCGCGTCTCCGCGCATCAGCGCGCACCTCGACCGACGCGCGGCGCTCGACGACGCGGACTTCGTGCTGAACATGGTCCAGATCGGCGGTCACGAGGCGACGTTGAAGGACTTCGAGATCCCGGCACGCTACGGCCTGCGCCAGACGATCGCCGACACGCTGGGCGTCGGCGGGATCTTCCGGACGCTTCGGACCGCCGACCACATGCTGGCGCTGGGGAACGAGATGACCGAGCTCTGTCCGCCGAGCGCATGGCTCCTGAACTACACCAACCCGATGGCGATGCTCTGCTGGCTCGTCTACGCCGGGACGCCGCTGGAGAACGTCGTCGGGCTCTGCCACTCGGTACAGGCGACGACGAGGGACCTCGCGGAGATCGTCGGTGTCCCTTCCGACGAGGTCACCATCCTCTCGGCCGGACTGAACCACCAGGCGTTTCTGCTCCGCTTCGAGCACCGCGGGGAGGATCTGTACCCGCGGCTGCGCGAGCGAACGGAGAGCGACCCCGAGCTGCAACGACGCACCCGGTTCGCGATCTTCAGGCGCTTCGGCTATTTCCCGACCGAGTCGAGCGAGCACGCGGCCGAGTACGTCCCGTGGTTCATGCACCACGACGGCGAGCTCGAGCGGTATCGCATCCCGATCGACGAGTACGTGCGGCGCAGCGAGGAGAACCTCGTCGAGTACGAACGCATCAAGGCGACGCTTCCAGCGACCGACTCGCTCCCGCTCGAGCGCTCGAGCGAGTACGCGGCGCCGATCGTGCATTCGATCGTGACGGGTGAGCCGCGCGTGATCTACGGCAACGTTCGCAACCGCAGCCTACTGACGGGGCTCGTCGAGGACTCGTGCGTGGAGGTGCCGTGCCTCGTCGATGCGACTGGCATCCACGGTGTCCCGGTCCCGGATTACCCGGCGGAGCTCGCGGCCCTGAACCGCACGTTCAACAACGTCGTCGAGCTCACGGTACGGGCGGCCCTCGAGGGCCGCCCGGAGCTCGTACGCCAGGCCGCCATGCTCGACCCGAACGCGGGCGCGACGTTGACCCTCGACGAGATCGATGCGCTCTGCGATGACCTCATGGCGGCGCACGGAGAGCTGCTTGCAGCGAGCCTGCGGCCCGAGGTGATTCACGCGTGAGCAGGATTCAGCTCGAGACGGTGACGAAGATCTACCCGAACGGCGTCACGGCGGTCGACGAGGTCGCGCTCGATATCGGCGACGGCGAGTTCATGGTGCTGGTCGGGCCGTCCGGCTGCGGGAAGTCGACGCTGCTGCGCATGATCGCCGGCCTCGAGGACGTCACGATCGGATCGGTTTCGATCGGCGGGCGCGACGTGACCGAGATGCCGCCCCAGAAACGAGACATTGCGATGGTCTTCCAGGACTATGCGCTCTATCCGCACATGTCCGTCCGCGACAACCTCGCGTACGGGCTGAAGCTCAAGCGGATGCCGAAGACGGAGTGGAAGCGGCGAGTCGCGGAGGTCGCGAAGACGCTGGGACTCGACGACCTCCTCGATCGCAAGCCGGCGAAGCTCTCGGGTGGACAGCGCCAGCGCGTCGCGATGGGCCGCGCGATCGTGCGCGAGCCGCAGGCGTTCCTCATGGACGAGCCCCTCTCGAACCTCGACGCGAAGCTGCGCGTCTCGATGCGCGCCGAGCTGGCGAAGCTGCACGACCGACTCGGCGTGACGACCGTGTACGTGACGCACGACCAGGTCGAGGCAATGACGCTGGGACAGCGGGTGGCCGTCCTGCGCAACGGGGTTCTGCAGCAGGTCGACACCCCACAGGACCTCTTTCACGGGCCCGCCAACCTGTTCGTCGCCGCCTTCATCGGGTCGCCGTCGATGAACCTCGTCGAGGCTCGGCTGGAGGGAGGCGCCGTCCATTTCGCGGGCTACAGCGTCCCGATCGCGGAGGGACGCACGCCGGCCGGCGCCCCGCCGAGCGTGATCCTCGGGATCCGTCCTACCGACTTCGAGCACGCCGCCTCGGCGGAGCCGCACCTCCCGCGCATCACGGTCACGCCGGACGTCGTCGAGGAGCTCGGCTCCGAGACGCACGTCGTCTTCACGGTCGAAGCGCCCAAGGTCGACCTGGAGGCGGTTCGGGACGCGACCGATCTCGCGCGCGGGGACGAGGACAGGCTGTTCGCCGACGACCGCGCCGTCTGCACCGCAGTCCTGGACGCACGCCGCTCGGTCACTGTCGGCGCGCCGCTCGAGCTCAGCATCGACCACGCGCGCATGCACTTCTTCGACCCTGTGACCGGCGCGGCGCTCCAGACGCGCGACCGTCCCGCCGTCGCACTGGCCTGAGCGACGCGCACCGGATCCTCGGCCGCAGCGGGCTGGCCGTCAGCCCGGGTCGGTCCCGGCGCAGATGAGCGAGATCGAAGACGTGCTGCGGTGAGCTAGCCCAGGCGCCGCAGCACGTACGCGAACCGGTAGGACGGCTCGAGAAGCCGGTAGCGCTCGGCCGTGTCGGGGCCGCAGCTCGCGGTGCCGAGACCGCGCTGGGCGTGGTCGAGGCTGAGCACGACCTCGGCACGGGGCTCGAGGTCGCAGGTGTGGTGCGCCGCGTAGAGGTCGGCCGCGGTGAAGTGGCTCGCGGTGAAGCCGAGCGTCGGCCGCCCCTCGACCGCGAGGCCGAAGCCTTCCCCGTCGGTGAGCGAGAGCGTTCGAACGTCGCCGTGGTGTCCGTGCTCCTGCGGGAGGATGTACGGCACATAC
>JBKPRG010000113.1:0-8791 GCA_046765815.1 Actinomycetota bacterium
GCGGTCGTTCAGTGTGCCGAATCAGTGCATAGTGTCTTCGAGCACCGGCTCGCGACCCGTGCGCACCGGCTTGGAGACCATCGCGCTGAGCTTGGCGACGACACCGAGGGTGTCGCCGTCCTCCACAAACCGCTCCAGCTCGGCGAGCGACTCTTCGAGCCACACCGCGTCGATCTGCGCGCGCGCGGCGCGCATGATCTTGGGGTGCGAGGTGGGGCCGACGGCCTCGCCGTCGTTCCACAACACCTCGTGCAGCTTCTCGCCGGCCTTCGCACCGGTGAAGACGATCGGGACGTCCTCCTCGCGCCGCCCGGAGAGCCTGATCATCTGCTTCGCCAGCTCGAGAATGCGAACCGGCTCGCCCATGTCGAGCACGTAGACCTGGCCGCGGCCGCCCATCGCGCCCGCCTGCACGACGAGCGACGACGCCTCCGGGATCGTCATGAAGAAGCGCGTCATCTCCGGGTTCGTCACGGTCACCGGCCCGCCGCGCTCGATCTGGCGCCGGAAGATCGGGATCACCGAGCCCGATGACCCGAGGACGTTCCCGAAGCGAACGGCGACGAATCGGGTCTCGACCTCGGGATGGAGCGCGAACGACTCGACGATCCATTCGCACACCGCCTTCGACTGCCCCATCACGTTCTTCGGGTTCGCAGCCTTGTCGGTGGAGATGAGGACGAAGCGCTCGACGCCTGCCTCGACCGCGACCTCGGCGAGCGCTCGCGTTCCGAGCACGTTGTTCGAGACGGCCTGGAGCGGGTTCGCCTCGAGCATCGCAACGTGCTTGTACGCCGCCGCGTGGAAGACGACGTGCGGTTCATACCGCTCGAACACCTGCCGCATCTTGGCGCGGTCGCCCACGTCGGCCAGCACCGGAATGCCTGCCGGGAAGTCGCGCTCGCTGACGAGCTCGCGCTCGATCTCGAAGAGCGCGGACTCGCCCTTGTCCAGCAGCACGAGCCTGGCCACACCGAGGCGGGACAGCTGCCGGACGAGCTCGGCGCCGATCGACCCGCCCGCGCCGGTGACGAGCACGGTCTTCTCCTTCACATAGGCCGCGACCTTGTTCAGGTCGACCTCGACCTGCTGCCGCCCGAGCACGTCCTCGACCTGCACCGGGCGGATCTGGCCGGCGAGGTTCACGTCGCCGGAGATCAGCTCGTGCAGGCCCGGCAGCGTCTTGACCGGAACCCTCGCGGCGCGGCACGTCTCGACGATGTTGCGGCGCACCGAGCCGGCCGCGGACGGGATCGCGATCAGCACCTCGTCCGGCTTGTTGTCGCGCAGCAGGTGCGCGAGCTCGTCCGTCGTGCCGAGCACGCGCACGTCGACGATGCGCGCGCCGCGCTTGCGCGGGTCGTCGTCGACGAAGCCGATCGGCGTGTAGTGAAGCTGCCGGTTGCGCTGCATCTCGCGCACCATCAGCTGGCCCGCGTCGCCGGCGCCGACGATCAGCACCTCCTTGCCGTGCGCGACGAGGCCGGCGCGTGGCCGCTCGATCAGCGTCCGTGCGAGCAGCCGCGTGCCCGCGACGAACGCCAGCACGAGCAGGAAGTCGAGCGCCGCGATCCCGCGTGGGAGCCGCGCCGTGTGGTTGGGCGGGAACGCGTAGAGGATGAGGTACGTGAGCGCAGAGGCGACAGTGACCCCGCGCGCGGCTCCCCACATGTCGCGCGTCGAGACGTAGCGCCACCAGCGGTTGTAGAAGCCGAAGAGCACGAACGTCGCCAGCTTCAGCACGACGACGAGCGCGATCACCTGCGCGTCGAGCAGATGCCGGTAGAAGACCGGCGTCGTCTTGTCGAAGCGGAGGAAGAACGTCAGCCGCCATGCCGCGACGATCAACGCCGCGTCGAAGACGACCTGCCAGACCCGGTGCCTGTTGACCGGGAACCGCATGCGCATCAGCGCGTCACGAGCTCGGACGCCCGCCGCAGGACGGCCACCACCTCGGCCTGCTGCGCCTCGGTGATCCCGGCCCAGAGCGGCAGGCAGAGGTTCTCGCGCGATGCCTTCTCGGTCTCCGGGAAGTCGCCCTCGGAGTGTCCGAGGTACGCGAGCGCCGGCTGCAGATGCAGCGGCGGCGAGTAGTAGACGGCGAAGCCGATCTCAGCGTCCTGCAGCGCGGCGGCAAGCCGGTCGCGCTCGGGCGAGCGTACGCAGTACATGTGGTAGACGTGGCCGGGCTCGTCCTCGGGCGTCTCGACCAGCCCGGCGAGCAGCTCGCCGTAGCGCGCCGCCGCCTCGCGCCGGCTCGCGTTCCAATCGGTGAGGTGCCGCAGGAAGATGCGCAGGAACGCGGCCTGCATCGCGTCGAGGCGTGAGTTGTAGCCGACGTACTCGAACTCCTTCTTCGCGCGCGAGCCGTGGAAGCGCAGCATGCGCAGGCGCTCCGCGAGCTTGGCATCGTTGACGGCGATCAATCCGCCGTCGCCGAGCGCGAAGAGGTTCTTCGTCGGGAAGAAGCTGAACGTGGACGCGATGCTCGTCGCGATCCCGGCTGCGCCGAACGCCTGCGCGGCGTCCTCGACCACCGGGAGGCCGAACCCGCTCAGATCCGGCGCCGGCCGCCCGAACAGGTGCACGGGCATGATCGCCTTCGTACGCGCAGTGATCCGGCGCTCGACGTCGGCCGGGTCGATGTTCAGCGTCACCGGGTCGATGTCCGCGAACACGGGCGTCGCGCCCCGGCGCGCGATCCCCTCCGCAGTCGCGTAGAAGGTGAACGCCGGACAGATCACCTCGTCGCCGGGGCCGATCTCCATCGCGTCGAGCACCAGCACGATCGCGTCGGTGCCGTTGGCGCAGCTGACGGTGTCCGGCACGCCCAGCAGCTCGGCCGCCTCGCGCTCGAACGCCTCGACCTCAGGGCCGAAGATGAACCGTCCCGAATCGAGCGTGCGCGCGAACGCATCCTTCAGCTCGGGGATGAGGTCTGCGTACTGCGCCTTGATGTCGACGTGCGGGATCGGCATCAGCGCGAAATCGTAGCGCGGCGCACGCGCAGAAACACGGATGCAACCGCGACGACGATCACCACGACGACCGCGTACTCGACGTAGCGGAAGCCGTGGTTGAACCGCTCGTAGCTCGATCCGAGGCCCCAGCCGACACCGGCTATCGCCGCGCACCAGATCGTGTTCCCGACCAGCGTGAGGACGTTGTAGCGCCGGAACGGCATCTCGAAGACGCCCGCTGGGATGGAGATGAAGGACCGCGCGACGGGCGTGATCCGGCCCACGAGTACCGCCCAGTCATCCCAGCGCTCGAACCACTTCTCGGCCCGCTCCAAGCGTTCGTGCGTCAGGTGCAGCCAGCGGCCGCGGCGCTCGAGGAAGGGCCGCCCGCCGCGGTCGCCGATGATCCAACCGCCGATCGAGCCCAGCTGGTAGCCGAGCACGCCCGCGATGACGACCGCGAGATACGCCTCGAGTCCGGTGACGTGCCACCCGAGGACGTCGACCCGGTGTGTCAGCGCCCCTGACGCGAGCGCGCCGCCGTAGAGCATCACGAGCTCGCTCGCGGCCGGGAAGACGGCATCGATGAGCATCAGAATCAGGATGGCGATCACGCCGTAGTGTGCGAGCCAGGCGGTCACGCGCCCCTCCTGAAGGCGAACGAGACGGCGAGGTCAGAGGTGCCGACCGTACTCGTGACGAAGACGTGCGCGACGTAGGAGCCCGCGTACGCGCGCGTGCCCTGAGGCAGCCGGCCGTCCCAGATGACCTGCTGCGCACCGGCGGGCAGGCTCGTCGGCGGCAGGTCGCGCATCGCCACGCCGGTTCGCGTCTCGATCCGCAGGCGCACCTTGGCAGGGCGCGAGAGCGTGAAGCGCACCGTCAGACGGCCGCGCGCCAGCGCCGGCACGGCCAGGCCCTTCAGCGTCGTGTCGTAGCGGAAAGAGCGATCGGAAACCGACGTGCGGCCGAGGTCGTCGGTCGCTTGCACACGCCAGTGCCAGGCACCTTCGACGTCGTACGCCGTGAACGGCACCGAGTAGACGCCGGGTGTGTGCGCGACGGCGTTCTCGACGACGCGCGCGACGCCGTCCGGGCCGACGAGGCTCGCGGTCACGGTCGAGGGGCGGACGAGCTTGTATTGCAGCGGCTCGACCGTGCGTGACGGGTCGCCGTTCAGGAGCGGCAGCGTGAGCGGCGGCGCGTAGACGCCGAAGTACTCGACGAGCAGCGCCTCCCTGACCGCGCGCTCGCCGGTCGGGTCGCTCGGCCGGTTCAGCAGCCGGGCGTCGAACGCCGCGGTCACGGCACCGCCGGACTCGACCCCCGCGGCGGTGACGGCGCCGAGGCGCTGCAGCGTCTGGGCCAGCTCGAAGGTCGTCATGCCGACGCTGTAGCCCGGTTGCCGGCCGTCGACCGCGACGAGCACGATGCGCCCATCGGCGAGCTGGCCGATGCCGGCGCGCGCGTCGCGCGCGGCGATCTGCTCGTTGGTGAAGTCCTCGAGCGAGCGGAAGACGGCCTTGCCGTTCTTCACGAGCACGGGCCCGCCGCCGAGCGCCGAAACGACGCCGTCCCAGGTCGGCTGAAGGATCAGCCGCGTCGTCACCGGCGTGCCGAGCGGCGCTTCGGCGGCCAGCTTCGCGGCCACCGTGCCGGTCGCCATCAGGACGGCGCCGTCCGGCGGGATCTGCTGGCCGCCCTCGCTCCCAACCGCGGTGACCGTCGCGCTCAGGTCGCTGTTGGGCACCGCGGCCGGGAACGGCTGGAGGATCACCTCCGCCGAACCGGGGATCTGCGGCACCGCGGCGCCGTACGCAGGCGTGAACAGGACGACCTGGCCCGACACCGGCGTCTGGTTGACGCCGTTCAGCGGCCGGCGCTGCCCCGTCCCGCGCCAGGTGCCGAAGAAGCGGACGCGATCGACGTGCAGCGCGCCGGAGGAGTCGACGCCGATCGACGACCGCCCGGCCAGCGGCGGGTGCTGCAGCACGCCGCCCGTCATCACGATCCCGGCGGGGTGCAGGTCGGACGCGCTCCAGAGGTCACCGTTGATGCCGGCGACTGTCGCCTGTGCCGACACGTCCTTCTCGAGCTGCGTCACCTTCTGGCGCACGCCGAGGATCGTGCCGCGGCCGAGCACCGGCGCGAGCTGGTAGAGCCCGTTCTGGTCGCCCGGACGCGGTGCCGTGATCACGTGTAGCGCGACCGCGCCGTGCGGCGTGAACTGCACGACCTTCTCGTACGTGACGCCCGGCACGAGCTCGGTGCCCTGTGCGTGGACAGGCGCGGCGAGGAGGCCGACCAGGACGGCGACGGTGAGCAGTCGGAGAGCCATTCGCGAGCAGGTACGTTGCCAGAGTGACCGGCAAGCGCACCGAGCTCGTCGAGGATCTGATGGCTCGGTTCGCGCACATTCCGCGCGAAGCTGTCCTCAAGGAGGATCTGCTCCGCTCGGGAATGGCGTTCGACGAGTCGGCACTCACCGACAACCTCGACGGCGAGGTGAAGCCGAAGTCGTACTTCATCTTCTCGTTCGACCAGAAGCCGCTCGCCCAGCTCGGCGAGGCAGCGAAGCGGCGCCCGCCGGAGGAGGTCGCACTCACGGGCGGCACGTACGACCTGCGGCGGACGATCGTCTCGGTGCGCGTCAACCCCGACTCGCCGTACCGCGTCGCGCGCGCCGGCGACTCGGCGTTGCGGCTCTCGCTGGATGGGCGCGAGATCGCTGACGTCGGCCTGCCGCCGATGCCCGAGTACTACCGGCACACGCTGCGCAACGGGAAGACGGTGATGGAGACGGCGCCCACTATCCAGTGGGGCTATCTCATCTACCTCACCGTGCTGCGCCTCTGCCAGTACTTCGGCGCGCATGAGGAGTGCCAGTTCTGCGACATCAACCACAACTGGCGGCAGCACAAGCGGGAAGGCCGCCCCTACACCGGCGTCAAGCCCGTCGAGGACGTGCTCGAGGCGCTCGAGCTGATCGACCGCTACGACACCGCGAAGGCCTCGACGGCGTACACGCTCACGGGCGGCTCGGTGACGAGCACCGTCGACGGGCTCGCGGAGGCGGACTTCTACGGCCGCTACGCGCAGGCGATCGAGGAGCGCTTCCCCGGCCGCTGGATCGGCAAGGTCGTCGCGCAGGCGCTCCCGCGGGCGGACGTGCAGCGCTACAAGGACTACGGGATCACCATCTACCACCCGAACTACGAGGTCTGGGACAAGCGGCTCTTCTCGCTCATCTCACCGGGCAAGGAGCGCTACGTCGGCCGGGAGGAGTGGCACCGCCGTATCTTCGAGGCGGCCGAGGTTTTCGGGCACCGCTACGTGATCCCGAACTTCGTCGCCGGCGTCGAGATGGCGAGGCCGTACGGCTTCGCGACCGTGGACGAAGCGATCGCGTCGACCGCCGAGGGCCTCGACTACTTCATGAGTCGCGGCATCACGCCGCGCTTCACGACGTGGTGCCCGGAGCCGACGACGCCGCTCGGCCGCGACAACCCGGACGGGGCGCCGCTCGAGTACCACGTGCGCCTGCTCGAGGCATACCGCGATGCGCTCGACCGGCACGCCCTCGAGGCGCCGCCGGGATACGGCCCGCCCGGCCCGGGGAACGCGCTGTTCTCGGTCAGCTCGTTCATGGACACGCTCGAGTTGGTGCCGGCGTGAATCGAATCACCGTCGACGAGGCCCGGTCGCTCTGGCTCGAGGCCTCGGACGACGAGCTGCAGCGGCTCGCCGCGGAGGCACGGGCGTGCTACCACGAGCCGGGTCGCGCCACCTACATGGTGATGCGGATCATCAACTACACGAACGTCTGCGTCGCGCAATGCGACTACTGCGCGTTCTACGTGCTGCCCAACCAGGACGGCGGCTATGTCCTCTCCCGGCAGCAGGTGTTCGAGAAGATCGACGAGCTGCTCGAGTTCGGCGGCGACCTCGTCGCGTTCAACGGCGGCTTCAACCCGAAGCTGCCGCTCGACTACTACTGCGACCTCTTCGCGTCGGTGCGCGAGCGCTACGGCGATCGCGTCGAGTTCTACGCGCTGACGATCGCCGAGTTCGTGTTCCTTGCCGACCGTGCCGGGCTGTCGTTCGCCGAGACCGCGCTCCGCCTTCGCGACGCGGGCGTGCACTGGGTGACCGGCGGCGGCAGCGAGATCCTCACCGAGGACTTCCGCGCGCGCCACGCCAAGTTCAAGTACACGGTGCGCGAGTACTTCGAGGCGCAGCGGGCTGTGATCGAGAGCGGCATGAAGACGACCGCAACGATGGTGATCGGCTTCGACGAGACGCTCGACGAGCGGCTCGAGCATCTGCAGCGCACACGCGACTTCCAGGATGCGTGCCTGCGCGACGGGCTCGACGGCGTCTTCTCGTTCCTCTGTTGGACGTACAAGCCGTACGGCACGGCGTTCGGCGGCCGCGAGATCGACGCGCACGAGTACCGGCGGCACATCGCCCTCAGCCGCATCTTCCTCGACAACGTGAAGCACGTGCGCACTTCGGTGCTGACGCAGAACGAGGACGCGTTCCGCGCGCTCGACTTCGGCGCCGACGACTTCGACCTGCCGATCGAGGACGAGGTGACGCAGAAGGCGGGCGCGCGTATCGACCTCGATCTCGAGGGGCTGCTCGCCGTGCCCCGCTCGCTCGGTTACGAGGTGACGTATCGCCGGGCCGAACGGCCAGCGGCGCTCGTCTAGGGCGTCAGGTCGGCGTCGTCGGCCGCCGAGAAGACGCTGACCCAATCCGTGTCGTCGTCCGCACGGGTGCCGCCCCACGACTCGGGATCGACGTCGGCGATCGACTCGGAGAACGTCCAGCGGTGGCCGCCCGGATCGACCGCCGTGTACTGCCGTTCGCCGTACGGATAGTCGGCCGGCTCGCTCGTGACCTGCGCGCCGTGAGAGCGCGCGCGTCTGTGGTGTGCGGCGGCGTCCTCAACGCGTACGTGCACCGTCGCCGGCGGCGACTCGCCCTCGGTGACGATCACTGCCCCGTTGCCGTACAGGAGCTGCGCGCGGTGGTCGCCGACGCGCAGCCGCTCGCGGAAGCCGAAGGCCTCGCAGAGCCAGTCGGTGGCGGCGGCGACGTCGGCGTACGCCAGGACGGGAATCACGGAGCTGGCCGGCACGGAGCGGTTCGGACGCATCGTCCTCTCGGATTCTTGCATTAGCGCCGACGAGCTATTGCGGGCGTACTTGCAAGCTGTAAACCGTTCTGCTTCACAACCGAGACCTGACCGGCACCCGGTCGAAAGTACGTAGGCGGGGGATCAAGTCCACGGGAGGATTGCCGACATGCAGTTCACCATGGGCGGCCCCGAGAGAGCCGAGAACGACCCCGGCTACCGCCCGCTGATGGGCGTCGCGCCGCGGAGCGAGGCGCGGGCGCTCTGCGCCGCGAGCCCGGAGGCGGAGCTGCCAAGCCTGCGCGGCTTCCTCTGGGCGGTCGCGTGGCTCGTGGCGACCATCCTGCTCGTCGCGCAGTACGCGCTCGACGCGTAGCTCGAGCCCGCCGTCCGGGGACAAGGCTCGCGGCGACACGTCCCGTCGCCAACCCAGTGTGTCGAGAGTGCATTCACTTGTCCCCACGTGGGACAGGTCCAAAGAGCCTTTCGCCGCTGAGCGGGGGAACTTGCGGCGATCTGGACATGGCCCTTGGTCAGACCAGGTCGACAAACGTGCGTTCACTTGTGCACACGTGCGCCGCGCGCGCGTTGTGAGGACTAGACCGTTGTGGTCGCCGCGACGACGAAGCGCAGCTCCGGTACTTCGGCCAGCTCGCCCGCATCCTTGGCCAGCTCGAGGAACGTGTAGAGC
>JBKPRG010000114.1:0-11174 GCA_046765815.1 Actinomycetota bacterium
ACGGTGCGCGACCTCGGTGCGACGATCGCGTTCTACGAAGCGCTCGGCATGATCCACGAGGTGTTCGGCGACGGCCGGCACGCGCTCCGGTTCGGTGCCCAGAAGATCAACTTGCACGAGGCCGGCCACGAGTTCGAGCCACATGCCGACAGGCCGCGGCCCGGGTCGGCCGACCTGTGCTTCCTCGTCGACGAGCTCGACACGGCAGGCCTCGAGGTCGTAGAGGGCCCCGTCGAACGGGAGGGAGCGGCCGGTCTCCTCACGTCCGTCTACGTCCGCGACCCGGACGGCAACCTCGTCGAGCTGGCGACGCTGCGATGAGCTGCGACTTCTCGCTCGAGCATTACCGCGAGCTCCTGCAAGCGGCGAAGTCCGGCGGGTATCGCTGGGCGGGATTCGACAAGCCGCCTGAGGCGGGCGACCTCATCCTTCGACACGACGTCGACCTGTCGCTCGATGCGGCACTCGCGGTCGCGGAGGTCGAGACGGCCGAGAGCGCGTGGTCGACGTGGTTCCTGATGACGCGCTCGGTCTTCTACAACCTCGCCTCGAGCGAGGGCGACCGTGCGATCTCGCGCCTGCGCGACCTCGGGCACCGTGTCGCGCACCACGCCGTCTACCCGCACGTCGACCTCGACGAGCGATTCGAGCCCGTCGTCGCCTGGCACAACCCGGATCCGGAGTACATGGCCGCCCCGATTCCCGGCGCGGTCAACGTGATGGAGCCGCCGTTCTTCGACCCCGAGCACTACCGGTCGGACTCGAACCAGCGGTGGCGGCACGGCTGCCCGCACGACCCGCTGGCACGAGGGGAGTTCGAGTGGCTGCAGCTGCTCACGCACCCGGAGATCTGGGCGTTCGCCGGGACGAGCATGCGCGAGTCGATGGAGTCGATGCTCGATGCCGACCGCGCCTCGCGCTTCGAACACCTGCGGAACGACCGGATCGACCTCTCGTGACCGAGATCCCGCTCACGGGCGGGGACGTCAATCCTGTCGTGCGGGTCGGCGACACTGTGCGCCGCCCGCCCGGCCCCGAGGCGGTGCGGGCGCTGCTCGAGTGGTACGAGCACGTCGGTTTCGACGGCGCGCCGCGCTTTCTCGGCTTCGACGGTCGGGGCCGGGAAGTGCTGTCGTTCGTCGAAGGAGAGCCCGCGTTTCCGCCGGTGCCGTCCGGCGACGAGGCGGTGAGCGCGATCGGGCAGCTGCTCCGTCGCACGCACGACGCGCAGGAGGGCTTCGTCCCGCCGGTCGCCGACTGGGACGTGCATGTCCCAGGGCCGCATGTCGCCGCCGAGGTGATCGGCCACTGCGACCTCTTCTGGACGAACGTCATCTTCCGGGACGGGCTGCCTGTCGCGCTGATCGAC
Source organism: Actinomycetota bacterium (assembly GCA_046765815.1). Classification (GTDB taxonomy): domain Bacteria; phylum Actinomycetota; class Thermoleophilia; order Gaiellales; family Gaiellaceae; genus PALSA-600. Next base: position 1,370 of record JBKPRG010000114.1, read on the forward strand.
TGGGAGCTCGCGGCGCCGGTCACGCGGGTGCTCGACGTGGCGCTCGCGGCCACCTATTGGGGCGGCCTGCGGACCGACCGGCAGCTCAGCGAGTGGGGCATCCCGCTCGACCGCCGCGGCCGACGGCTGCGGCTGCTCTGCGACGGCTACGGGCTCGACGCGGACGCGCGCGCGACGCTGCTCGACGAGCTGCTGGCGCAACGTCGCGGCCGACTAGAGCGCGGCGACTGGCGCGTCGGGGGGCGCAACCTCATCGAGGAGAACCTCCGCTGGCTGGAGGAGCACCGAGAGGGACTCGCTAGGTTCCTCGCGTGAAACCGATCACGATCATGGTCACCGCGTCGGGCGCGCCGGGGACCGCCGCGCTGTTGCACGCGCTGCGCGCGAACGGCGAACGGGATGTCCGGCTCGTCGGCACCGACATGAGCGAGCGGTCCGTCGGCCGGCATCGCTGCGACGCCTTCCACATCGTGCCTGCCGGCTCGGCGCCGGAGTTCCCCGACGCGATGCTCGCCGTCGCCGAACAAGAGCGCGTCGATGCCGTCCTGCCGCAGTCGTCGTTCGACCTCGAAGGCCTCGCGGAGCACGTCGACCGCTTTCCGATGCCGGTCCTCGTCTCGCACCCGGACGCGATTCGGCGCTCGAACGACAAGGCCGAGTCGTACGCGCTGCTGCACCGCCTCGGGGTGCCGGCGCCCGAGTTCCGGCGCGTCAACGGCGCGCGCGAAGTCGAGGCCGCCGCGCACGAGCTCGGCTATCCGCAGCAGCCGGTCTGCTTCAAGCCGGTGTTCTCGTCCGGTTCACGCGGCTTCCGGATCCTCGACCCGACGGTCGACCGTGCACACCAGCTCCTGCATGAACGCCCGGGCTCGGTGGCAATGCGGCTCGAGGAGGCGGTCGAGCTTCTGCCCGACGAGGGCGGACCGGATTTGCTCGTGATGGAGCTCGCGACCGGCGGCGAGCGCACGATCGACGGGATCGCGAACGGCAGCGAGATCGTGCTCGGCCACCCGAAGACGCGCGAGGCGATGCGCGCCGGCCTCGCGATGTACTTCGTCACGCTCGACGACCCGGAGCTGATGCGGCTCAGCAACCTGATCGTCGCCGAGCTGGGCATCGAGCACTTCTTCAACATTCAGCTCGTCGGCGAGCACGTGATCGAGATCAATCCCCGAATCTCGACCGTTGTCTACCACGAGGATCTGAACCTGCCGTACCTCGGCGTGAAGCGCGCGCTGGGCGAGATCTCGGACGACGAGCTGCGCGCGCTCACCGACCGGGTCAGGCCCGGGCGGACGGCGCTGCGCTACTTCGACCAGCTCGAATTCGACGCGTGAACCACCGGCTGCGCGTCACCCACGCGCCGGTCAACATCGCCGGCATCCCGTGGGAGAACGTGCAGGCGCTCAAGCGCAAGGGCATCGACGCCCGGCTCGTCGTCTTCGAGCGGGGCCGCCTTCACCCGGAGGCCGACTGGTCGCTCGACCGCCATGGCGGCCTGCCACAGCGGCTCGCACAGCAGTTCGCCGCGTTCGCAAAGCTCGCGCCGCGGACCGACGTATTCCACTTCTACTTCGGGTTGACGCTGATCCCGAAGTCGGTGCAGTTTCCGCTGCTGCGACTGCTGCGCAAGAAGAGCGTCTTCCACTACCTCGGCTCGGACATCCGCGGCAAAACGCCCGCGCAGCTCGCGTTCGGCAAGCGCGCCGATGCCGAGATCATTGGCTCGTACGACGCGATCCGTTGGGTGCCGGAGGCGCACGTGATCCCGCCGGGTCTCGACCTCACCCCGTTCACCCCGGTGCCGCCGTCGGACAACCCTCGCCCGCTCGTCGTGCACGCACCGTCGAACCGCGAGCGCAAGGGCACGCGCTACGTGATCGAGGCCTGCGAAGAGCTGCCGGTCGAGCTCGACATCGTCGAGGGCGTGCCGCACGACGAGGCGCGCGAGCGCTACGCGCGCGCCGACATCGTGGTCGACCAGCTGAACGCGGGCTGGCACGGCGTCTTCGCGCTCGAGTCGATGGCGCTTGGCAAGCCGGTCGTCACGTACCTGAAGCCCGACGTGGTCGAACGGAGCGCGCAGGGGTACGGCATCCGCCTGCCGATCGTGCCTGCGACGAAGGAGACGCTCGTCGACGTGCTACGCCCGCTGGTCCAGCAGCCGGCGCTGCGGCGCGAGATCGGGGCGGCGAGCAGGGCGTACGTCGAGCGGGTCCACGACATCGACCGGATAGCCGACCGCCTGCTCGATCTCTACCGTTCGCTGTAGGTGAGCCTGGCGTTCCAGATCCGGCGGCTCGCGCGCCACTCGGCGATCTACGGCCTCGGCGGCATCCTCTCGCGGCTCCTGGCGGTGTTTCTGCTGCCGCTTTACACGTCGTACCTCGGCACGACGGGCTTCGGGAAGATCGAGACGATCACCGCGCTCTCGACGGTGCTCGTGATCGTGCTCTCTGCCGGCATCTCGAGCGCGTTCTTCCGCTTCTACTTCGACTCGCAGGACCCAGCACGGCGCGTGCTCGTCGTGCGCACGGCGTTCTGGTTCACGATGGGGATGGCGACGGCCGGGCTCGTGCTCGGCTGTGTGCTCGCGACGCCGCTCGCGCACCTGCTGAAGCTCGGCGACGACCCGTGGCTCGTGCGCGCCGGGGCAGTCGGCCTCTGGGCGCAGATGAACTACGCGCAGCTGACGAACCTGTTCCGCGTCGAGGAGCGGAGCGTCCAGTTCGTGATCGCGAGCGTGGCGAACATCCTGGTCACCGTCGGCGTCACGGTGCTGCTCGTTGTCGGCCTGCACAAAGGCCCGACCGGTGCCGTCGTCGGCAACTTCGTCGGCACGCTCGCCGTCTACCTCGTGCTAGTCGCCTACCGCCGCTACCAGCTCGGGTGGCAGTTCGACCGCAGCCTCCTTCGCGAGATGAACCGCTTCGGGCTGCCGCTCGTCCCGTCGGCGCTCGCGCTCTGGGCTATCAACTTCATCGACCGCTTCTTCGTCGCGGTCTACAAGGGGCAGGGCGAGGTCGGCGTGTACTCGCTGGCCGTACGCGCGTCGAGCGTGATCGTGTTCCTGATGATCGCGTTCCGGCTCGCCTGGCCGGCCTTCGCGTACTCGATCGACGACGACTCGTCGGCGCGGCGCACGTACTCGTACGTGCTCACGTACCTGCTCTTCGTCTGTTGCTGGATCTCACTCGCCCTCGGCGCGCTCGCACCGTGGATCGTGAAGGTGCTCGCGCCGACGAAGCCGGAGTTCCACCGTGCGGACGAAGCCGTCGGCCTGCTCGCCTTCGCGTCGACTGCCTACGCCGGCTACACGGTGCTGGCGATCGGCATCGGCCGTGCGCGTCAGACGCAGTTCAACTGGGTGGTCAGCGGCGCCGCCGCCGCGCTGAACATCGCGCTCAACTTCGCGTTGATCCCGCGCTACGGGATGATGGGCGCGGCCGTCTCGACAGCGGCGGCCTACGTCGCACTGTTCGCCGGCATGACGCTCAACTCGCAGCGCGTCTACCCGGTGCCGTACCAGTGGCGCCGCGTGCTGACGCTCAGCGCCGTCGCGATCGCGCTCGCCGTCGTCGGTTACGAGCTCCGTTCGCTGCCCGTCTCGATCGCGCTCTGCTTGGCGTACCCGCTGCTGCTGCTGCCGCTCGGCTTCTACCTGCCGGCGGAGCGGGCCCGGCTGCGCCGACTTGTGCCGTTACGGGGCTGACGGCGCAGGTGTCCCAGGACGAGTCCACGCATGGAAACCTAGCGGCGGCGCCGCACGAAGGTCCCGACCCCGCCGGCGGCGAGGAGCACCAGCGCGAGGCCGCCGAGCACGAGGAGAGGCGCCGGCACGCCGCTGGTCTGCGACGTGGTGGCGACCGGTGCCGACGCAAGCTCCCTGTTCTTGGTCGACGTCGCCGGGTCGGCCGGGTCGGGATGCTCGTCCTTGAGCGACGGCTTGTCTGAGTCGACGAGCACCGGCGTCCGCAATCCGTGTCCGATCTGGGCTGCAACCTTCTTCCCGTGCTGCCGCGCGAGCGCAGCCTGCAAGGCGGCGCGGATGTCGTCTTCAAGGCTCGTGTACACCTGGTCGCCCGTGCCGAGGTGCCGCAGCGCATCCCGGTAGCACGAGACCGGGTACGTCGACGCGATCTGGCCGTCCTGGTACCAGTCGTTGTAGATCAGGTTGCGACAGGGCGTCTTCGCGTCGGCGGCCGTCACGGTCGTCGCCGCGACAGTCAACGCGAGCAGGAGCGCCACCACGAGCCGGTTCATCGCGCCCATCTTCCCGACGCGTCTCAAAGATCCACCTGTCAAGCCGTAAGGCTTCCGTAAAAACATGCGTCGTGGCACGAGCCCGCGACGGGAATGCGCGCCAGCACGACCCCGTGGGGATCGAGCACGGTGAGCGTCCCGTGGTCGAGCGACGGCGTGATCACACGCCCCGGCCCGTGCTGGACGTTGTAGGAGCCGACCGGGATCGCCGTCACGCGGAGCACCCGCGCGCCTGACGAGAGGACACGCAGCGTCCCCGCCTCGCCGCTCGTCACGTAGGCGCGGTCCGTGCCGAACGTCACATGTTGTGGCGCCGAGTCTGCCGCCTGGCGGGCTCCGGCGACCGCGAGCTCGCGCGCCTCGCCGGCAGTCACCCAGAGTCTCCCGTCCGGCGCGTGGCCGACGTCATGCGCGGCGAAGCCTGGGGTCAGCATCCCGACGTGGCGGAGACGCGCCGTCTCCACGACTGCAACGTGCTCCGAGGCGGAGCCGAGCGCGACCCACAGCCGCCGGCCCACCCGATCGATCGTGATGTGGCGGGCCCAGCCAGGCAGTGCGACGCGGCCGAGGGCGATCCCACGGACGACGTCGACGGCGACAACGCCGCTGCGACCCGAGTCGGTCACGAAGGCGTGCCGGCCGTCGGGATGCGCGGCCACGTAGCGAGGCTCGACGAAGCCGCACAGCACGTCACGCACGCGTCCTCCGACAACGATCGAGACCGCCCCAACCGCGGTGTGGCAGACGACGGCATGACCGCCGACAAGCTCGACGGCGCGCGGATCCGGTTGCGTCTCGATCGACCCGACGACGCGGAACGTGCCAAGGTCGACGACGGCGAGCCGTGCCTCGGCGTCGCAGGTGACGAGCGCGTGCAGGGGCCGCACAAGCGCAGCGCGCCAGGTGAACGGAGCCGCGGCGGCGAGTGCAAGAAAGTGACGGCGGTCCACGTCTCGTCTTACGCGGGAACAACCCTCAGGAGTCCGTCGCTACCGTTGAACGAACGATGAGCCACCCCGAGTTGACGAGCGAGCAGGCGTACGTCGACCGGGCCTACGTCGAGCTGGAGCGGATGCGTGCGGCCGTCGCGGGCGCCGGCGACCGCGTCGAAGGAGAGGTCGCCCAGGCGGCCATGGACGCATGGGCGGCGAAGCGCCTCCGGACGTTCGAGGACGCGGAGCACGGCCTCTGCTTCGGCCGCCTCGACTTCGAGCAGGTCGAGCGGCCGCTGTACATCGGCCGGCGCTGGGTGCACGACGAAGAACGGCGGCAGCTGATCGTCAACTGGCAGGCGCCGGCGGCGCGCCCGTTCTACACGGCGACGCCGCAGGACCCGCACGGCGTGACGCTGCGCCGCCGCTTTCGGACGCACGGCCGTCGGCTGACCGACATCTCGGACGAGTCGCTCGACGGCTCGATCGTCGACGGTGCGGCGGTCGGAGACTTCCTGCTCGAGGAGCTCGAGCGCGGGCGCGAGCGCCACATGCGCGACATCGTCGCGACGATCCAGGCCGACCAGTATCGGCTGATCACGGCGCAGCCGACGCCGCCGCTCGTCGTCCAGGGCGGGCCCGGCACGGGCAAGACAGCTGTCGGCCTCCACCGCGCGTCGTTCCTTCTCTACGAGCACCGCGACACGCTCGCGCGCCGCCGTGTGCTCGTCGTCGGCCCGAACCGCACGTTCATGGAGTACGTGTCGCACGTTCTTCCGGCACTCGGCGAGAACGCGGTGGAGCAGCGTGCCGTCGGCGAGCTCGTCGACGGGATCGAGGCAACGGTGCGCGACCCGCAGCCGATCGCCGAGCTGAAGGCAGACCTGCGGCTGGTCGACGTGATCCGGCGCGCGGCCGAGCTCCGGCTCGTCGCCGAGCCGCAGGAGCTCGCGATCCGACTCGAAGGCTCGTTCATCTGGGTGCGGGCGCGCGAGATCCGCGAGCTGCTCGAGGCCGCACGCGAAGAGCTCGGCTTGACGGCTCTGGCACGGGAGCGCTTCCGGATGAGCGTCCTCCGCCGGTTCTACGAGGAGTACGGCCGCGTGCTCGGTGCCGCGGCGGTGCGCAACTTCGACGAGGTGGAGAAGGCGCTCCGCGCGGGCGGGTACCTCGACCGCGTGCTCAAGGCCGCCTGGCCTGCCGTCCACCCGGACAAGCTCGTCTCACGCCTGCTCACCTCGCGCGCCACGCTGGCCGAGGCCGCCGACGGCATTCTCGACGCCGACGAGCAGAAGCTGCTGCTCCGCCGCGGCGCTTCCTGGTCGGACGGCGACGTCGCTCTCCTCGACGAGGCGCGGGCGCTGCTCGACGAGACGCCGCACGCGTACGGACACGTGATCGTCGACGAGGCGCAGGACTTGACGCCGATGCAGCTGCGGATGATCGCGCGCCGCGCCCGCGACGGCTCGCTGACGATCCTCGGCGACGTCGCGCAGGCGACGGGCGCCGTCCAGTACCGCCGCTGGGAGGAGCTGCTGCCGAACCTGCCGTCCGGAGACGACGCGATCGTCGAAGAGCTCCGCCACGCCTATCGCGTGCCGCGCGAGATCATGGAGCTCGCGCTGCCGCTGCTCGACCGCATCGCACCCGACGTCGCGGCGCCGATCTCGTACCGGACGGGTGCGGAACCGCCCACCGTTCGGCGTGTGGAGGAGGCGCATCTTCTCACCGAGGCGTACCGCACCGCCGAGCAGCTGGCGGGTCACGACGGGCTGCTGGCGGTGATCGTCCCGGACGAGCTCGCGGACGACGCGCCGGCCGGCGATCTCTGGGACGGCGTGCCTCTCCTCACTCCGCGGCAGGCAAAGGGGCTCGAGTTCGACCACGTGGTCGTCGTCGAGCCGGCGCTGATCGCCGCGCACGAGCAGGGCCTGCGCGAGCTGTACGTCGCGCTGACGCGGCCGACGAAGACGCTCGTCGTCGTGCACGCGCGGCCACTGCCGCCCGGTCTGGGCTAAGAGGCGATCAGCAATGTGTTCCCGGACGGGTCTCTGGCCTCGGCGCCGCCGACCCGCTTGCCTGCCTCCGCCGCCGAGTCGGCGTCCGGGAGCACGACCCGGAAGTCGAGCAGCCGTGCCGTCCCTTCGGGCGCGGCGGGCGCACCGCGGCTCTCCCAAGTGTTCACTGCGAGATGGTGGTGGTAGCCGCCGGCGCTCATGAACGCGGCCTGCGGGCCGAGTTGCGCGATCAGGTCAAAGCCGAGCCGGTCGCGGTAGAAGCCGACCGCTTCATCGACGTAGGCGACGCACAGGTGGACGTGCCCGACCCGCGTCCCGTCGGGGAGGCCGCTGAACTCTCCATCGCCGTCCGGCAACGTGCGCAACAGGCCGTCGAGGTCGAGCGGGGCGGTTCCCATCAGCTGCCCGACGCGGCCTTCCCACTGCTCGCGCGGCCGGTCGGCGTAGATCTCGATCCCGTGCCGGTCGGGGTCGCGCAGGTAGAGCGCTTCGCTGACCGTGTGGTCGGACGCACCCGTCAGCTGCACGCCCTCGCGTGCCGCGTGCGCGAGCCAGCGTGCGAGCGCGATGCGTTCGGGCACGAGCAGAGCGACGTGGAACAGCCCGCTGAAGCCTGTCGCGGGCTGCGCCCCGGGCTCCTCGACGAGGCGCAGCAATTCCTCCGCACCCGCCCCGACCGTCGCTTCGCCACCGTTCTGCGAGACGACGCTCAGCCCGATCGCGTTGGTGTAGTAGTCGAGCGAGCGCCCGAGGTCGGAGACGGAGAGGTCGACACGGCCCATACGCGTCGCTGCTGGGAGCGAGCTCACCGCGACATCGTAGGCGCCCGACGGGTCTCGATTGCAGCGGAGACGAGCGGCGCCACCTTGGTCCCGAATAGCTCGATCGCGCGCATCACATCACGATGTTCGACGGCGCCCAAGCTGATGTGCGCGAGATAGCGCTCCGGCTCGAACAGCTCGTGGATCTCGATGATCTTCTGCGCCACTTGCTCCGGCGAGCCGACGTTCAACGGCCCATCCGCGGAGCGAAGCGCGTCATAGTTCGCGCGTCCCGACGGCGGCCAGCCCCGCTCGCGGCCGATGCGGTTCATCACCTCGAGATACGGCGGCGCGAACGCCACATTCGCCTGCTCCTCGGTATCGGCGACGAAGGCGTGGGTGTTGATCGCGATCCGCGGCTCGCCCTCGTGGCCGACCTCGGCCCACACGCGCCGGTAGAGGTCGACGAACGGCTTGAAGCGGGCCGTCTGGCCGCCGATGATCGCGAGCGTCAGCGGGAGTCCGAGTCGCGCCGCGCGCACAACGGACTCGGGAGTACCGCCGACCGCGACCCAGACCGGCAGCGGATCCTGCACCGGCCGCGGCCAGACGATCGCGTCCTCGAGCGGCGCGCGATGCTTGCCGCTCCACGTGACGCGCTCGTTGTCGCGAATCGCGAGCAGCAGCTCGAGCTTCTCAGTAAAGAGCTCGTCGTAGTCGCCAAGGTCGTAGCCGAAGAGCGGGAACGACTCGATGAACGAGCCGCGGCCCGCCATGATCTCGGCGCGTCCGCCCGAGATCAGGTCGACGTGCGCGAACTGCTGGAAGACGCGCACCGGGTCGTCCGACGAGAGGACGGTGACGGCGCTCGAGAGCCTGATCTGCTTCGTCTGCGCTGCGATCGCCGCGAGCGCCGTGGCGGGCGAGGAGATGAGGTAGTCGGGCCGGTGGTGCTCGCCGACGGCGAAGACCGTGAGGCCGAGCTCGTCCGCGAGACGCGCCTCCTCGAGCAGGTCGCGCATGCGCTGCTCGGCGCTCAGCCGCGGATTGAGATCGGCGAAGGTGACGAGTCCGAGATCCATACCTGGTTCAACGCACTTGCGCGCGCAAGTATTTCCGTCCGGGCTGGGGCGAAAAGCGAAGGGCGGCTCGCGCCGCCCTCCCGTCGTTCGAGAACGGTGCAGTCGGACTAGGTCCCGGCCTTGAACTGAACCGCCGGAACGTAGCCAGCCCATTCGGTCGTCGGCGCAAATGATCCGCCGCTGTGCTCCTCCCAGAGCGTTCCCAGGGTCGTGTCCGAACCAGCCGTCACGTCGCCGGGCTCATTCACCAGCGCGATGTTGAGCGAGTCGGAGGGACCGGCAACGCCGGTCGGGTGGGGGCCGTAGTCCCGCGTGTTGTACGCGATCCCGTAGACCACGTCGTTGGGAAGCGTGACACCCGAGAAGCTGAACGTGACCTCGTTGTAGAGACCGTTGAAGCAGGTCTTCTGGCTCGGCGAGTACCACTTGCCCGCATTGGTTCCCGTGCACTTCGGGCTAGCCGAGGGGCGGTACGGGATCGAGAACGTCTGCGTCGAGGTGGCGAGCAGCGTCTGACCTGTCGAGTCGTAGATGTTGAAAGTGATGGCCTGCGGGAACGTCGCGCCGCTCGGCGTGGCGCAGTCACCGGTGTTCCAGGCGCCGCTGTAGCAGGCCCAGCTGCTCAACCCGACCGTGACGCTCGTCAGGCGCCGGGCCGTGCCGTCGAACGTGACCGCGTTGCCGAGCTGGTTGAAGGAATACGCCTCAGGCCCGAGGCTCGGCACGTTCGCCGCAGGACCATTCGGGAC
>JBKPRG010000115.1:0-4722 GCA_046765815.1 Actinomycetota bacterium
GCGGCCGAGACGTCCGGCACAGACAAGCCCCCGGCGTCCTAATCGCGCAGCGGCGAGCGGGCTCGTACCTAGGCCGAGCGGGGGACCCGGACGCGCAGCGCGCCCGGGACGAGCTCGAAGACCGCGGGCGTCGTGCCGACCTGCTCGCCCTCGAGCTCGATCGGCAGGTGCTCTCCCGCGTCGACGCTGACGACGCGGCTGCGGACGATCTCCACCTTCGGGTGCCCGACGTGGCGGCCCTTGTAGAGCTTCGGCGCCGTCGTCAGGAAGTCGACCTTGCCCACGTCGCCGATCAGCACGACGTCGAACGCGCCGTCGTCGGGCGCCGCGTCCGGCGCGAGCTTCATCCCGCCGCCATGCCAGATGCCGTTGGCGACGATGACGTCGTGCATCCGACCGCGCCGCTCGCCGTCGTCGAGCTGCACGCGCACCTCCGTGTTCTCCCATTCGAAGAAGACCCGCGTCAGCGCATAGAAGAACGTGACGCGGCCGCCGAGCGCCTTCGACATCCCGTTCGCGCGCTGCGCCACCGCGCCGCTCATCCCGACCGAGCCGACGTTCGCGAACCAGCGCTCGGCCTCCGTCCCCTCCCAGGTGCGGTAGCGCACGCGGCCGGCGTCGATCGTCCGAGGTACACCGTCGACGGCGACCCGAACGGCGTCTTCGAACCGCCTCGGGATGCCGTATGTCCGGCCGAAGTCCATCCCGGTGCCGAGCGGGATCGTCGCGAGCTCGGCGCCGCTGCCCGCGATGCCGTTGACGACCTCGTTCAGCGTCCCGTCGCCGCCGACGGCGACGACCAGCTGCGCGCCGTCCGCGACGGCCTGCCGCGCCAGCTCGATCAGGTGCCCCGGCCGCTCTGAAAACAGCGTCTCGCCGGTGAGGCCGAGCCGCTCGGCGCGGTGCGCGAGCTCCGGCCAGCGCTTGCCCGTGGCGCCGTTGGACGACGCCGGGTTGACCAGGAAGACGGCGCGCTCAGTCAGCGGTCGCGACTTCGAGCGCGATCTTCGTCATCCGGTCGACCGCGGCCCGGAGCTCCTCGTCCGTGATCCGCGTGAACACGCCTTCGACGACGATGTCGCTCACCGTGAGGAGGCACCCCGCCTCGACGCCGCGCAGCGCGCCGATCGTGAACAGCGCCGACGCCTCCATCTCGACCGCGAGCACCCCGCGCTTCGACCAGCGCTCGTACTGGCCCTCGTTCGGGTTGTAGAACAGGTCGCTGGAGACGATCGGCCCGACGTGCAGCTCCTGGCCGATCTCCTTCGCGGCGTGCACGGCGCCGTGGATGAGGCTCCACGAGGCGGTCGGGCAGTGCGGCTCGTTGCCGACGAGGTGCATGGCCGTCGAGTCCGCCGGCACGGCCGTGAGCGCCACGATCAGGTCGCCGAGCGCATGATGCGGCTGGAGCCCGCCGCACGTCCCGACGCGCAGCAGCCGCTTGCAGCCGAGCTGGATCAGCTCCTCGAAGACGATCGACGCGCCCGGGCAGCCCATGCCCGTGCCTTGCACGGACACCGGCTTGCCGTTCCAGGTGCCGGTGAAGCCGAGCAGCCCGCGCTCCGAGTTCCGCTGCACGACGTCCTCGAGGTACGTGTCGGCGATGTACTTGGCCCGCAGCGGGTCGCCCGGCAGGAGAACGGCCTCGGCGTAGTCGCCCGGTTCGGCGCGAACGTGGATCGGCACGGCCGCGGACTCTAGATCATTAGGCGTCGTGCAACTGATCGAGCCGACCTACGACCAGGTGATCGAGTTCTGCGGCCGCGACCCGATCGAGCGCGTCTTCCTCGAGGACGTGGCGCGTCGGGACCTTGGCCGCTTCGTCGCGACGGAGCGAGCGGAGGGCACGCTCGAAAGCCTGTGCCACGTCGGCGCCAACATCGTCCCGTCCGGACAGAACTGCGAGCTCTTCGCCAAGGCGAGTGCCGTCAGCCAGTCGCGCATGATCATCGGCGAGACACGTGCCGTGACGGCGCTCTGGGAGGCGGCGCGAAAGAAGCTGCCCGCCCCGAGAGCAGACCGTCCCGGCCAGCCGGTCTACCTCCTGGACGCGCCTCCAGAGCCCGGCCGCACCGGCCTGCGCCCGGCAACCCCCCGCGACCTCGACCGCCTCGTGCCGGCCTGCGCGGACGCCCACGAGCTCGAGCTCGGCATCGACCCCGTCGCCCGCGACGAAGAGGGCTTCCGCTGGCGCACGAGCGCCCAGATCGACGAGGGCCGCTCATGGCTCTGGCTGGAGGACGACGTGATCCTCTTCAAGGCCGAAGCGTCTGCCTGGACGCCGTCGGCCGTCCAGCTGCAGCAGGTCTGGGTCGACCCCGAGGCCCGCGGACGGGGCTACGCGCAGCGCGGGCTCGCCGATCTCTGCCGTCTCCTGCTCGAGACGACGCCCGCGGTGACGCTGTTCGTGCGTCGGGAGAACACCGCCGCGATTCGGCTCTACGATGCAGTCGGCATGCGTCGCGTCCTCGAGTATCGGAGCGTGCTCTTCTGAAGCGGCTGCTGAAGCTCGCCGTCGCCCTCTGGGTGCTGCGCTGGCTCGCGGTCGAGATCGCGTCGCTCGTCTCCCGCCGCCGGACGGCCGCATGAAGGACCGCGTCGCGGCGCACATCGCGCAGCACGAGCTGCTCGAGCCCGGAGCGGAGGTGCTCTGCTTCGTCTCGGGCGGCGCCGACTCGACCTGCCTCTTCCACGTGCTCGACGAGCTCGGCTATCGCGTCTCCGCGCTGCACGTCGACCACGGGCTGCGCGGGGAGGAGTCCGACGCGGACGCGGCGTGGTGCGCCGAGCGCTTCGGCGCGGAGGTCGTCCGCGCCACCGGCAGCACAGAGGCCGAGCTCCGCCGGGCCCGCTACGCGATCCACCAGGGCCGCGTCCGTGCCACCGGCCACACGCTCTCCGACCAGGTGGAGACGATCCTCTTCCGCCTCGCGTCCAGCGGCACGACGAGCGGGATCAAGGTACGCCGCGAGGACGGCGTCGTCCGGCCGCTCCTCTGCGCCTGGCGCGAGGACACGGAGGAATACTGCCGCGAGCACGGGCTCGAATGGCGCACGGACTCGACGAACCCGGACACCAAGCGCGGGCTCATCCGCGACCAGATCCTCCCGCTGCTGCGCCAGATCCACCCGGCCGCCCGCGAGAACGTCTTGCGCGCGCTCGACCGGCGGGACACGCTGAGCCCGGCGCTCGCGACGCTGCTCGCCGAGCCCGTCGCCTCGCGCCGCGTCGACCTCGGCGGCGGCGTCCAGGCGGTGCGCGAGCACGACCGGCTCTGGCTCGAACGCGGCCCGGTCGCGCTGCGCGGGCGTGTCGACTGGGGGACGTGGCGTATCGAATCCGAGCTGCCAGGGCTTAAGGTACGGGGATGGCGCGCCGGGGACCGACTCGCCGGCCGCAGGAAGAAAGTGCAAGACGTGTTCGTCGACGCAAAGATTCCGCGCTCCGACCGCGAAGGCTGGCCGCTCGTGGTGCGCGGTGACGAGGTCGTCGCGGTCCCGGGAATCGTCGAGACGAAAGGGGTGAGGGTGACCCGTGTCGGCGACTGAACTGGAACGCGGCGTGGGCGAGATCCTGATCGAAGAAGACGCGCTGCAGTCGCGCATCCGCGAGCTGGGCGCCGAGGTGTCGGCGGACTACGCCGGGCGCGAGCTCCTGCTCGTCGGCGTGCTCAAAGGCGCCGTCTTCTTCATGGCCGACCTGATGCGGTCGCTGACCGTGCCGTGCGAGATCGACTTCATGGCCATCTCGAGCTACGGCGCGGCGACCGACTCCTCGGGCGTCGTCCGCATCCTCAAGGACCTCGACATCAACATCGAGAACCGCCACGTGCTCGTCGTCGAGGACATCATCGACTCCGGACTGACGCTCTCGTACCTGCTTCGCAACCTCGAGTCGCGCGAGCCCGCCAGTCTCGAGATCTGCGCCCTCCTGACCAAGCCCGACCGGCGCGAGATCGACGTCCCCGTCCGCTACGTCGGCTTCGAGATCCCGAACCGGTTCGTGATCGGCTACGGGCTCGATTTCGCCGAGCGGTACCGGAATTTGCCGTACGTGGGGGTTCTGCACTCTGACCTGATGCCTGAAGGAGCCTAGGTCCCATGCGCCACTCCGCTACCGCTGACGCAAAGAGTTCGGCCACTTCGTGGCCTCAGGGCACGTAGTGCGCGAACCTCTTTTCTCTTTTGGGCATAAGCTCTTGGGTTCCACGCCAGTTCTGCCGATGACGCCACAGGCAGTACCTGAGCTACCCTGATTTGACCCCGTGAACAGATTCTTCCGCAGCGCATTTTTCCCGCTCATCGTGATCGTGCTGCTCGTCTGGCTCGCGAGCCAGACGCTGATCCCGAAGGACAAGAACAAGCAGCCGATGACGACCTCGCAGGCGGTCGCTGCGGTGCAGGCGCGCCAGGTCACGGCGGCGGTCTTCAACCCGAGTAAGCGCTCGATCAGCCTCAAGCTCGTCGGCGGCAAGAAGGCGACCGTCCACTACGCCTCCGACCAGGCGCAACTCCAGTTCCAGGACTTGCTGCAGAAGGAGCAGATCAAGTGGGACTCGAGGGGCGCCGGCGGGTTCTCGTGGACGTCGCTGATCGGCTCCTTCTTGCCGTTCCTGCTGCTGATCGGCTTCTGGATCTTCCTCATGAACCAGGTGCAGGGCGGCGGCTCGAAGGTGATGAGCTTCGGCAAGTCGCGCGCGAAGCGCATGGCGCCCGACTCGCC
>JBKPRG010000116.1:0-12553 GCA_046765815.1 Actinomycetota bacterium
CGTGATCTGCCGGGGGAAGCGCGCGGCGATCTCGCGCTCGTGCGTGATCACGACGATCGTCGCGCCGTCCGCGTTCAGCTCGTCGAGCAGCGTGAGGATCGTCTCGCCGGTGGCGCTGTCGAGATTGCCCGTCGGCTCGTCCGCAAGCACGATTGCGGGCCGTCCGACGAGCGCACGGGCGATCGCGACCCGCTGTCGCTCGCCGCCGGAGAGCTGGTTCGGCCGCGCGCCGAGACGGTCGCCGAGACCGACGCGGGTCAAGGTCTCGGTCGCGCGCTCCTTCCGCTCCGCCGCCGCCACGCCCGCGTAGAGCAGCCCGTCGGCGACGTTCTCGACCGCGGTCGAGTGCTCGGCGAGAAAGAACTGCTGGAAGACGAAGCCGATCCGCGTCGCGCGCAGCGCCGCGAGGTCGCGGTCGGACAGCTCGGAGATGTCGTGGCCGGTGACCGCGACGCGGCCGCTGCTCGGCCGTTCGAGCGTGCCCATCAGGTGCAGCAGCGTCGACTTCCCGGAGCCTGAGGGGCCGACGATCGCGACCAGATCGCGCGACGCGACCTGGAAGCTGACGCCGCGCAGCGCCTCGACCATGCCGTAGGACCGCGTCACGTCCTCGAGTTGAAGGACGGTCATGCCCCCGGCACCACGACGCGCTGCCCCGCCCGCACGCCGTCCCCTTGCACTTCGACGAGGCCTTCGGCGTCGTCGAAGAGGCCGAGCGTGACGCCGACCAGATGGTGTCCGCCGGAGGCATCGACGACCTCGACGGCGTAGCCGCCGCCCGCGAGCGCGAGCAGCGCGTCGACCGGAACGACGAGCACGTTCTGCACGCTGTCGGTGACGATCGAGACCTGCACTGGCGCCTGGTCGAGCCGCCCGGTTTGCTCGGGGTGCGTCGGCGTGACGTCGACCTCGATCGTGGGCGTGCTGTCTTGGTTCGCGTCGCTCCCTGACGGCGTCGTCGCCACCGAGCCGACGAACGACACGCGGCCGGGCGTCGTCTCGTTGCTCGGCAGCGTGATCGTGACGCGATCGCCGACCTTGATCGCGGACTGCTGCGCCGCGTCGAGCGCGATCGTCACTTGGCGGTGCGTCGACGTGATCGCGAGCACCGCGCCGGCCTGGACCGGCTGGCCGACCGTCGGCGTCACACTCGTCACGCGGACCGGCCCGGGCTTGAACACGACCGAGCCGAGCAGTAGTTCGCCCGTCTGCGCCATGCCATGCGCGGCCTGCAAAGTCCTGATCGCGGCGGCGGTGGCCGCGGTGAACGAGTCGCCCGAGAGGCCGAGGCTGCGGTTGAGCTCCGCGACGTCCCGGCCGGGCGACATGCCGCCGCGGAACGCACGCCAGGCGGCCGTCGAGCCGTAGAGCAAGAGGGTCGGCTGGCCGCTGATCGCGAACAGCGCGCCGCCGCGCCGGATCACGTCGCCGGCCCGCGGCAGCATGGTGAACGTGGCGCCGGTGTCGTAGACGAGGGCCGACGACTCGGCGGCAGCGAGGCTTCGTCGCGCCGAGGCCGAGCTCACGGCGGCCGAGTTGACGGCGCCTTCGTCGGCCGTCACCTTCTGCGCCGCGGTCGCCACCGCCTGCTCGTCAGTCGTGACGGCCTGCGCGGCCGCTGCGCAAGGTGTCGCAGTCGCGGCGTCCGACGAGCTTGCGGCCGCGGCGTCGCCGCGACAGTCGTTGGCCTGCTTCAGGCGGTCGGCGGTGAGCTTCGCGCGAGCTTCCGCAAGGGCCTGCCGGTCGGAAGCGAGAGTCGCGCGCGCACCTCGGAGCGCCGCGTCCGCCGAATCGAGTGCCTGCTGCGCCTGCAGCACGCTCGCGGGCGCCGTTCCCGCCGGCAGCACGACGCTCGAGGAATTCGCGTAGCCGAGGGTGCCGCTCACCTGCGTCTCGGCGGCGAGCGATTGCCGGCGCACGGTCGCAAGCCAGGTCGACGAGTCGTTGTCGAGGCCGTTCTGGGCCGCGCTCCCGCTCGTGAACGGATCGGCCGCCGCCAACGTGATGCCGATTCCGGTCACGAGCAAGAGTGCGGCGAGGGCCGGCAGCAGCCGACGCCGGCGCCTCGTCGCCGCGAACGCGCTCCTCACGCCTGCCGCGACGCTCATCTGCCCCCGCTCCGCGAGGTCGAGAAGCCGCCTCCACCCTTCGGGCCGGGCATCTCGTTCTGGCACGCGCGCTGCGCGGCCTTGAATTGCGGCGACTGCGGATCGAGTCCCGAGCCCCGCTTGAACATCAGAGAGATCCCGCCGCCGCTCGTCTGCGGGTCGGGGAAGTGCGTGATCCCGTGTGCGCGCATGCAGGCCGAGAACTTGAGCGCCGCCTTCAGCGCCTTCGCCTGCGCAGCCGGATCGACCTTGCCGCCGTTCGGCAGGTATTTCGCGCACTTCGACTGTGCATGCCGGAACTGCGCCGAGTTCGGGTTGAGCCCGCTTCCCGGCCCGGCGTTGATGGTCAGGCCGCCCTTGCTGTTCGGATCGGGGAAGCTCGGCACGCCGTTCTTGCGCATGCACGCGGAGTACGCCCTCGCGTCCGCGGCCTTCGAGGTTCCGTTCGACGAGCTCGTCGTCGTCGTCGAGCTCGAGGTGGTCGTGAGCTGCGCGACGCCGTTCGACGACGGGCTCCCGCCGCAGGAGGCGGCGAGGAGGCCGAGGCCTGCGACCGCGGCGGCGCCGGCGAGGCGCGCGGTGATGGTCGTGATTTGCATGCCGCCAGGGATAACCAGCGCCCGGTTACGACGGGGGAACGGCACGCGTAACCTGGCTGTAACCGAAGCTCAGGCATCCTTCGCACGCCCGCGATGCGTGTGTTGATCGTCGAGGATCATCGAGAGCTCGCCGCGACGATCGCGGTGGGGCTCCGGCGCGAGGGCATGGCGGTCGACCTCGCGTTCGACGGGCCGGAGGCACTGCGCCACGCTGGTCGCGAGGCCTACGACGTCGTCGTCCTCGACCGCGACCTGCCGAAGCTGCACGGCGACCAGGTCTGCCGCGCGCTCGTCGAACGCGGCTCGACGGCGCGCATACTGATGCTGACCGCGTCGGGGACGATCGATGACCGCGTCGACGGGCTCGGCCTCGGCGCCGACGACTACCTGCCGAAGCCGTTCGCGTTCGCCGAGCTCGTCGCGCGGATCCGCGCGCTCGCCCGCCGCAGCCAGCCGGCGCTGCCGCCGATCCTGGCGCGCGGCGACATCAGGCTCGACACCGCGCGCCGGTTCGCAAGCCGCGCCGGGCGGCGGCTCGAGCTCAGCGCGAAGGAGCTGGCGGTGCTCGAGCTGCTTCTGGCCGCCGACGGCGCACCCGTCTCGACGAGCATGCTGCTACGCCGCGCGTGGGACGAGTACGCGAGCTCCCACAGCAACGTCGTCAAGGTGACGATCGCGCGGCTGCGCCGAAAGCTCGGCGAGCCGGCGGCGATCGAAACCGTCCCGCACGTCGGCTACCGGATCGACACATGAGCATCCGCCTGCGTCTCACGTTGCTCTACGGCGCGCTCTTCCTCGCGGGCGGCGCGGTGCTGTTGACGATCACGTACCTCCTTGTCGCGCACCGCTATTCGGGCGACTTCTTCGTCGCGGCCGGCAAGTCCGTGACGGTCACGAAGGCTGCGACCGGCACGCCTTTGCTGGGCACGACATCGCTCGCATCACCGGACGACGTGATCGCGCAGGCGCACGCCCAGAGCAACGCGGCCCTGCACGCGCTCCTGATCCAGTCTGGGATCGCACTCATGATCATGGCGGTCATCTCGATCTGGCTGGGCTGGCTCGTCGCGGGCCGCGCTCTGCAGCCGCTGCGCACGATCACGAACGCCGCCCGCGACATCTCCGCCAGCAACCTGCACCGCAGGCTCGCGCTGACCGGGCCGGACGACGAGCTGAATCAGCTCGGTACCACCTTCAACGGCCTGCTCGGCCGGCTCGAGGCGTCGTTCGACGCCCAGCGTCAGTTCGTGGCCAACGCGTCGCACGAGCTGCGCACCCCACTCACCTTCGAGCGCACGCTGCTCGAGGTCGCGCTCGCCGATCCCGACGCGTCCGTCGAGTCGCTGCGGCGTACCTGCGAGCAGCTGCTCGACAGCAGCGAGCAGCAGGAGCGTCTAATCGAAGCGCTGCTGATGCTCTCGCGAAGCCAGCGTGGGCTCGACCGGCGCGAACGCGTCGACCTCGCCGCGATCACGCTCGGGCGGCTCCGCTCGATCGACCGCGACGGGCTCGAGCTCGACACGAGCCTGCTGCCCGCCGAAACCGCGGGTGATCCGCGCCTCGTCGAGCGGCTCGTCGCGAACCTCGTCGACAACGCGTTCAAGCACAACGTGGCGGAAGGGACCGTGACCGTGAAGACGGAGACCCGTGAGGCGCGCGCGCTGCTCACGGTCGAGAACACGGGACCGGCGGTGGAGCCCGCGGATCTCGATCGGCTCTTCCAGCCGTTCCAGCGGCTGCACGCCGAGCGCACAGGCACACCAAACGGCACCGGGCTCGGGCTGTCGATCGTGTACGCGATCGCCACCGCGCACGATGCGAGCATCACCCTCCGCTCGCGGACGGGCGGAGGGCTCCGCATCGAGATCAGCTTCCCGGCTGCGACTCCGAGTTAGCGACGCCGACCAGGTGGCCCTGCGGGTCGGCGAGCACGCCGAACGTCACGCCGGGCACGTTCTGCATCGGCTGAACGATGCGCCCGCCGAGCTGCTCGGCGCGCGCGAGCGCCGCCTCGACGTCCTCGACGCCGATGAAGAACAGCACGGCGTCGCTGTCGCCCTGCAGCGGGCTGATCGCCGTCGGGAGGGCGCCGTCGGCGCCGGTGTCGACGAACGTGTACCCGGGGTACGCGCCGTCGGAGTAGCGCCACGCAAAAAGCTCCGCGAAGAACGCGCGGGTTGCGTCCGGGTCCTGCGAACGAATCTCGGCATGCACGACGGGATGAGCCATGACGTTCCTCCTCGCTCGAGGCCGGTGGTTCCGGCCTGTTGGAGAGAAGACGAACGAACGGCGCCGAAATCGACATCGGAGCCGGTAACCTCGTCTCGTGATCCCGAAGCAGCCGTTCGGCTCCACCGGCCACGAGAGCACGCGGACGATCTTCGGCGCGGCCGCGCTGGGCTCGCTCTCGCAGTCCGAGGCGGACCCCGCGCTCGAGATCCTGCTCGAGCACGGCGTCAACCACATCGACACGGCGGCGTCGTACGGCGACTCGGAGCTGCGCCTCGCGCCCTGGCTCGCGCGACACCGCGATGACTTCTTCCTGGCCACGAAGACTGGCCAGCGCGACTACGCCGGCGCACGCGAGGAGATCCGCCGCTCGCTCGACCGGCTCGGCGTCGACCAGGTCGATCTCATCCAGCTACACAACCTCGTCGACGTGATCGACTGGGAGTTCGCCCTGCGCGAGGACGGTGCGCTCCAGGCGGCGGTCGAGGCGCGGGACGAGGGGCTCGTCCGGTTCATCGGCGTGACCGGTCACGGCCTCACCGTCGCGCGTATGCATCGCCGCAGCCTCGACCGCTTCGCCTTCGACTCCGTGCTCCTGCCGTACAGCTACGTCCAGATGCGCGACGCGGTGTACGCGGCGGATTTCGAAGCGCTCGTCGCGACGTGCGCCGAGCGCGGCGTCGCCGTGCAGACGATCAAGAGCATCAGCCTCGCGCCGTGGAACGGCCGGGAGCAGACGACGTCGACCTGGTACGAGCCGCTCCAGGAGCAGGCCGACATCGACGTCGCCGTGCACTGGGTGCTCGGCCGGCCCGAGGTCTTCCTCAACACGGCGAGCGACGTCGCGCTGTTGCCGAAGGTGCTCGACGCTGCGAGCCGGTTCACGGAACGGCCGTCGGACGAGGCGATGGACGAGCTCGGCGAGCGCCGCCGCCTCGTGCCTCTCTTCTCTTAGTTCGTCGCGATCGCCTCGCCCTTGACGCTCGCGACGTAGCCGCGCACATCCGACGCGGGCTCCGTGTACGCGTCTCCGAGCGCCGTCTCCATCGCGCCGATGTAGTCCTCGGCCCACGCCGGCAGGTCGTAGTCGATCGCCCGCAGGAACTCGAGTGTCGCCGCGAGGCGGATGTCGGCGATCGACGGCATGTCGCCGCCGATGAACGTCTTGTCGCCGATGAAGAAGACGTGGAAGACGTCGATCGGCCTCGCCAGCGCTGCGATCGCAGCCTCCTGGGCACGCGCCTTGGCATCCTCGTCCGCGTCCGACCAGCCAACCTCACCCGGGTACTGCGCGAAGTGCAGCACCGGGTACGTCGCGCGCGCGACAAGCGGATACATCGTTCCGATCAAGTAGAACATCGCGCTGTCGACCATCGCGCGCCGCCCCGGGTCCGTCGGGTAGAAGCGGTCGAGACCGTGCTTGTTGCAGAGGTACTGCATGATCGCGCAGCTCTCCCAGAGCGAGCCGCGCGGCAGGCCGTCCTCTTCGAGCAGCGGCGTCAGGTCGGCGGGATCCTTGGCGAGGAACTCGTCGGTTCCCTTCTTGCCCCAGACGTCGATCTCCTCGAAGTCGAGGCCGGCGGCGCGGACGAAGATGCGCGCGCTCAGGTTGTTGACGCTTGGCTTGAGGATGCTGAGTGTGTTCGTGGCCACGTGCTCCTCCTCGCTAATAGGGATTTCTCGGTGTGCGGTCGGCGGAGAGCGACGCGCGCGAACGCGTCACGAGCGTCTCCAGGGCGTCGGCGAGGTGTTTCTCGTCGATGTTGTAGTCGCCGCGCTCCACGCGCAGCTTGTGCGCCTCGAGCAGGACGTCGGCGTGCGAGTAGCCCGGCGGCGGCTCGAAGCGGTAGGACGCCAGCTCGATCAGGAGGCCGAGCGGGTCCTCGAAGTAGATCGAGTCCATGAAGCCGCGGTCCTTCACGCCGCTGTGCCGGATGCCCCGCTCGTCGAGCCGCTCGACGGCCTGGCGGAACGTCGCCTGCGAGAGCGCGAACGCCAGGTGGTGGACGCAGCCGGGATCCGTCGGCGTCCGCGTCGCGTCGACCTGACGCTCCTCGTTCGTGAAAACCGTGATCAGTCGCCCGTCGCCCGGGTCGAAATAGAGGTGGCTCTCGGTCGCGTTGTCGAGGTTCGGCTGCTCGAAGACGAACGGCATGCCGAGCACGCCCTCCCAGAAGTCGATCGAGATCTGGCGGTTCGCGCCGACGATCGTGATGTGGTGGACGCCCTGGCTCTGGAGCTTCCGCATCACCGATCGAGCAGTCTGGACTTGTAGTCGCTGCGTTGCAAGCTGCCCCACGGCACGAGCTCGACGTCGGCCTGGACGACCAGGACCTCGCGGAGACGGGCACGGATCGCGTGCGCGAGCTCCGCGTGAGGTGCCGCCTCGCGCCCCAGCTCGACGGCGACCGGGAGCGGCGGCTCCTGCTTCACTCCCGGGTCGCGTGGCCTGACGAGCACACGGCCGCTGACATCCGGAGTGAACCCGCCGACGACCTCGCGCACCGCCGACGGGAACACGTTCACGCCGCGCACGATCAGCATGTCGTCCGTGCGGCCGAGGCAGCGGACGCGCGGCGTCGTACGGCCGCAGCGGCACGGGCTCGTCCACAGCTCGACGTGATCGCGCGTGCGGAAGCGCAGCACCGGCGCCGCGCGGTGACGAAGGTGCGTGAGCACGAGCTCGCCGCGGGCGCCGTCCTCGAGCGGCCGCGCTTCGCCGGTCGGCGGATCGATGAGCTCGACGTGCACGAAGCCGACCGCGCCGAGATGCATGCCGGCCTGCTCCTCGCACTCGCCCCAGAGCGACGGCCCGACGTCGCCGATCCCCATCACCTCGGTGACCCGGGCGCCCCAGCCGTCTTCCAACTTTGCGCGGAACGCAGGCTCGCCACCGCCGGGCTCGCCGGCGACGAGCACTCTCCGGATGCTCGCTCCGCGGAGATCGGCGAGCTCGAGGAGGTACTCGGCGTACGAGGGCGTCAGGACGACCGCGTCCGGTCGGAGCTGCTCGATCGCGAGCAGCAGGCGCTCGCTCGACCCGGTGCCGACCGGGATGTGCGTGACGGCGAGCCGCTCGAAGGCGTCAAGCGCGGCGCCGGCGACGAACGGGCCTGCGTTGTACGTGGTCAGCACCCGATCGCCGGCCGCGATCCCGGACGCGGCGTAGCTCCGCGCCGACGCCGTGACCCAGTTCTCGAGATCCCCGGCGGTGAGCGGGATGTAGCTCGGCGAGCCGGTGGTGCCGCTGGTCGAATAGATGCGCACGAGCTCTCGCGGCTCGACGCAGAGATGCGCGCCGAACGGGTTCCCTTCCGTGGTCGTCGACTTCAGCTCCGCCTTCTCGGTCAGCGGCAGGCGCGCCAGTTCGTCGAGGCCTCCCGTCGTGTCGGCGTCGGCCAGCTTGGCGCGGTAGAAGGGCGAACGCTCGAGCACGTACGCGAGCTGGTCGCGGTAGCTCGCCTCGTCGAGCGCGCGCTGCTCGTCCGGCGGCAGCCGCTCGGCGTCACTCATCGCGCGGCTCGATCGCGCGCGCGGCGAGCGCGAAGCCGATCGGATGCTCCTGTTCCTCCTGCAGGTGCGCGAGCAGTCCGGCCGTGCGCGCGAGGATCGGCACCGCCTTGGCGACGAACGGCGGGTAGCCGAGATCGAGCAGCACGGCGGCGATCGCGAGCGAGACGTTCAGCGTCAGCGGCCTGCCCCAGGTGTCCGCGACGGCAGTGCGCAGCTCACGCGCGAGCGCGACGTACCGGCCGCTCACTCCTCGCTCGTCGGCGAGCTCGAAGATTCGCTCGGCACGCGGATCGAGCTGCTTGTGCAGCGGGTGGCCGAAGCCGGGAACTCGCTCCTGCGCGTCGTGAATCTCGCGGACCGCTTCGGCGGCACCTCGTGCGCGCGCCCGCACCAGGAGCTTCGCGCACTCCTCGGTCGCGCCGAGGATCACCGGCCCGGCGCCGAGGATCCCGGCGGCGACGGCGCCCTGCAGCGAGCCGGGATCGGCCGCGAGCGTCATGCGGGCGGCAACGTTGCTGGGCATGAGCCCATGCTCGGCGATCGACACGAGCGCGACGTCGAGGAAGAAGCGCTCGTCGTCCGTCGGCTCCCGACCCGTGAGCAGCAGGTGGAAGTACTCGGTGAACGTGAGCCGGCCCATCAAGTCGCCGGCGAGGTCGCGGCCGCGCACCTCGACGCTGTCGTGGGAGGCGTGCGAGAGGCGCGTGCTCACGCGCTGATCTTTTCAAAAGGTGTCAGACACCTCTAAAGGTGTCTGACACCAGTTGCTAGGCCGCTTGTGTCGCCACCATCCGCCGGATGCGCGGCAGGTGGCTCGCCGTGCGAGTCGACTCCATCACCCAGTTCGTGTCCCAGGTCTCACCCCCGTCGAACGAGAACGACTGCTCCCAGCGGAGCGCGTCCCACGACTCGACCGTCCACGTGTAGCGGACGCGCAGCTCGATGCCCTCGAGCACGTCGTCGCACTCGAAGATGCCGACACCGTCGTCGAAGCGCCCGACGACCGGCTCGTCGAGCAAACCGTCGCCGGTGGACGCGGCCCACCAGATCCGCCAGAGCCCCGTCGCGGGCTCGAAGAGCCGCAACGTGAAGCCCTCGAACCCGGGCCGCCCGGGGAAGTCAGGCGCGCTGTACGTGTCGACGTTGCCGGCGCCGCCGACGATCGGGCGGGCCTCGGACGTCGCCTCGAACTGGATCCACTCGTCGTCGCCCTGGACGAGCGGCTTGACCCGCTTGCGGTTCGAGATGTGCCAGCGCCCGAAGAGGAAGTCGAAGTCGTTGCGGCCGTCGTCCATCACAGGCTCCTTTCGTGAATGACGTCGAGACGATAGGAGTCGATGCGGTCACTTTCTGTCCTCAATGGTGATTGAATTTGAGGTATCTCCCGCCCCGCCTCCAGACTGCTCGCCTTCCTCGAGCTGCTCCAGACCCGGCTGGTGGTCGACGGCCCGGCGGCTGCCCGCGAGCTCGGCGTCAGCGAGCGCACGATCCGCCGGTATGCCGTCGCGCTGCACGACATCGGCATCCCGGTCGACGGCCAGCCGGGCGTCGGCGGCGGCTACCGCCTGCGCGCGGGCGCCCGACTACCGCCTCTGATGCTCGCCGACGAAGAGGCGGCCGCGACCGTCTTCGGCCTCGTCCTCGCCGAGCGGCGCGGGCTCAGCGGCGCGGACGGCGCGCTTGCCAAGATCGCGCGCGTCCTTCCCGCACGGCTGGCGCGGCGCGTGGAGCGCCTGCGCGACGAGCTGCGCTTCTCCGGCGAGCCGGAACCGCCGCCCGCATCGAGCGAGACGCTCCTGCTGATCGCAGAAGCAGTCCGCCGGCACCGCTCGCTGCGCATCGGCTACGAGCGCGGCGACGGCGCCTGGAACAGCCGCGAGATCGACCCACTCGGGCTCGTCGCCCGGCGCGGGAAGTGGTACGTCCCGGCCCGTGACCGGAACAGCTCCGCGTTGCGCACCTTCCGCGCCGACCGCATCACGAGTGCGTCGCTCGGCGCGCCCGCCGAGCCGCCCGAGCCCGGCTTCGACCCCGTCCAGCACGTCGTCCAGATGCTCGCGCGCCTGCCCTGGGGCTGGCAGATCGAGGTGCACCTGGACGCGCCGGTCGAGGAGATCGCCGCGCGGGTCCCGCCGACCTTCGCCCAGCTGACCGCCGACGGCGCCGGGACGCGGCTCGAGATGTCCGCCGATTCGCTCACGTGGGCCGCGGGCGTGCTCGCCGGCCTCGGCGCGGACTTCCACGTGGTCCGCCCGGACGAGCTGCGCGACGAGTTGACGCGACTTTCGGCGAGGCTGTCCTCTGCCGCTTCGCCCGTTCGTCTTGAAGGCGTCAGTCCACCAATGAAGGAGGAAACGCCGTGAAATACATGCTCCTCATCCACCAGGGCACGACCGCGCTGCCGGGCACGCCGGAATGGGACAACCTGTCGCCGGAGGAGCAGCAGCAGGTCTACGCCGACTACCAGGCCGTCAACCAGACGCCCGGCGTCACTCCCGGACTCTGGCTGGAGTCGCCCGACCTGGCGACCACCGTGCGCGTCGAGAACGGCGAAGCGCTGACCACCGACGGGCCGTTCGTCGCCGTCAAGGAAGCGATCGGCGGCTACCTCTTCTTCGAGGCCGACGATCTCGACGCGGCGATCGAGCTCGCGTCGCGCATCCCCGCCGCCCGGCTGGGCGGCGGGATCGAGATCCGCCCGATCAAGCAGGGTTGATGCCGCTCGAGCAGGTCTTCCGCGACGAATGGGGACGCGTTCTCGCAGCACTGATCGGCTTCCTCGGCGACTTCCAGCTCGCCGAGGAAGCCGCGCAGGGCGCATTCGCGATCGCCGCCGAGCGGTGGCCGCGCGAAGGCACGCCGGCGCATCCCCGCGCGTGGCTCGTGGCCACGGCTCGCAACCGGGCGATCGACCGCATCAGGCGCGACCGCACGCTCGCCGCGAAGACCCGTCTCCTCGACGTGCCCGAGGCCGTGGAAGACGAACTCGACGACACGACGATCCCGGACGAGCGGCTGGAGCTCATCTTCACCTGCTGCCATCCAGCGCTCGCGCTCGACGCCCAGGTCGCGCTCACGCTGCGCACGCTGGGCGGACTCGAGACCGACGAGATCGCGCGCGCATTCCTCGTGCCCGAGGAGACGATGGCGAAGCGGCTCGTCCGCGCGCGGCGCAAGATCAAGGACGCCGGCATCCCGTTCCGCGTCCCGCCTGCTCATCTGCTGCCGGACCGCCTGAGCGCTGTGCTCGCCGTCGTGTACCTGATCTTCAACGAGGGCTACGGCGGTCGCGGCGAGCTCGCGCGCGAGGCGATCCGCCTGGGCCGCTCGCTCGCCGAGCTCATGCCGGACGAGCCGGAGGTGCGCGGGCTGCTCGCACTGATGCTGTTCAACGACGCGCGGCGCGAGGCTCGATTCGCGGACGGCGGGGTCGTGCTGCTGCGCGATCAGGACCGCACGCTCTGGGACCGCGAGCAGATGGCGCAGGGCCAGGGGGAGCTCGACCGAGCGCTCGCGCTCGGCGGCCGCGGCTCCTATCTGTTGCAGGCGGCGATCGCCGCGCTCCACGTCGAGGAGCCGCCTGACTGGCCGCAGCTCGCGGCCCTGTACGGCGAGCTCGCGCGTCGCACCGGCTCGCCGGTCGCGGAGCTGAACCGCGCCGCGGCCCTTGCAGAAGGCGGCCAGGTCGAGGCGGCGCTCGAGGTCGCCGACCGGCTCGAGCTCGACCAGTACCACTATCTGCACGCCACGCGAGCCGACCTGCTCGCCCGCCTGGGCCGGGTCGACGATGCCCGCGCCGCATACGAGCGGGCGCTCGAGCTCGTGCACTCGGATGCCGAGCGCCGCTTCCTCGAAGACCGCCTCGGCACCCTTTAGAGCAGACGCGCGACAGCCGTCGCGGCCGCAGCCGCGACCAGGACGAGCGGGATCGGCAGCCGGGCCGCGACCGCCGCGGCGGCAGCGACGAGCCCCGCGAGCCGCGCATCGAAGACGACGCGCTCGCCGCGGGCGAAGACCTGCCATGCGACCAGCCCGGCGAGGAGCGCCGGTGCGACCAGCGCGATCATCCGTGCCGCGCGAGGCGGGAGACGCCGCGAGCCGAGC
>JBKPRG010000117.1:0-18925 GCA_046765815.1 Actinomycetota bacterium
CGCCGGGGACGTACACGATCGACTTCTACGCGAGTCCGTCGTGCGACGCGAGCGGGAACGGCGAGGGCGCGAGTTGGATCGGCTACGCGGTTCAAGGGACGGACGCTTCGGGATCACTGTCGATCGACACCGGTACCGGCATCACCGCGACCGTTCACGTGGGCGACTCGATCACGGCGACTGCGACGGATTCCAACGGCAACACGTCGGAGTTCTCGACGTGCGTTACGGCCGGCGGCCCGATCGCAGGCCTCTCACTCACCTCCGACGAGGCGTCCGCGCCCGCCGGCGGGCCGAACGTTCCGCTCGGCAGCGTGCCGCCCTCGCTGCTCGGTCTGTTCGCGGCGGCGCCGATTCCGAACTCGCCGATCCCGAATTCGGCCGTCGGCGCGGCGCCGATCCCGAACAGCCCGATCCCGAACTCGCCGATCCCGAACAGCCCGATCCCGAACTCGCCGATCCCGAACAGCCCGATCGCCAACTCCGGTTTCGACGGGATCCCCCAGCCGCTGCTCAACAACGTGCCGCTTTCGTCGATTCCGATCGACTGGAGCACAGTGTTCGTCGCCCCCGACGTAAAGGCTGGCGTTCCCGTCGCAAGCCTCACGCTCTTCGACCTCTT
Organism: Actinomycetota bacterium; assembly: GCA_046765815.1. Classification (GTDB taxonomy): domain Bacteria; phylum Actinomycetota; class Thermoleophilia; order Gaiellales; family Gaiellaceae; genus PALSA-600. The sequence goes on from JBKPRG010000117.1 coordinate 623, forward strand.
CCAGGATGCGCCTGCGCTCGCGCGCTTCGAGCAGCTCAAGCTCGGACAGCTGCAGCTGCAGAATTCGATCCTGCGCGGCGTTCGCTTCGCGTCGTTCCTCTTCGGAGCGACCAAGCTCAAGTACATCCCGCCGTACACCCAGAGCTTGTGGTGCGGGCAACTGGCGAGTTGCAACCAGGTCGACGTGAACACGACCACCGTGCTCGGGCTCGACGTTGCAGGCCTGCTCGACCCGACGACGCTCGCAAGGCTCGGCCAAGTGACCGTCGGGGACATCACCGATCCTGGCCCGCCCGTCACGCCGATCCCCAACAGCCCGATCCCCAACAGCCCGATTCCGAACAGCCCGATCCCGAACTCGCCGATCCCGAACTCGTCGCTTTCCCTGACCGCGATCGGCGCGATCGTGATCGGCAACCTCTACCGGCCCGACAACGTCGTCGACTGCACGAAGTTCTCGTCGCGGAGCGTATGCCTCGCGTCGAAGCTCTCAGACGCGGCGAGCCTCGGCGCGATCAAGGCGACCGCGACGTTCGAGGACCTGCTTGCTCCGCAGGACGGCGTCCACCCGTCGACTTCGCCGCTGTGGCGGATGAACTTCAACGCATTCGCGGTCGGGCTGATCGGGATCGAGAACCTACCCTGGGAGTCCTGGCCGTTCGACGGCTTCCAGCAGTTCGTCCCGACGACCAGCGTCGTCCACTACCACCTCATGGCGCCGGTCGTCCAGTGCGGCGTGCCGTATCAGCTGCGCGTCCTCCTGCCGCACGGGTTCGTCGTGAAGTCCGGCTCGAGCGCGCTCGCCCTGGCGATCGGCGGAGCAAGCCCGATATCCGACCCGACAAGCGACCCGCAGCAGGGCGCGACCTGGAACCTGCCGGCAATCGCCTGCAGCGGCGTCGACAGCGTTCGCCTCGACTTCCAGGGTCTGCCTGGATTCCGTCTCGGCAAGCAGACGTCGACGGCGTCTCTGATCATCGGCTCGTCGGTCAACACCGCGCTCGAGCAAGCGCCGGTCACCGTGACACAAAGCAACGAGCCGGCCGACGACAGCCCCGCGACCGCGCCCGCAATCCAGGCGAACAACCTTGCGATCGGGCACATCGCAACGAGCGGCGACGTCGACTGGCGCAGCCTCTCGACCACCGGGCTGCCGCGCGGCACCGTCGTCACGGCCTACCTCCGCCCGCCGACTAGCACCGACCTCGATCTGTACCTCACGAAGCCGAGCCAGCAGTCGCTGCTGTCGAGCCCGATCCCGAACTCGCCGATCCCGAACAGCCCGATCCCGAACAGCCCGCTGCCCGACCTCGGCGGGACGCTCAACGGCACGGTGTCGAACCCGCAGCCGGAGGGGCTGCAGGACGCGCCGATCCCGAACAGCCAGATCGCGTCCTCGGGGATCACGCGCGGCGACGGCCTCGAGGTCGCGCAGGTCGTGCTCGGCGGTGACGAGAACGGGCCGGTGAACATCGCTGTCACCGGCTACAACGGCGCGCACTCGCTCGACGCCTACACGCTGCGGGTCAAGGTCGCGATTCCGCCACAGCTGCCGGCGTGCCCCGCGCGCACCTACGCGTTCCCGAACGTCAGCACCACCGGCGCGCTGCCGAAGAGCATCCCGTCGACGACGCAGACACTGTTCGTCATCAACTTCAACGCCCTCGCGAAGACGTACGGATCGACCGCGGCGAACAACCTGCTGACGAAGCTGAACGCGGTCGCCGGCCGCACCGAGGTGAAGGGCGTCGTGCTCCAGGTGGACGGCGACTCGACCGTGCGGAGCAGCAAAGCCGCATGGGATGCGGCGCCCTGCTCGACCGCCGCGCGGAACGACGTCGTCCGGAAGGCGAACGCCGTGGTCGCGCGCTACCGCGCCCAGGCGACCGGCGTTCAAAACATCGTCATCGTCGGAGGCGACGAGATCCAGCCGATGGCGGACATCTCCGACCTGACCACGGACGCAAACGAGTCGACGGCGGTAGGCGACCTCGCCTTCACGACCAACGGGCTCACGAAGGCAAACGCACTGTTCGCATCGGAGTTCCTCAGCAACGTGCTGACCGACGACGCCTACACCGCCGGGACCACGATCCCGTGGTTCGGGCGCGAGCTCTATCTTCCGCAGCTCGCCGGCGGCCGCCTCGTCGAGACGCCCGACGAAATCATCGGGCAACTCCAGCAGTACATCGACTCGAATGGCGTGCTTGCGCCGAACACCGCGGTCGTCACCGGCTACGACTTCATGAAGGACGAAGCCGGGCAGATCGCGGCGGACATCCAAAGCCGGACCCCCAGCGTGACGGTCGACACGAGCAGCGGAACCAACAGGCCGCCGTTCATTGGCGACCAGTGGAATCAGAGCGACATTCAGCCGTACTACCAGACGCAGTCCCGCAGCATCCTCTCTGTCAACGGCCACTACAACCACTGGGAGCTCGCGCCGGCGCAGCCCAGCCCGCCGACGACATCCGGGCTGGTCTCGACGGCTGTGCTGCCCGCGCTCGGCTCGTCAACGCTGGAGGACAAGGGCTCGATCCTGTTCACGATGGGCTGCCACGCCGGCCTGAACGTGAGCGACACGTTCCCGGCCGATCCGGCGTTCGCCGCGCGGCTCCGCGACTGGGCGCAGGCGCTGTCGCAGAACCGGGTCGCCGTCTACGTCGCCAACACGGGCTACGGCTACGGCGACAAGGACACGATCGCGCTCTCGGAGCGGCTGATGACGATGTTCTCGCACAATCTCGTCTCGGACGGCTCGATCGGGCGCAAGCTGGTGCTGGCGAAGCAGCAGTACTTCGCGACCATCGCGAGCTACGACCCGTACGCCGAGAAGGCTCTCGCCGGGGCGACCTTCTACGGGCTGCCCTTCTACAGGGTCGGTACCGGCTCGGAGCAGTCGGGGCCGCCCGGCGTCTCGCCCGGGACGGACACGACAGGCGGCACGGGGGCGAAGATCGTGCCGTTCACCTACAACGCCGGTGCGGGCGGCAACCTGGGCCTGACGGAGCAGGACACCAGCCGCGGCGCGTTCTGGTCGGGCAGGGACGGGGTCGAGTACCTGAAGGACCGCCCGATCGAGCCGCGCGTGACCGACGACGCGACGGCCACAGACGGCTCGCGCGCGCACGGCGTGCGGATCACGGAGCTGACGACGCACGACGTGCCGGTCAACCCGGAGATCGCGACCCCGACGATCGACCTCTCGGCGCACGAGCCCGAGGCGAATGTGTCGAACGTCATCTTCCCGGCCACCTTCGCCTCGATCAATCACTGGAGCGCGTTCGCCGCGAACCACGACCAGCTGGTGGTCGTCCCCGGCCAGACGCGCCTGACGGACACGGGCGGCCAGAGCCAGCGGCTCGTCGACCACATCAAGGTCGAGGTCCTGTACTCGACGAGCACCGACGTCACGCCGCCGATCTTCGGCACGGTCGGCTCGATCGTGAACGGTTCAACGGCGACGCTCTTCGCCCACACGAGCGACGCCGGCAGCGGTGTCGTCCGCGTCGTCGCCTACTTCACGCAGGGCGGCGCACAGTGGACGTTCGTGACGCTCACGCGCGTCGGAACGACCGACCTCTACACGGCCACGGTCAACGGCATCACCGTGCCGAAGATCGAGGCCGCCTTCTCGAGCCAGGATGCCGCGGGCAACGTCGCTTACACGACCGACAAGGGCAAGCTCTTCACCTCCCTGACCGCCGACCACCAGGCGCCTGAGGTCCTGATCTCCTCGCCCGCCGAAGGAGCGAACTACCTCCTCGGCTCATCCGTGCCGGCGAGGTACAGCTGCTCGGACGACGGCGGCATCAGCACGTGCTCCGGCGACGTCGCGAACGGCGTCAACATCACCACCTCGCCGATCGGCCCGAAGACGTTCACCGTCAATGCGACCGACCTGTCGGGGAACTCGACCACGGCCACCATTCACTACAACGTCATCTGGAATTTCGACAGCGGCAGCGGTGGCTTCCTCTCGCCGATCGTCAACCCGCCGGGGTTCAACAACAGCACGAGCGCCGGCTCGACGGTTCCGATCAAGTTCACCCTCGGTGGCAATCAAGGGCTGAACATCTTCGACCCGGGTCCGCCGCAGTCGCCGTATTCCCAGCCGATGAGCTGCGATCCGACGGTGCCCTTGAATCCGGCCGCGACTACGAACACGGCGGGCGGTAGCACGCTCACGTACGACTCGAAGACGCAGATCTACACGTACAACTGGAAGACGGATGCGTCCTGGATCAACACATGCCGCCTGCTCACCGTCAAGTTCAGGGACGGCACGAGCCACATCGCGTTCTTCAAGTTCAAGTAGACGAGACTAGGCCGTGACAGCAGCGAGGCCGGCCGCCTCGCGCAACGCCGCCGCCTTATCGGTGCGCTCCCACGTGAAGTCGTGGTCGTCGCGGCCGAAGTGGCCGTACGCCGCTGTCTTCGCGTAGATCGGCCGGAAGAGGTCGAGGTCGCGGACGATCGCGGCCGGGCGCAGGTCGAAGCTCTTGTCGACGAGCTCCGCGATCTGCTCGACCGGAATCTTTTCCGTACCGAATGTCTCGACCAGCACCGAGAACGGGTGCGCGACGCCGATGGCGTACGCGACCTGGAGCTGGCAGCGGTCGGCGAGCCCCGCGGCGACGATGTTCTTCGCGACGTAGCGCGCCGCGTAGGCGGCCGAACGGTCGACCTTCGTCGGGTCCTTGCCCGAGAACGCGCCGCCGCCGTGGGGCGCAGCGCCGCCGTACGTGTCGACGATGATCTTTCGCCCGGTCAGCCCCGTGTCCCCCATCGGGCCGCCGATCACGAACTTGCCGGTCGGGTTCACGTAGACGAACGTGGGGTCGTCGAACTGCTTCTCGTCGTACAGCTCCTTGGGCAGGATCGGCCGCAGGACCTGCTCGATCAGGTCGGGCTTGATCAGCGTCTCCGGGTCGAGCCCTTCGCGGTGCTGCGTAGAGATGAGAATGCGCTCGATCGCGGCCGGCGTGCGGCGTCCTTCGGCGTCGACGTCGTAGCGGATCGACACCTGCGCCTTGCCGTCGGGCCGCAGGTACGGCAGCACGTCGGCCTTGCGCACCTCCGAAAGCCGCTTCGTGATGCGGTGCGCGAGCATGATCGGGAGGGGCATCAGCTCGCGCGTCTCGTTCGTCGCGTAGCCGAACATCATCCCCTGGTCGCCCGCACCGATCTTGTCGAGCGGATCGTCGTCGCCCGGGTCGTGCTGCACCTCGTACGCGTTGTCGACGCCGAGCGCGATGTCGGGCGACTGCTCGTCGATCGCGACGACGATGCCGCACGTCTCCGCGTCAAAGCCGTACTTGGCGCGCGTGTAGCCGATGCCCTTGACCGTGTTGCGGACGAGCTCGCGGATGTCGATGTACTTGCTCGTCGTCATCTCCCCCGCGACGACCACGAGCCCGGTCGTGATCAGCGTCTCGCAGGCGACGCGGCTTTCCCTGTCGTTCGCGATCGCGGCGTCGAGCACCGCATCCGAGATCTGGTCGGCGATCTTGTCGGGGTGACCCTCGGTCACCGACTCCGACGTGAAGACGAACGTCCGCGCGGACATTGCGCCTGAGGGTACCGGCTAATGCGCGCGGATGGTGAGCTTCCCGCCGGCCCAGTAAGCGAGCACGCTGCCGAACGGGAAGACCCGGTCCTCCCACCGCGACGAGAGGTGGGTGCCCGCAAGCGTCGCCAGGCTCTCGAGTGCGGGCAGCCCCCGCTCGGGGGCGAGGTACAGCCAGCCGGACGTCTTCTCAGGCAGGCCGTCTGGCTCGAGCGCGTCCACATCGTGGAGCCGCAGCCCCGGGTCGTCCGTGACGACGAGCGTCCGCTTGAACAACCCGTAGTACAGGTCGAGCGCGCCGAAATGGACGAGCTGCATCGGCTCGCCGTCGAGCGTGGCGGGGACGGGGGGCGGCGCGCCGGGATCGAGCTCCGTCACCACCCGGCGCGCGGCCGCGAGTGTCCCGCCCGACGCGAGCAGCGTCACGGACGGAACCGGCTGCCCGGTGCGCAGGAACGCAACCCCGCCGTGCGGCACAAGCGCCGCGAGGTCGGCGAACCGCACGCCGAGCCCATGCTCCAGTGCCTCGGCGAACGACAGCTTCGGCGCGGAATCGAACACCGCTGCAGCGAGCGCGTCCTTCGGGATCAGCGCCGTGAGCTCATGGGGACGATCCGCGCCGCGCCGCGACGTCTGCTCGGCGACGCCGGGGCTCGCAGTCACGGTCAGACGCCGCGAGACGAACGTCAGCTCGCCCTCGGCCGGGTGGTACCAGCCGGCGTCGCCCAGCCGCTTCTTCGCGTGGCGGACGAGGTCGACAAGTGCCTTCTGCCGTGACCACACCGTCCAGCCGCGGACATGCGCGTAGGGAAAGCCGTCGCGACGAAGCGCGCGGTCGAGCGCCTTCTGCCTCGCACTCGGCGGCGCCAGCGAGACTGCGCGATCGCCGGCCTCGTCCAGCAGGACAACGTACTCGCCGCCGACGAAGCCTCGCGCCTTCTGCAGCCGGGACACGACGCTCGGGCCGGCCGGCAGCAGGTTGAGCACCTGATCGACGTTGTCCGCGCTGCCGGCTATCACCGCCTGCGTGTCGATCGGCGCGACGTCGGCGATCGACTTCGCGGGCTTCGCTTTCCCGCAACCGCACGCGAGCAGCAGCGCCGCGGCCGCGAGGACGGCAGCGAGCCTCACTCGCCCGTGGGGCGGCGGCCCATCAGCGAGGCGAGCAGGCCGTCGAGCGGCATCCCCTCGAGCACAGCGCACACGCCCTCGGTGATCGGCAGCTCAACGCCGATGCGCCGCGACAGGTCGCGCAGCACGGGCGCTGTCGTCAGGCCCTCGACGACCTGGCCGATCTCCGCCTTCGCGTCCTCGGGCGTCGCGCCGCGTGCGATCAGTTCGCCGGCGCGACGGTTGCGGCCGGACGGGTGCCAGCATGTGACGATCAGGTCGCCCATGCCGGCGAGCCCGGAGAACGTCTCGGGCTCGGCGCCCAGCGCTTCCCCCAGCCGCGCCATCTCGACGAGGCCGCGCGTGATCAGCGCCGCCTTCGCGTTGTCGCCCAGCCCGAGGCCGTCGACGCCGCCGGCCGAGAGCCCGATCACGTTCTTCGCCGCGCCGCAGATCTCGACGCCGATCAGGTCGGTGTTGACGTAGACCCGGAACGCGAGCGAGTTGATCGCATCCTGGAGCCACAGCGCGAGCGACTCGTCCTCCGACGCGATCACGGTCGCGCCTGGCAGCCCTGCGAGCACCTCCTCGGCCATGTTCGGGCCCGAGAGGACAGCCACGGGACGGCCTTGCACGAGCGTCGACAGCCGCGCGCCGCCCTCGGGGTCGAGCCCCTTGACGAGGCTCAGCACGGGAGCGGTACCGCGCACGTGCCCGAGTACCTCGCGGAACGCATGCGACGGCACGGCGACGACGACGAGCTCGGCGTCCTCGTACGGCGCCTCGTCGATCGTCGCGCGCACTGCGAGCGTCACCTCGTGGCCGCGGCCGCGCAAGTACTGCGCGAAGGCCGTTCCCCACGCGCCGCCGCCGACGACGACGACATTCATGACCGGGCTCTGAAGTCGATTGCCACCGGTATTCCCTCGAGGCTGAACCGCTCCCGGAGCTGATTCTCCACCCAGTAGCCGTAGTCGCGTGTCACGAGCCCGGGATCGTTGACGGTGAACCGGAAGCGCGGCGGCCGTGTCGACACCTGCGCCCCGTAGAGGAGGTTCAGCCGGCGCGTGCCCTTCGACGGCGGCTGGCGAAGCTCCTTCAGCTCGGCGATGAAGCGGTTGAGCTCGGGCGTCGGCACGCGGTCCACGTAGCGGTCGAAGAGCTCTGCGGTCTTGTCGAGCAGGCGTGAGATGCCGCGGCCCGTCGTGGACGAGACCGTGATGAAGTCCGGCCGCTGCCGCAGCCGCCGCTGCAGCTCGGGGCGGATCTCCTCGATCGTCACGTTCGCGATGTCCCACTTCGAGAGCACGATCAGCGTTGCCGAGTGCGACTTGCGCGCGACCTCGACCGCCGTGATGTCGCCTTCGACGATGCCCTGGCTCGCGTCGATCAGGACGAGCGCCACGTCGGCGCGCTCCGCCGCCTCGAGCGCGCGCAGCTCGGAGTAGTACTCGATGCCCTGCCGCTGCTTGCGCTTGCGGCGCAGCCCGGCCGTGTCGACGAGCACGAACGTCCGGTCATGCGCGTGCACGACGGTGTCGATCGTGTCGCGCGTCGTGCCGGGAACCTCGTCGACGATCGTCCGCTCCTCGCCGACGAGCCGGTTGTAGAGCGACGACTTGCCGACGTTCGGCCGGCCCAGGATTGCGACGCGAATCGCCTCCTCGTGCTCGCGCCGGTGCGAGGTGCCGGGCAGCCGCTCCAGCACCTCGTCGAGCAGGTCGCCGGTGTTCGAGCCGTGCATGCCGGAGACCGGAAACGGCTCGCCGAGGCCGAACCGGTGGAAGTCGAGCGCGAGCGCCTCCTGCGAGGGGTCGTCGATCTTGTTGGCGAGCACGAGCACGTCCTTCTTCGACTCGCGGAGAATCTGCGCGAGCTCCTCGTCTCCCGGCGTCACGCCCGCCCGCGCGTCGACGACGAAGAGGACGAGATCGGCGTCGGCGATCGCCGCGCGCGCCTGCTCGGCGACCTGCCGCGTGATCGGGTGCGGGTCGGCGATGTCGACGCCGCCCGTGTCGACGAGCAGAAACCGTCGGCCGTTCCACTCGGCGACGAGCTCCTTGCGGTCGCGTGTCGTCCCGTGCGTCTCGTGCACGACCGCCTGCCGCGTCGCGGTCAGACGATTGACGAGCGTCGACTTGCCGACGTTCGGGAAGCCGACGATCGCGACCGTCCCGGCAAGACCCTCGTCCGTCATAGCGGCGGCACGGCGCCGCGCGGTCGCCCGTGCGCGTGCTGCTCGGCGAGCCAGTCGAAGAGCACATTGATGCGCCGCTCGATGTCGACCGTCGCCTCCTTGTAACCCTTGCCGCCCTTCGGCAGGCCCTCCAGCAGGTACGGCTCGCCGAACGCGACCGAGCACGACTTGAACTTGCCGATCTTCCAGAACTGCGTCCCGTAGATCGCCACCGGCACGATCGGCACGTTCTCCTGGATCGCCACCATCGCCGCCCCCGGCTGCGCCGTGCCCGGGCGGCCGGTCTTCTGGCGCGTCCCCTCGACGAACAGGCCGACCACGTGCCCGTGGCGTGCCGCCTCGCGCATCAGCCGCACCGCGTCGCGATCGGACTCGCCGCGGCGCACGGCGATCGTGCCGTGCCACCGGAGGAACCGGCCGAGCGCCGGGAAGCGGGTCGCCTCGATCTTGGCGACGAAGTCGATCGTCCGCGGCGACACGAGCCCGACGAGCGGGATGTCGATCCAGTGCATGTGGTTGATCGCGTAGACGAGCCCGCCGGTCGCCGGGATGCGTTCGCGCCCGTACACGCGCGGGCGCGTGACGACCCAGGTCGGCCAGCCCATGTAGCGGCGGCCGACCGCCCAGGCGAACTCCTGCGTGGTCACGGCGTCGCGAGCGAGCGGGACCGGATCAGGTCCTGGATGTGGTCGACGACGTCGTCGACCTCGAGGTCGGTCGTGTCGATCAGCTCCGCGTCGGCGGCGGGCTGCATGCGCGCGCGGTCCGACTCGTCGCGGGCACGCAGGTCGGTGGCAAGCGCGTCCGCGCCGATGTCAGGCCGCTCGGCCTGCCGGCGCCGCGCCCGGATCTCAGGGTTCGCCTGTAGGTAGATCTTCACGTCCGCGTCCGGGGCGACGACCGTGCCGATGTCGCGGCCCTCGATCACGACGTCGCCATGCGCGGACAGCTCACGCTGGCGCTCGCGCATCACTTCGCGCACGTCGTGGTGGCGTGCGACGACCGGCACCATGCGGTCGATCCGCGACTGCCTGATCGCCGACGTCACGTCGGTGCCGGCGATGAACACGCGGCCCTCCTCGTCGAACGTGATCTGGCTCCGCCGCGCGAGCGCTCCGAGCGGCCCGCCCTCGGCGAGCGGCAGTCCCTCCCGCATCGCGAGCCAGGTCAGCGCGCGGTACATCGCCCCCGTGTCGAGGTAGCGGAAGCCGAGCCGCTCGGCGAGCAGCCGGGCGACAGTGCTCTTGCCCGCGCCTGCCGGGCCGTCGATGGCGATGATCATCTCTGCGCGATTCGGTCGAGGAGGTCGTAGAAGCCGGGGAAGGATATCGCCGCGCTCTCCGCGTCCTCGATCTGCACACCTTCACGCGACACGAGCCCTGCGATCGCGCCGAGCATCGCGATGCGGTGATCGCCGTGGGCGTCGACTCGCCCGCCGCGGGGCCGCGCCGGCGTGCCGCGGACGACAAACCCGTCCGGGCGCGCCTCGATCCGCACGCCGACGGCTCGGAGGCCCTCGGTCACCGTGTCGATGCGGTCGGTCTCCTTCGCCCGCAGCTCCTCGGCACCCCGGACGATCGTCTCGCCGTGCGCGAAGGCGCCGAGCAGCGCGACCAGCGGCAGCTCGTCGACCAGGCGCGGCACCTCCTCGGCCTCGACGGTCGTGGCCGAGAGGGGCGCGGAGCGAACCTCCAGGTCCGCGACGGGCTCGCCCGAGACGTTGCGGCGGTTGAAGACCGCGATGCGCGCGCCCATCCGCTCCAGCACGTCGAGCAGCCCTGCGCGCAGCGGGTTGACGTTGACGCCCTGCAGCAGCAGCTCGGAGCCGTTGAGCAGCACGGCGGCGGCAATCAGCGGCGCCGCGGACGAGATCTCGCCCGGGATCTCGACGTCGAGCGCTGGGAGCCGGTCGACGGGCCAGACGCTGACCGACCTTGCGGTGCGGCTGATGCGCACACCGAGGCCCTGCAGCATGCGCTCGGTGTGGTCGCGCGTCGGGTGCGGCTCGATGACGGTCGTCGGCCCGCTGCTCGCCAGCAGCCCGGCGAGCAGGATCGCGGACTTGACCTGCGCGCTCGCGACCGGCAGCTCGTAGGAGATCGGTTCGAGCTCGCCGCCCTCGATGCGCACCGGTGCGTGGCCGTCGGTCGTCTCGATCCTGGCGCCCATGCGGCGGAGCGGCTCCGCGACCCGCTCGTGCGGGCGCATCGTCAGCGATTCGTCGCCGACGAGCTCGAAGGTGCCGTGCTGGCCGGCGAGGATGCCCGTGAAGAGGCGCAGCACCGTTCCGGCGTTGCCGCAGTCGACGGGCTCGCCGGGCGCTTGCAGCCCGCGCAGGCCGGCGCCCTGTACGCGGATGTCGTCGTCGCCGTTGTCGACCACCTCGACGCCGCACTGGCGCACGACGTCGATCGCCGAGAGCGTGTCGCCGGCGCGGCCAAACCCGCGGATTCGGCTCTCGCCGTCCGCGATCGCGCCCAGCAGGATGGCGCGCTGGGAGATGCCCTTCACGCCCGGCACGGCGACGGCGCCGACGAGCGACGCTGCGGGCGCCACCTTCACTCGTCGATCACCGCCGAGACGACGACGCTGTAGCCCTGGCTCTCGAGCAGCGCGGCCGCGCGCTGGGCCTCACCCTCCCCGGCGACGAGCACGGTGAGCGTGCCGCCGCGCTCCGGCGACATGTGATGCAGCTCGAAGTCCTCGATGTTGATCCGCTCGGCGCCGAGTGCTTGCGTGATCCCGGCGAGCACGCCCGGCCGGTCTGGCACGTGAACGCGCAGGCGCTGCAGCGAGCCCGGATCGGGATACTCGCGCTCGAGCATCCGGCGGCGGTTCGACGACGCCTCGCCGATCCAGCGCGCGAGGAAGCCCGCGTCGCCCTGGGCGAGCGCCGCCTCGACCTGCTCGATGCGGCGACGATGCTCGGCGAGCTCGCCGCGGATCCGCTCCGCGTTGTCGAGGAAGATGTCGACCCAGATGCGCGGGTTCGCGCCCGCGATGCGCGTCATGTCGCGCAGCGAGCCGCCGGCGTGCGTGAGTGGCTCGTGGCCTTCTACGCGGGACCCGCCCGTCTGGTTCGCCACGACGTTCGCGAGCACGTGCGGCACGTGGCTCGTCAGCGCGACGAGGCGGTCGTGCGCGTCCGGGTCGATTGCCACCGGCGTCGCCCCCGAGTCGCTGACGAATCCGTGTACGAGCCTGTGCGCAGCCGGGTCGGTCTGCGCGACCGGCGTCAGGAACCAGGTCGCGCCTTCGAAGATGCCCGCGCTCGCGTTCTCGGCGCCGCGCGTCTCCGAACCGCAGATCGGATGGCCGCCGACGAACCGCGGCGACCCCGCGGCAGCGCCGACGACGCTCGCCTTGGTCGAGCCGACGTCGGTCACCGTCGCAACGCCGGGCGCGGCCAGAACTGCCGCCACCGCCGAAGGAAGCTGGGCGATGGGCGTCGCGACGACCGCGAGGTCGGCGGCTGCAACGGCCGCTTCCAGGCTGTCGGCCGCGTCCAGCGCTCCCCGTGACGCCGCGCCCGCGAGGGCTGCGGGATCGGCGTCCCAGCCGGACACGTCGTCGCCGCGCGCCTTCGCAGCGAGCGCGACGGAGGCGCCCATCAGGCCGGTGCCGATGACCGCGACGCGCACTACCTGGGGGCGCGCTGCATCAGCTCGGCCAGGCGGAACGCGAGGTCGAGCGACTGGCGGCCGTTGAGGCGCGGGTCGCAGAGCGTCTCGTAGCGCGACGAGAGGTGCTCCTCGAGCACGTCGTCGGCGCCGCCGAGGCACTCGGTCACGTCCTCGCCCGTGAACTCGAGGTGCACGCCGCCGGGACGGACGCCGGATTGCCAGCAGGCTGCGAAAAAGCCCTCGATCTCCCCCATCACCGAGTCGAACCGCCGTGTCTTGATGCCGCCGTTCGTCCTGATCGTGTTTGCGTGCATCGGGTCGCACGCCCAGACGACCGGGTGGCCCTCGTCGGTGACGGCACGCAACAGCGGCGGCAGCAGCTCCTCGACCTCGTCCGCGCCCATCCGTGCGACGAACGTCAGCCGGCCGGGGATGCGGTCCGGGTTGAGCCGCTCGCAGAGCTCGACGGCCTCGGCCGCCGTGGCCGTCGGGCCGAGCTTGACGGCGAGCGGGTTGTGCACGCCGCCGAAGAACTCGATGTGCGCGCCGTCGAGCTGGCGCGTGCGCTCACCGATCCAGAGCAGGTGCGCCGAGCAGTCGTACCAATCGCCGGTCAGCGAATCCTTGCGGGTGAGGCCCTCCTCGTAGTCGAGCAGCAGCCCCTCGTGGGAGGTGTAGAAGTCGACCTCGTGCAGCCGGCGCTCGGCGATCAGGTCGATGCCGCACGCCGCCATGAAGCGCAGCGCGCGCTCGATCTCGTCGGCGAGCCGCTCGTAGCGCTGACCCTGCGGGCTCGACGCGACGAACTCCTGGTTCCACGCGTGCACCTGGGTCAGGTCGGCGTAACCGCCTTTCGTGAAGGCGCGCAGCAGGTTCAACGTGGCGGCCGACTGGTTGTAACCCTCGACCATGCGCGCCGGGTCGGGGACTCGCGCCTCGAGCGTCGGCGCGTCGCCGTGGATCATGTGGCCGCGAAAGCTCGGTACGTCGACGTCGCCGATCCGCTCGTGCGTGTTCGAGCGCGGCTTCGTGAACTGGCCGGCGATTCGCCCGACCTTGACGACGGGCAGCGTCGCGCCGTACGTCAGCACGGCGGACATCTGAAGCATGATCTTCAGCTTCTCGCGGATCCGGATCGTCGAGAGCTCGTTGAACGACTCGACGCAGTCGCCCGCCTGGAGCAGGAACGCCCTTCCCTCGATCACGCGCGCGAGCGCGTCGCGCAGCTCGCGGGCCTCGCCGGCGAAGACGAGCGGCGGGCTCGCCTTCAGGCGCTCGAGCGCGACGGCGGCCACGGCAGCGTCCGGCCACTCGGGCTGCTGCAGCGCCGTGCGCTCACGCCACGAGTCGGGCGACCAGGTGTGCTCCGTGACTGCCATTTCACCCATTGTGCTCTATCCTTGGGGCATGGCCTTCGCCTCTTCATTCCGCTGGTCATGGCGCCGCGGGCGAGGCGAAGAGCTGCGCTAGCACGCCTCGTCCGCTGAACCGACCGGCCCACGATCTGACGAGGTGACCTCAATGCGCGTCTTCTCCGGCATCCAACCGACGGGTGCCAAGCACATCGGCAACTACATCGGCGGCATGCGCCAGTACGTCGCGACCCAGGAATCGGGCGACGCGTTCTTCTGCATCGTCGACCTGCACTCGATCACGGTCGACTACGACCCGCGTGACCTGCACGAGCGCTCGCTCGACCTCGCCGCGCTGCTGATCGCGGTCGGGCTCGACCCCGATCGCTGCACGCTCTTCCTGCAGAGCCACGTCACGGCGCACGCCGAGGCGGCGTGGCTGCTCTCGGCCGTCACCGGGTTCGGGCAACTCGGCCGCATGACGCAGTTCAAGGAGAAGGGCGAGGGCAAGGAGTTCGTCTCCGCCGGCCTCTTCACATACCCCGTGCTGATGGCGGGCGACATCCTGCTCTACCAGGCCGACGTGGTGCCGATCGGCGACGACCAGCGCCAGCACCTGGAACTCTCGCGCGACGTCGCGCAGCGCTTCAACTCGCGCTTTGGCGAGACGTTCAAGGTTCCCGAGGGCGTGTACCCGGAGGTCGGCGCGCGGATCATGGACCTGCAGGAGCCGATGAAGAAGATGTCGACGACGGGCGGCACGCCGCAGGGCACCGTGCTCGTGCTCGACCCGCCGGAGACGATCCGGCGCAAATTCAAGACCGCCGTCACCGACTCCGGTCGCGAGGTGCGCTACGCGCCGGACGAGAAGCCGGGCGTCTCGAACCTAATCGAGATCCTCTCGGCCTCCACCGGCCGGACGATCGGCGAGGTCGAGGCCTCGTACGACGGGCAGGGCTACGGCACGCTGAAGGACGAGGTCGGCGAGGCCGTGGTCGAGCTGTTCGCGCCGATCCAGGAGCGCTATGCGGAGCTGCGTGCAGACGAGACCGAGCTGCGGAGGCTGCTCCGCGTCGGCGCCGACAAGGCGCGCGAGACGTCGGCCCCCACGCTGCAGCTGATGTACGAGCGGATGGGGTTCGTCGCGCCATAGCGCACCTCGTCCGGGCCGTGGTCGTGCTGGCACTCGCGCTGCCGGCCGTTGCCTGCGGCGAGGCGAAGACCAACGCGTGGCTGGACGCGCTCCAACGAGAACGGCTCGCGCACCTCGTTCCGGACCACGGGAGGCTCGAGCTCGACCTCGAGACGACGACCGGCAGAACGGCGTTCTCGAAGCAAGACTCGGCGGTCGTCTCGCGCGGCTTCTCGTACCGCACGCGCACCGCCGCAGTGCAGGCGCCGCGCGCGGTCGTCCTCCGAGTCGCCGCAGCGACCGGCTGGCGCGTCAGCCGCTACCCCACGTACCCCACGGCCCCCGTCGTGGGCTGGAAGCGTCTCTCGGCGGGCGACGCGAAGCTCACGCTCGGCCACTACATGAAGAAAGACCGCTATCGCGTGACGATCACGCTCGAGCCCGCCCACTAGCGCTCGCCTGACGCACATGTCAGACAAAGCGCGACCTTGTCACCATCCCGCAGCACGACGGCCGCCCTTGTCTTAGATTCTGCGCCGTAGATTCGGCTCCGAATCGTTCTCGACAAGGAGGGGGAGTATGAGACGGACGGTGATGATCGTCGTCGTCGCGGCGCTCTGCGTCGTCGCCGCCGGCGCCACCGGGCTCGCCACGCGGGGCACGGCCACGGCCGAAGCCGCCGGTTCGTGCCAACTTGGCACAAAGGCAGGTCAGGTCAAGCACGTGATCTACCTGCAGTTCGACAACACGCACTACAACCGCGACGACAAGAACAAAAGCGTCGCGTCGGATCTCGAGCAGATGCCGAACCTCCTGAACTTCCTCAAGGACAACGGCACGCTCTTCACCAACGACCACACGATCCTCATCTCGCACACGGCGGGCGGGATCCTTTCGTCGCTGAGCGGTCTGTATCCGGACCGTATGGGACAGACCGTCTCGAACAGCTATCGCTTCTGGCGGGCCGACGGCACGACGAGCTCGAGCTCGTCGTTCAAGTATTGGACGGACACGGTCGACGGCTCCGACGACTCGCTACCCAACATGGTCGGCGACGGCGGTCAAACCGCGCCTGTGCCTTGGCTGACGTACACGCAGGCGGGCTGCAACGTCGGTGGCGTGTCCGCGGCGAACCTCGAGCTCGAGAACAACAACGCGCTCTTCTTCACGTCGCTGTCTGCGGCTGCCGCTGCCGGTGCGACGAATATCAAAGTTGCCGACGTCTCGAACTTCACCGCCGGCGAGCAGCTCACGATTGACACCGGTGCGTCGACCGAGACTGCGACGATCGCTCCCGGCGGAGTCGGGACGCGGGGCGCGACCGGCACCGGCGTGACTCTGACGGCACCGCTCTCGATGGCACACGCCAGCGGTGCTCGCGTGTACGGGACTGACCCGGCGGGCGACATGACGCGTGTCTTCGGCGTCGGTTCGCCGGAGTGGAACGAGGGTCGCGACTCACAACTTGCCGCCTCGGGCACTGCCGCCAGGACCGTCGCGCAGACCGACTTCGTCGGCTACGCAATCCACTGCGCGAAGGACGCGGCACCGTGCGCAGGCAATCCGCACGCCAGCCCGGACGACGAGACCACGGTACCGGGCTCGAACGACGGTTACCAGGCGCTCTTCGGCTCGAAGTACGTCAATCCGGCGATCGGCTCTACGTCGACCGACGCGGGCGGTCGCGCCTGCATCAAGGCAACCGACGGCTCGAACATCACCGACCAGTTCGGTCAGTGCGGGTTCCCCGGCTTCGACGGGGCGCTGGCGAAGAACACGCTCGGGATGGTCGCGTCGATGCAGGAGCACGGCGTCCCGGTGACGTTCGCGTACATCTCGGACGCACACGACAACCACACGCTCACGCGGGCGTCAGGCCCGGGTGAGGCGGACTACAAGCAGCAGCTGGCGGACTACAACACCGCCTTCGGGGCGTTCTTCCAGCGGCTCAAGAACGACGGCATCGACAAGAGCAACACGCTCTTCGTCGTGACCGTCGACGAGGGCGACCACTTCGCCGGCGGCGTCGGCACGCCGCAACCTGACGGATCGCTCGGCTACTCCCACACGGCGTGCTCCGAGCTTGTGACGACCTGCCCGACGAACCAGATCGGCGAGATCACCGCGAACCTCAGGACGCTGCTCCCGAGCACGTCGATCCCGTTCACCGTGCACTCGGACGACGCGCCGACGATCTACGTCGACGGCCAGCCGACCCGGACCAATCCGAGCGTCCGTCAGCTTGCCCGCGACCTCGGCGCGCTGAAGGGCCTCGACACGTACACCGGGAACACGGAAGACCTGACGCAGCGTCTCGCCGACCCGGTCGAGGAGAACGCACTGCACATGGTCAACGCAGACCCGAAGCGAACACCGACGCTGACGATGTTCGGCAACGCCGACTTCTTCTTCGTCTTCGGGAGCAACTCATCGACCTGCGGCGGCACGCAGCCGCTGTGCGTCGACCCGGCGTTCGCGTGGAACCACGGTGACTACCAGGACGAGATCGCCAACACCTGGGTCGGCTACGTCGGGCCGGGCGTGCAGAGCAACGGCATCGACTCGACCACGTGGACCGACCACGTCGACGTGCGGCCGACGATCAACGCGGTTCTCGGCCTCGGCGACGACTACACCGACGACGGTCGCGTAGTCACGCAGGCGCTGACGAACAAGGCGCTGCCGAACGAGCTGCACGAGCACTCGAACACGACCGAGCAGCTCGGCGCGATGTACAAAGCAATCAACGCCCCGTTCGGGAAGTTCGCGCTCGACACGCTCGTCGCGTCGACGACGGCTCTCAAGAAGCCGGACACGGCCGCGGGCAACCTTGCCTACGACCAGATCGAGGCGAAGATCGCGAACCTGACCGCACAGCGAAACACCGTCGCGGGTGCGATCCGTGCGGCGCTGAACGATGCGGCTCGGGGCAACGCGAAGATCGACGAGGGCAACGCCAGGGCCTGGATCAACCAGGGCCAGGCGCTGCTCGACGCCGCCGCCCAGCTCGCGGCGACGCCGTAACCGAACGCAACCGCTCCACTTCGGAGGGCTCGAGCTCGCGCCAAGCGCCGGGCTCGAGCCCCTCGAGCGTCAGCGGCCCGTAGCGGCTGCGATGCAGGTGCGTGACGCGGCGGCCGACGGCCTCCAGCATCCGGCGCACCTGCCGGTTCCGGCCCTCGTGGATCGTGAGCTCGATTGTGCGTCCGCGGCGCCGCACCTCGGCCGGCGCGGTGAGCCCGTCCTCGAGCTCGACGCCCTCCCCCAGTCTTCTGAGTTGGTCGTCCGTGGCGTGCTCGTCCAGCTCGACGACGTACACC
>JBKPRG010000118.1:0-12818 GCA_046765815.1 Actinomycetota bacterium
GTCGATGACGATGGGCGAGGCCCGGCAGCGGGTGCTGCAGGAGTCGGAGGAGCACGTGCGGCACGAGCTCGCCGGCCGCGTGCGGCAGCTGGAGGAGGAGGCGGCGACGGAGGCGAAGCGGCGCGCCCGCAACCTCGTCGCCGACGCGCTGCAGCGGGTCGCCGCGAGCGCGGCCGCCGAGACGACGGTCACGCTCGTCGAGCTTCCCTCCGACGACATGAAGGGGCGGATCATCGGCCGGGAGGGCCGGAACATCCGCACGCTGGAGCACCTCACCGGCGTCGACTTCATCATCGACGACACGCCGAACGCCGTCGTGCTCTCGTCGTTCGACGGTATCCGCCGCGAGATTGCGCGGATGACACTCCTGAAGCTGATCGAGGACGGTCGCATCCACCCGACGCGGATCGAGGAGATGTACTACCTCTCGAAGGCGGAGCTCGACGAGCACATCCGCCAGGCGGGCGAGCAGGCGGTCTTCGAGGCCAACTGCGGGGAGTTCCACGAAGAGCTCGTCAAGATCCTCGGCCGGCTTCGCTACCGGACGAGCTATGGCCAGAACGTCCTCAAGCACACGCTCGAAGTCGTCCAGCTCGCGGGGATCATGGCTGCCGAGATCGAAGCGTCCCCGAAGACGGCCAAGCGGGCGGCCCTGCTGCACGACGTCGGCAAGGCGATGACGCACGAGGTCGAGGGCTCGCACGCACAGATCTCGACACAGCTCGCTCGTCGCTACGGCGAGAGCGTCGCGGTGTGCCACGCGATCGAGGCGCACCACTACGAGGTGCAGCCGCAGACGGTCGAGGCGGTGCTCGTGATCGCAGCCGACGCGATCTCGGCCGCGCGGCCTGGCGCCCGGGGCGAGAGCCTCGAGCACTACGTGAAGCGCCTCGAGTCTCTCGAGCAGCTCGCCGCCGCCCATCCGGGGGTCGAGAAGGTCTACGCGCTGCAGGCCGGCCGTGAGATCCGCGTGCTCGTCAAGCCGACCGAGATCGACGACGACGGAGCAGTCCTGCTCTCTCATGAGATCGCGCGCGAGATCGAGAACCACCTCGAATACCCGGGTCAGATCCGGGTGACGGTGATCCGCGAGAGCCGCGCCACGGACGTGGCCGCGAACAAGACGGAGCAGCGTCAGCGCGTCGACGCGGCGCAGCGGGTGGACGCGGCGCAGCGAGTCGACGCGGCCTAGTACCGTTGCGGCCGTGCCGTCCGACGACCTGACCGTCATCGACAACCGCACGGGGCGCGAGTACACGCTGCCCATCGTCGACGGCACGATCCACGCCACCGATCTGCGGCAGATCGACGGGTTGATGTCGTACGACCCCGCGTACCTGAACACCGCGTCTTGTCGCAGCGCGATCACGTACATCGACGGCGACGCGGGGATCCTGCGCTACCGCGGGTATCCGATCGAGCAGGTCGCGGAGCAGGCGTCGTTCCTGGAGACGGCGTACCTCCTCCTGGAAGGTGATCTGCCGAACGCCGCCCAGCTCGCGCAGTGGGAGGACGACGTGCGTATCCACACGTACGTGCACACCAACTACACGAAGTTTCTCGAGGGCTTCCGCTACGACGCGCACCCGATGGGGATGCTGCTCGGCGCCGTCGGCGCGCTGTCGACGTTCTATCCCGACGCGAAGGAGATCTCCGACCCCGAGGGCCGGTACCTCCAGCGCCTGCGCCTGATGGCGAAGCTGCCGACGATCGCGGCGTTCGTCTTCCGCCACTCGCGCGGGCTGCCATACGTGTTCCCGCGGAACGAGCTGGGTTACATCGGCAACTTCGTCAACATGACGTTCTCGATCGGCGGCAAGCACGAGCCGAACCTCGTGCTGCAGCGCGCGCTCGAGATCCTTCTGATCCTGCACGCCGACCACGAGCAGAACTGCTCGACGAGCGCAGTGCGCGGCGTCGGTTCGTCGCACGTAGATCCGTTCTCGGCGGTCTCGTCCGGGATCGCGGCGCTGTACGGCCCGCTGCACGGCGGCGCCAACGAAGCGGTGCTGCGGATGCTCGACGAGATCGGCGACAAGCAGAACGTCCCGGCATTCATCGAGAGCGTGAAGGGCGGCGGCGGGCGCCTGATGGGCTTCGGCCACCGCGTCTACAAGAGCTACGACCCGCGCGCGAAGCTGATCAAGCAGGTCGCCGACCAGGTGTTCGAGCAGACGGGCCTGAACCCGAAGTTGGAGATCGCGCTCGAGCTGGAGCGGATTGCGCTCGAGGACGAGTACTTCGTCTCGCGCAAGCTCTACCCGAACGTCGACTTCTACTCGGGCCTCATCTACCAGGCCATGGGCTACCCGAGCGACTACTTCACCGTGCTGTTCGCGCTCGGCCGCCTGCCGGGCTGGATCGCGCAGTGGGAGGAGATGCTCGAGGACCGCGAGCAGAAGATCTCGCGCCCGCGCCAGATCTATATCGGGGCTGGCGAGCGTCAATTCGTACCGGTGGACGATCGCTGAGCGCGTGCGGCTGAACGACGTCGGCGACCTGATCGTCGAGGAGCCGGATGCGCTGCGCGCGATCGCCGATCCGTACCGCCTCGAGCTGATCGACCGGGTCCGACGCGGCGACCCGGTCGAGGCAGGCGATCTGCCGCATCTCGAGGCGCTGGAGCTGCTCGGATTCGTGGCGAAGAACGGCGACCGCTGGTCGGCGGTCGGCAAGGGCATCTACTTCGAGATCCCGGGGGAGCCGGCCGGCCAGGCGGCCGCGAGAGAGCTGACGAAGGTGATGCTCCTGCGAGAAGCGGGCCGCCCGCGGCGCTGGGTCGATGAGGCCGAGCCGAAGCTAACCGTCGAGTGGGCGCGCGCCGCCGGGATGTTCAACGCGCGCGTGCGGCTCACGTCAGACGAGCTTCGCGACGTGCAGGAGGAGCTGGAGCGCGTGCTCGCCCCGTACACGACCCGCGGCGAAGCGCCCGGCGACGCCGCGCCGGTCCGCGTGCTTGCGTACTTCCTGCCCGAACCGCCAAGCGACGCCTGACGCCTTCAAGGCGTCGGGTTGCGTTGCGCCCGTTCGAGCCAGGCCGCGGTCATCTGAGCCACCTGGGCGACCGTGGCGCGGTCATCGTCTCCCAAGAATCCGTCGGGCGCTTCCACCTCGAGTGTTCCGACGGTTCGGCCGTCGAAGGCGGTGAGCGTCTCCGTCACCGTTTCCGGCACGCCCGCGTCCGCTGTGGACTTGCCGGGCTCGTCAGGTCCGAAGACGTCAGACCAGGTCTCTGCTTCCGACCCCTCTGCAGTTGCCTCCGCCGGCCCCTTCGTCCAGCTTGTCTCGAGCACCAGGCGCGCACGCGCCGCGCCCGTTGCCTCACAAGCGATCTCGCAGACGAGTTGCGCGAGCTCGTCGACCGACTCAGGGGCGGCAGAGGCGACAGACACGTCCGCCAGGACGGACGAGAGCTCACGCAGCATGCGTGCGCGCCGGCGCTCCAAAAATGCGGCACGACGCGCCTCGGTGAAACCCCGCTGCACCATCTCGAAGGCCGCGAGGCTTTCGATCAGGAACTCGCCCGCCGCTTCGACCACGTCGTCGACTGGAACCGCCGACTGCGTGCGTGTGACGGCAGCCAGAGCGCGTGTGTGTTCGAAGGCGACGTCGAGGACGCCGAGCCCCGACTGCACCGCCGTACGCCCGAGCTCATACGCGACCCGCAGCCGCCGCTCGCTCCGCTCCTCTACGAACTCGCGGAGCCCCAGCTGATAGCTGTTCGCAAACGTCACTCGATCCGTCATTCGCCGGTGCCGCGCCGCCGATCCCGGAGCCGCTCGAGCTCGTCGCGGAGCCGCCACTTGACCATCGTGACCGTGGTGCCGTTGTCGAGCTCGGTGTCGATCTCGAATTCGTCGACCAGACGGCGCACGCCGGGGAGGCCCAGCCCGAGGCCGCCGCGTCCGGCGTAGCCATCCTCTAGAGCCTTCTGCGCGTTCCGGATTCCGGGTCCCTGGTCGGAGGCGACGACACGGAGGCCGTACTTCGTGTCGTTGTAGAGCGGAGTCATCTCGATCTCGCCCTCGCCGGCGTGAACGATGATGTTCCTGGTGATCTCCGAAACAGCAGTTGCCAGGAGCGTCGCGTCTGTCCTGCTGAACCCGAGTGCGTCCGCAAGCGCTCGCGCCTGGGCGCGCGCCACGACGAGGTCGGCGTCCGACTTGATCCGGAGCGAGACCTGTTCGCTGATCACGCCTTGCTGTAATCCTTCGCGCCGTCCAGCAGCGCCAGCGCCTCGTCGAGGTCGAGTGCTGTCGCGAGCGGATGAAGGTCGAGGCGGAACTGCACCATCGCTATCGCCACATCGGGCTGGATCCCGACGAGCACTGTTTGCGCCCCTCGCAGCCGTGCCGTGATCGCAAGCTCACGGAGTGATCGCGCGACGAACGAGTCGATGACGTCGTAGCCGGCGACGTCGATGATGATTGCCCGCGCTCGCTGTCGTCCCACGCGCTCAGCAAGCTCGTCGCGCAGTGCGAGGACCTCCTCGTCGGACAGATCGCCCTGGATCGTCGCGAGCAGGTAGTCGCGCTGCGTCAGGATGGCGACGCGGGCGGCCACGCCATCCTCAGGAACCGGCCGCGTTCATGACCTCGGGCCGTGGAACGCCCATCATGCGCTCGGCCTCCTCGAGACCGCCTTGCAGATCGCCGACCGTGTGCATCATGCTCAGGTCGACACCGAGGTCGACCAGGGTCTGGGCAATCTTCGACGAGAGCCCGGTGATGATCGTGCTCGCGCCCATCAGCCTCGCTGCTTCCACGGCCTGGACTATGTGGTTCGCCACGGTCAGATCGATCGCAGCCACGCCGGTGATGTCGATGACGACCACCCTGGCGCGGCTCGAGCGAATCGCGCCGAGCAGCTGTTCGGTCAGCTGGCGAGCCCGGGCTGCGTCGAGGACGCCGATGATCGGCAGGATCAGGAGGCGGTCGCGAACCTGGAGCACCGGCGTCGAAAGCTCGCGAATCGACTCCTGCTGGGCCCGAATGACGCGCTCGCGTTCCTCCACGAAGCTGACTCCGACGGTGACGGCGATTCGGTTTGCCGCCGGCTCATACGCATCGAAGATCTTGTTGAGCATCTCGCTGTCGTTCTGGTAGTGCACGAACAGCGAGCGGGCCAGGACATCGCGAAGGAGCAGGACGATCCCGAGCACCTCGTCCGTCTCGACGCCGCGCGGGATGATCCGCTCGGAGAGATCGCGTGCGTAGGCCTGGAGGTTCTCGACGCTGCCGGTCTCGAGCACATCGACGTAGTTGTCGTAGACCGCAGTCACCTCCGTGAAGATCTCGTCGGGCGTCATCACGCGGAGGAGCTCGGCCTCCGTGATTCTTCGTACCCATTCCTTTCGGAGCGCGGCGCGTTGGTCGCGAAGGAGCGAGACGAGCTCGGGCAGGAGGTGTTCCGCGCCCCCCTTGGCGTCGGCCGTCATTGCAGTCATCGCAGCACCTTTCATCGGTCGCCGGTAGCTCGGCGCCGGGCCGAGCAGATTCGTCAGTTGACCGGTCTTGCCCGCCGGATGCCGTCGATGAACACGGACGAGACGCGCTCGACCGTGTCGTCGCGCCCGAGCGGGCGCGGGCTCGATGCAACAGCTTCGACGAGGCTGACCAGGGCGGTCGCAAGCCATTCCGGCGGAACATCGTCCCGAAAGATGCGCGCCTTCTGGCCACGCGCAAACACCCGGCGGAGCGGGTCCTCGATCAGGATCCGGCGGCGTGCCGGGTCGACCTGCACACGCTCGCGCGCCAGCACGATGAAGTAGTCGCCGACATCGAAGAACGCGCGCACCGCGCGAGTCACGGCCTCCTGAGGTGGGACGGAGTCCAGGCTCGCATCCTGCAGGCGTGCCCCGGCGTCGCCGATCGCCACCTCGGCCACGCGTGTGAGCAGCGCCTCTCGCGTCGGGAAATACCGGTAGACCGTGGCGCGCGCCATGCCTGCGGCCGCCGCCACGTCCGCCATGCTGGCGGTGGCTTCCCGCGTCGCCAACAGCTCGGCCGCCGCAACCACGATCGCGCCGGAAACCCGCTCCTGCAACAGCTGCCGCTGCGAGGAGGGGTGCGACTCGAGCTCAGATGTTTGATGCGCTGCTGACCGGTGATGAGACACGAGTGTCTCACCAAGATACAACAATGGACTACGGCTCGGTCGGCGACACGCAGCGAATCCTCCACCGTTTCGTCGTTGGCGCGGTGCTGCTGGTGGAGCTGAGCTGGGTCGCGCTGTTGTCATTCCTCGCTTGGAAGTGGGGGTTGGTGTCGTGACAACTCACCGAAAGGAGCGATCCATGTCGACGCTCGATATCTGGACCTATCGGAGCGAGACCTACATGCAGCGCGATCTGACCGGAAAGACGGTCGAGGCTCTCGACGGTTCGATCGGAAAGATCGACGAGGCGACGGACGACGTCGGCTCGAGCTACATCGTCGTCGACACCGGCCCGTGGGTCCTCGGCAAGAAGGTGCTGCTCCCGGCCGGCGTGATCGTCCACGTCGATTTCGACTCGGAGACAGTGTTCGTCAATCGGACGAAGGAGCAGATCACCAACGCCCCGGAATACGACGAGGCGAAGATGCGTGACCAGGCAGCTCGCAAGCGCTACAAGTCGGCGCTCAGCTCCTACTACGGACCGCAGGGCCGCGGCTACCGCGAAAACGGCAGGTAGACAGACGGGGCGGCGGCGGGCGATGCTCCCCGCCGCCCCTCGCGGTCAATCTCGTGCGGCTACCCTTCCTCCCCGGTGCGGCGCTATTTCGTCACCACCTTTGGCTGCCAGATGAATGCTCACGATTCCGAGCGCATCAAGGGCATGCTCGAGGAGCTCGGACTGGGGGAGGCGCCTACCGCCGGAGAGGCCGACGTGGTCGTCTTCAACACTTGCACGATCCGCGAGAAGCCGGACACGAAGCTCGCCGCGTACCTCGGCGAAGCCGCCGCGCGGAAGCGCGAAGATCCAGACCGCGTGATCGCCGTCGGCGGCTGCTACGCCGAGGCACAGCGCGAGCGCATCTTCGAGCTCTACCCGGCCGTCGACGTTGCTTTCGGGCCGGGTTCGATCGCCCATCTCGGCGAATGGCTCGGCGCCGGCGGCGTCGGTGTCGCGCGGGGACGTTTCGGGCTCGACGACCGCGCGTTCGCGGCCGACCTCCCGCTCCACGGCGAGCGCACGTACCAGGCATGGGTGCAGGTCTCCATGGGCTGCAACTCGAAGTGCTCGTACTGCATCGTCCCCGCCGTCCGTGGCCGCGAGCAGAGCCGCCGCCCGGGCGAGGTCCTGGCCGAGGTCGAGCGCCTCGCCTCCTCGGGCGTGCGCGAGATCACGTTGCTCGGCCAGAACGTCAACTCCTGGGGCCGTGATCTCGCGCCCGACATCCGGACCGAGTTCGGCGAGCTGCTTCGCGCCTGCGACGCCGTCGACGGGATCGAGCGCATCAGGTTCACGAGCCCGCACCCGAAAGACTTCCGCGAGCCGGTGATCGCGGCGATGGCCGAGTGCGGCGCGGTCTGCGAGCACGTGCACCTGCCGCTCCAGTCGGGCTCGTCGCGGATCCTCAAGGCAATGCGCCGGACGTACTCGCGCGAGAGCTACGTCGCGCTCGCCGAGAAGCTGCGCAGCGCGATCCCCGACGTCGCCTTCGGCACCGACATCATCGTCGGCTTCCCCGGCGAGACCGCAGAGGACTTCGCGCAGACGCTGGCGGTTGTCGAGGAAGTCGGCTACGACAGCGCGTTCACGTTCGTGTACTCGCCGCGGGCCGGGACAGAGGCTGCTGCGATGCCGGACCAGGTCCCGCACGAGGTCAAGATCGAGCGCATGGAACGACTCGTCGAGCTGACGCAGAGGATGGCGCACGAGCGGAACCAGCTACGCGTCGGGCTCGTCGAGGAGGTGCTCGTCGAAGGTTCGTCGCGCACCGATCCCACGCTGCTCCGCGGCCGGACGCGCCGCAACACGACCGTGAACTTCAGCGGCGTGGCCGCGGCGGGCGAGCTCGTCGACGTCCGGATCGAGTCGGCCACGTCGCAGACGCTCAAAGGCGCTCAGCAGGCCCTTGTCGCTGCCTGACGTGTCCATCACATCTCTTCGGCAGGATTAGCCAGATGCGCATCCTCGTCACCGGCTCGTCAGGTCAGATCGGCACGAACCTCGCCCTGCGGCTGCAAGGCGACGGCCACGACGTCTTCGGCGTCGACAAGCGCCAGAACCCGTGGACGGACGCTTTCCCGACGCTCCTGCAGGATCTCGCCGGCCACTACCCGGCATTCCCGGGCGGCATCGGCGGTGTCGAATATCCGCAGGTCGACCTCGTGGTGCATCTCGCTGCGCACGCCAAGGTGCACCAGCTCGTCCGCGAGCCGCATCGCGCGCTCGAGAACGCGATCATGACCTTCAACGTGCTCGAGTACGCGCGCGGAATTGGGCTCCCGCTCGTGTTCTCGTCGACGCGCGAGGTCTACGGCGACGTGCACCGCTTCGAGGAGTACATCGAGGAGCACGCCGACTTCGCCTACACCGAGAGCCCGTACTCCGCCTCGAAGATCACGAGCGAGGCGTTCATCTATTCGTACGCGCGCTGCTACGGCCTCACTTACCTCGTCTTCCGCTTTTCGAATGTGTACGGCCGCTACGACAACGACCTCTGGCGGATGGAGCGCGTGTTGCCGCTCTTCATGCATCAGCTCTCGCGCGGCGAGCCGATCACGATCTTCGGCGGCGACCAGAAGGTGCTCGACTTCACGTACATCGACGACTGCGTCGACGGGATCGCGCGAGGCGTCTACGCACTTGCCGAACAACGAATGACGAACCAGACGATCAACCTCGCGTACGGTCAGGGCAACACGCTCGTCCGCGCGGCGGAGCTGATCGCCGCCGAGCTTGGCGTCGAACCGCAGATCCACCTCGCGCCGTCGCTGCTCGGCGAGGTTACGCACTACGTCGCGGACGTCAGCAAGGCGCGCGGGCTGCTCGGCTGGGAGCCGGAGACCCCGCTCGCGGAGGGGATTCCTCGCTCGGTCGCGTGGTTCCGCGAGTGGCGCGCGGCCCATCCCGAGGAGGACCGGCCGTTCGAGCGCACGCGCGCCACGGCCGAGATCGAGCATGGCTTCAAACAGCCGGCGCCCGCCGGCGCGTAGCGTCCTCGCGCTCTTCGGCCCGACCGCCTCCGGCAAGACCGCGGTTGCCGGCCTCCTGCGGGACGAGCTCGGCGCAGAGGTGATCTCTGCCGACTCGGCGGCGCTCTACGAGGGCCTGCCGATCCTCACTGCGGCACCGCCGTACCCGGCGCGCCTTGTCGGCGTCGTGCCCCTGCAGGACGACGTGTCGGTGGGCGCGTACCAGCGGCTCGCCCACGAGGCGATCGACGAAGCAGACGTGCCGCTCGTCGTCGGCGGCACCGGGCTCTACCTGCGTGCTGCACTGGCCGGCCTGACGATCCCGCCGCCCGCGGCGGAGGAGCGGCGGGCGCACTGGGAGGCCGAGTACGACCGGCTCGGCGCCTTGCACACGCACTCGCTCCTGGCCGAACGCGATCCGGCGGCGGCGGTTCGTGTCCATCCGAACGACCGCAAGCGGGTGGTGCGGGCGCTCGAGCTCGCGGAGGCCGGCGCGTCGCTCGCGCCCGAGAGCGACCGTCTGTGGACCGAGGACACGAGGCTGCCCACCGTGATCGCTGCGCTTGACGTGCCGCTCGAGTTGCTCGACGCCAGGATCGAGGCACGCACGCGCGAGATGGTCGAGTGCGGCGTCGTCGACGAGGCTCGACGCGCCTGGGAGGCCGGGCCGTCGCGGACGGCAGCGCAGGTGCTCGGCCTTGAGGAGTTCGCCACGCTTCCGGTCGATGAGGCGGTCGAGCGGGTGACGCAGGCGACCAAGCGGCTCGCGCGCTACCAGCGCAAATGGCTGCGTCGCATGCCGGGCGTGGTTACGCTCGACGGCACCCGATCTGCGGAGGAGATCGCCGCTGACATCGTCGTGCTGGAACGCGCAGGGGAACGTCTACCTCGTCACTGAAGACGGGCCGCTCGACGCGGACCGTGTGCGCGCAGAGGTCGGCGATACGGACGGCATCCTCGAGGTGCTCGCCCGCGGCGACGACTGGGTCGAGATCGCGATCTGGAACCCGGACGGCTCGCGCGCCGAGATGTCGGGCAACGGCACGCGCATCGCCGCGCGCTGGCTCGCCGAGCGAACCGGCGCCGAACGCGTGACCGTGCGCGTGGGCGGCCGCGAGGTGCACGCGACGATGCTCGACGGGCCGCTCGTCGAACAGGATCTCGGACCCGTCGCCGTCGGCAGCCCCGAGGAGGCTGCGGGCGTCCGCTTCATCGCGGTCGATGTCGGCAATCCGCACGCGGTGGTGGAGGGCGATCCAGCCGACCTGCCACGCATCGGGCCGCTCCTCGAGCTGCACGAACGGTTTCCCGAGCGCACGAACGTGCAGATCGCCCAGTGGACGGGAGACGAGATCGTGGCGCGTGTCTGGGAGCGCGGGGCGGGCGAGACGGCCTCATCCGGATCGAGCGCGGTCGCCGTCGCGGCGGCGCTCGGCGCCGAGGCTGTAACCGTGCGATTCCCCGGCGGTCCACTCGACGTGCGGATCGAAGACGGCCGTGCGTACCTCACCGGTCCGGCCGTCCGCGTGACCTAGATGCGCCGGCGCCTCGCCGTGGTGCTGCTGCTCGCCGGCGGCTGCGGCGGAAGCCACTCGTCGACGCTCGCAAAGTCGCTCGAGCCGGTGGTCGCGGGCGGTGTGCCTGGCGCCTTCGTGGTGGTGCGCGACGGCGACCGGACACAGAACGCTTCGGTCGGGAGGATCGACCGCAACGACCGCTTTCGCATCGGCAGTGTCACCAAGACCTTCGTCGCGACGCTTGCCCTGCAACTCGGCTTGCCACTCAACAGCGCAGTGAGCCGATGGCTTCCAGACTTGCTGCCCGACGGCGACAGGATCACGGTGCGCGACCTGCTGGCGCACCGTTCCGGGTTACCGGACGTCGCCGACGATCCCGCGGTGCTCGACGGCCGGCGCTCGACGTGGTCTGCGCGCAGGCTGATCGCAACAGTCGCGAAGCAGCCAAGAACCGCGAAGCCCGGCGGCGCCTTCAGCTACTCGAGCACGAACTACCTGGTGCTCGGGTTGATCATCGAGCGCGCCACGGGGAGGAGCCTCTCCGCGCTCCTTGCGCGACGGATCTTCGAACCGCCGGGGCTGGCTCGGACCGCCCTCGTTCCCGGCGTGCTCGAGACGCCGCACGTGCACGGCTACAGCCTTCCGTCACACCAGGGCGTCGTCGACATCACGGCCGAGCCTCGCGACCTGGAGGGCCGCAGCGCGCGCTGGGCCGGCGCGTCGGGAGACATCGTCTCGTCGGCGAGTGACCTGATGCGCTTCTTCAGGTCACTCCTGCAGGGCCACGTCATGACGCAAGCCCAGCTCCGCGAGATGGAGACGATCCGCGGTCGCTACGGCCTGGGACTCGCCGTCTACCCGACGCCGTGCGGCCGCGCGTGGGGCCACACCGGCAATCTGAACGGGGTGCTGACCGTGGTGTGGAACACACGCGACGCTCGCCGGCAGGTCGTGCTCGTCGCGAACGAGTATCCGCTCTCGACGGCGGCGGACACCGCCCTCCACCGAGCCGCCGTGGCGGCGTTCTGCGGCCGGTGAGCCGACACGTGGAGCGTGCGCACCAGCGCCGGACATGGTCGCCGATCGAGTCGATCGGCAGATAAGGTCACTCGTCGCTCGACGAGCGGTTGTCGATCGTCGGCGAACGGCGGGCTGAAGCTCAGCCGCTGCCGATCCCGTATTCGCGCAGCGCGTCGTTGAGCGAAGTCTTCAGGTCGGTCGACTCGCTGCGGTGGCCGATGATCAGCGCGCAGGCGAGGTTGTACGTGCCGGCGGGGAATTCCTTCGGCCTCGTGCCCGGCACGACGACCGCGCGCGGCGGGACAACCCCGCGATGCTCGACCGGCTCCGGGCCGGTGACGTCGATGATCGGCACCGACGCCGTCAGCGTGACGTTGGGCGCGAGCACCGCGCCGGCGCCGATGCGCACGCCCTCGACGACGATGCAGCGCGAGCCGAGGAACGCGCCGTCTTCGACGATCACGGGCCTTGCGCCCGGCGGCTCGAGCACGCCGCCGATCCCGACGCCGCCCGCAAGGTGGACGTCGGCGCCGATCTGCGCGCCCGAGCCGACCGTCGCCCACGTGTCGACCATGGTGTTCGGCCCGACCCAGGCGCCGATGTTGACGTACGACGGCATGAGGATCACGCCCGGTGAGAGGTACGCGCCGTAGCGCGCCACCGCCGGCGGCACGACACGGACGCCGAGCTGCTCGTAGCCGCTCTTGAGCGGGATCTTGTCGTGGTACTCGAACGGCCCGACCTCACGCGGCTCCATCTGGCGCGAGCGGAAGTAGTCGAGGATCGCAGCCTGCACGTCGGCGTTGACCCGCCACTCGCCGCCGTCGGGCTCGGCAACGCGCACCTCGCCGCGGTCCAGCGCCGCGATCGTCTCGTCGGTCGTCAAAGCGCTTCCCGCAAGAGCGATGCCGCCCGTTCGCACTCGGCCTGCGTCGGCACGAGCGCGAAGCGGACGTAGCCCTCGCCCGCCGGCCCGAAGAACGAGCCGGGCGCGACGACGATCCCGTGCTCGAGCAGCCGCCGCGCGAACTCCTCCGACGGCCCGCCGACGTCGAGCCAGAGATAGAAGGTCGCGGTCGAGCCGGCCAGGCGCAGTCCCTTCTCGAGCAGCACCGGGAGGATCGTGTCGCGCTTGCGGCGGTACAGCGCACGCACGTC
>JBKPRG010000119.1:0-7105 GCA_046765815.1 Actinomycetota bacterium
CCATGATCTCGGCGCGTCCGCCCGAGATCAGGTCGACGTGCGCGAACTGCTGGAAGACGCGCACCGGGTCGTCCGACGAGAGGACGGTGACCGCGCTCGATAGCCTGATCTGCTTCGTCTGCGCCGCGATCGCGGCGAGCACCGTGGCCGGCGACGAGACCAGGTAATCGGGTCGGTGATGCTCGCCGACGGCGAAAACCGTCAGGCCGAGCTCGTCCGCGAGGCGTGCTTCTTCCAGGAGGTTACGCATGCGCTCTTCAGCGCTGAGGCGCGGATTGAGGTCGGCGAAGGTGACGAGTCCGAGATCCACGCTTTGACCTACGAAGTTGAGTACGCAACTATTCCAAGTTTTGGTCTAGACGACGGCCGAGAAACAGCGCGACTTCGCCTTCGGCCTCGGTGTTGTCGTACAGGCTGACGTCGAATCCGACGATCTCGAACCCCAGACGCTCGTAGGCCCGAACGCCCGGAACGTTCACGTTGCTCGTCTCGAGCCAGGCACGACGGGCTCCACGGGCTCGCCCCGCTTCCAGCGCCACGTCGAGCAGGCGCTTGGCAATTCCGCGCCGTCGGTGCGCAGGGCTGACGTAGAGGTGCCAAACAGTTAAGCGTCGATTCCAATCCTCGACCTCGGTCGCAACCAAGCCAACGGGCAGCGCGCCATCCCAGGCGAGCCATGCGGAATCCCACCGACGAGAGTCGTCGAAGTCGTCCAATGGAAACGACTTGGTGATCCAGTCGACCCTTCGTTCGATGATTGAAAAGGCGGGCCCGTCCTTCACCACGTCGAAGATCGTGTCCGTCTCGAACGTCGAATCGATCGCCTTGATCACTCCGGCATCGGACTCAGGACTTGCCTGGCGGATCTCGATCGCCATCGAAGCGGCGACCGTCGTCCTCAGCCGACGACGCGGTACACCTGAAACACCTCGGCGTACTCGCGGTTCACGTTGATGCCGTGGGTGCGCGCGACGTTCCACACGTACTCCGCGTTCGCGTACCTCCGGTGCTGCTGCGAGGCGTACTTCTCCAGCGCCGCCACCTTCTTCTCGACGTGCGCCTTCTCGAGCGCGAGGTACGCCTGGTACGAGAAGTCGAAGTTGTTCCACGGGATCTCGTAGCCGAGGACGGTCGTGCGCTTGAACGCACGCAGGCCCTCCTGCGCGATCGTCTGGTGATCCTGGTGCACGTCGTGCAACGACGGTTGGAAGACGGCATCGGGCTGCCACTCGTTCCAGATCTCGATCAGCAGCTCGAGGATCTCCTGCCGGTGCTCGGGGAACGTCCGCACGTCGAAGTCGTGGACGGTGAGGTTCTCGTCCGGTATGCCGAGCTCGGCCGTCGCCTCACGTACCTCGCGCGCCAGCGTGTCGGGCGCGAAGCCCGGCGGCAGCGAGCGCGTGGCGATCGAGAACGCCACATAGCGCACGTCGGCGCCCGCCTCCACGAGGCGCGCCATCGTGGCGCCGCAGCCGAACTCGCCGTCGTCGGTGTGGGGCGCGAGCACGAGCGCGCGCCGGATGTCGCCGATCACGCAGGCTCCTCGACAGGCCGCACCGCGACTGCGATCAGCCCGAGCAGACCCCAGAAGGTCGGGTCTTCGAAGAGCGCGTTGTAGAAGACCGAGTGCACGAAGATCGCGGTCAAGGCTAATCCGAACACGAGACGAGCGTTCGCATCGAACCCGTCGCGCAGGCGCCGGAAGGCCGTGCCCAGGGAAACGACGACGAGCGCGAGGAAGAGCGCGAGCCCGGGCAGCCCCGTCTCGGCTGCGACCGAGATCGGCGTCGTGTGCGAGGCGGCAGCCTTCGGCTCCTTGCCGCGCAGGTGCGCCAGGTCGGCGTACGCGCGCTTGAACCCGCCGACGCCGACGCCGAGCAGCGGGTGGTGAAGCGCGAGCTTGATACCCCGCGTCGCCAGGGTTGAGCGTCCGCTCGTCACGTTCGAGAGCGAGGACGACGTCTTGCCGGTGACGCGATGGCGGATCTGCGGCGACGCGAGCCCGGCGACGACCAGCACGAGGATCATCGCCGCGATCAGAAACAGGCTGTGCCGGCGCCAGGCGAGCACGGCGCAGAGCGTCACGCCCGCCATCAGCGCGACGAAGCTCGACTGCGAGAAGGACGGGAGCAGCCCCGCCCACATGATCACGATCGTCAGCGCCGCCGCCACCGCCCACAGCGGGTCGCCGCGCCGCCGCAGCACGAGGACGAGGCTCGCCAGGATCCCGACCACCAGGAAGCGGCCGTAGATCGACGGGTCGTAAAAGACCGAGTTGACGCGGTAGAACCAGCCGCTCGGCGCGTACGCGTTGTCGACCCGCACCTTCGGATTCCAGAAGATCTGCCGCGTCTCGTACTGGACGACGCCGATCGCCGCGAACACGACCGCCATCAGCGCGTACTGCACGTAGAGGGTCAGCACCCAGACGCGTTGCCACGGCAGGCGAGCGAGCGCGACCGCGAGCAGCCCGAACGGCAGCACGAAGAAGAGCAGCTCGATCGCCCCCTGCCGGACGTCCTTCGTCCAGAGAAAGGTCAGCCCCTCCCACCCGACGAAGAGCCCCAGCGGCCATGCAAGCGGCCCGAGCTCGCGGGTGCGGGCATCGTCGTTGCCGGCGAGCTGCCACGCGAGCGCGAGCGCCGCGACCACGACGACCCCGTAGAGCGGCAGGAGGAGGTTCGCCTGCGTCGAGCCGACGTGCACCGGGATGCGCGCCGGGACGCATGCCAGCGTGGCGAGGGCGAGGAGCCACGGCACGCGCAGGACGATCCAGGTGCCCGCGACGGCGAGCACGAGGCCGACGACAGCCGCTGCCGCAAGCAGCCGGTGGTGACCGTGCGGCGCGAGGTACACGGTGAGCGCGCCGCAGCCGACCGCCCACGCGGCGAGGCCGCCGATCCTGAGCTCGCGCCTCTCGCCGAGCAGCAGCGAGGCGAGGCCGAGCGCTCCGACGGCGCCGCCGATCTGCGCCAGGGTGCCGCTCACGCGACGACCACGGCACACACGGCGGCGTGGCTCCCGACGGTGACGTACAGGTGGTACACGCCCGCCTTCCTCGGCGCCCGGAACCGGAGCGTCCCGGCGCGCTGCACGCCCGAGGCGCGGTTCAGGCGCCAGTGCACGCTCGGCGCGTCGGTCGAGACCCGCAGGAAGAAGCGCCCGCCCGGCCGCACGACGACGCGGTGGCGGGCGAGCACGACGTACCGCACCTGGGCGATCGCGAACGGAACGCCCTTGGAGGTGTTCCCGGCGCGATCCTGCGCCGAGACGGTCAGCAGGTACCGGCCGGGACGCGCGCGCACCAGCCGGCCCTGCGAGTTCCGCACCTTGCCGTCCCAGACGAGCTCACCGCTCGTCTTCTGACCGAGCGTGAACAGCACTCGCCGTCCGCGGACGGCGAGAATCGCGTGCGCCGGCTTGCTGACTGTGTAGTGGAAGCGGAAGCTGTCGCTGTGCCCGTCGCCGTCGGGAGACAGGATCGGGTACAGCGGGCGCTTCACCTTGATCGCCGGCGGCTCCGTATCGAGCGCGATCTTGCTCGGGAGCACGATCGTGCGGTGCGAGCGGAGGAGCTTGACGACCGGGTAGTAGTCGCCGTCGGGCTGGAGCGTGCCGCTCTTCGAGAAACCGTCCCAGACGAGGTCGAACGCCTGGCCGCGGTGCGCAGTGCGCGGGGGCAGCAGCGTCGTCACGCGCTTCCCGTCGGAGCTTTGGATCCAGACGCTGAGGCGCTCGCGCGTCCGCAGCCGGAAACGCACCTCGGCGTCCGGATGCGCCGTCCCCGCCGGCGAGAAGAGCGGCGTCACGAACGTGCCGGCGATCGGCGACTTGTCGAGCTTCGCGCCCTCGGTGATCGCGAACGCGACCGCGGTCGACGCGAGCAGCACGAGGACGACCGCCGTCGACAGGACCCGGGCCACGCCGGGCGATTCTACGCAGCGTCCTGAAGCGGCAGGCGGCGCTGTCGCAGCGCCAGCGCGCCCCACACGAGCAGCGCCAGCCCGCCGAGCGCGACGCCGACCTCGATGATCAGTGTCGCGGCAGGCACGCCGACGAGCTTGATGCCGGAGAGGACGAGCACGAACGCGAACGCGATGCGTAGGGCGCGCTCCGGGACACGGATCGAGAGATGGGAGCCGACGAGCACACCCGGCACTGAGCCGACGAGGAGCCAGGCCATCGCGTGCAGGTCGACATTGCCGTGCAGCAGGTGCCCGGCGCCGGCGACCCAGAGCAGGAGGGCCGCGTGGAGCATGTCGGTGCCGACGATCTTTGGCGCCGTGAGCGGATAGATGAGCAGCATCGCGAGCCCAAAGAACGTGCCCGAGCCGACCGACGTGAGACCGACGACAAACCCGCAGGTCGCGCCGATCACCACAGCGATCGCCTTCTGGCGGGCCGTGAGGATCAGCGGCGCGTCAGAGCTCTTGCCGCGAATGAAGGTCTTGATCGCGAAACCGATCCCCCCGGCGATCAGCGCACCACCGACGACGTGGCTCATCGCCGATTGCGTCCCGTCCGAGAACGAGTCCGCGATCTGCACGCCGACGAGCGACAGCGGCGCCGAACCGACGAGCATCCACAGCGCGAGGTGCGCGTGCACGTTGCCGAGCTGGCGGTGGCGCACGGCGCCGAACGACTTGAAGACTGCGCCGTGCAGGATGTCGGTGCCGACGGCCGTCTTCGGGTTGAAGCCGAAGATCAGAATCAGCATCGGCGTCATCAGGCTGCCGCCGCCCATGCCGGTCATGCCGACGAGGACGCCGACCAGCGCGCCGGCGATGACGAACTGCCAGGTCAGAGCCGGACCCCCGGGATCGGGCAGGAGACGAACGGGCGGCCGCGGAGCAGGCACGCGAGCTTGTAGGCCTCGCAACCGGTGCAGAAGCCTGTGATCGCGGCGAGCAGCGCGAGGGCCGCGACGAGCAGGCCGAGCGCGATGCCGAGTACCGGCGCACCGAGCGCATACGCAAGCGCGCCGGCACCGAGGACGACCAGGCCGACGAAGTTCGCGGCCCGCGGCGGGCGCGAGTCCTCGAGCGGCCCTTCGCCGAACCGCGGCTGGATCAGCTCGAAGTAGGCGAGGCAGGTCAGGCAGTAACGGCGGCCGAAGGTCAGGCCGATCGCGAGCTGCAGCGCGAGGATCGCGAGCAGCGGCCACCAGCCGGTGATGACCGCGACCAGCGCGAGCGTTCCGATCACGGCCTGGTTGGTGCGTGGCGCGCGCGAGTCGATCACGTCGGTGTCGCGATACGGATCGGCGAGCCGATTCACGCCGTGGCCTCGATCACCATGCCGGCGCCGACCGTGTCGTTCGTCGCCTCGTCGACGATGATGAACGCGCCGGTCGCGCGGTTGCGGGCGTAGGGATCGACGACCAGCGGCTCCGCCAGCCTGAGGCGGACGATGCCGAGGTCGTTCAGCTCGAGGCGCCCCGGCGAGGGTCTGTCCTCGAACGACTCGATGTCGACGACCGAGAGAATCTCGTCGATCCGCGCCGGCACGGTGCGCGTCGTCTGCTTCACCAGCACCCGCGCGCGATCCTCGGCGGGCTTCTCGGTCATCCAGCAGACGCTCGCCACGAGCTCGCGCGCAGCGACCGGCGCGCTCGCGGGATCCGCGAGCAAATCGCCGCGCGAGACGTCGACGTCGTCCTCGAGCCTGATCGTCACCGACTGCCCGGGCAGCGCCTGGTCGAGCTCGCCGTCGACGGTGTCGATCGCGGCGACGCGGCTGCGCAGGCCGGACGGCAGCACGACGACCTCGTCGCCGGGATGCCAGTCGCCGCCGGCGACCTGCCCCGCGTAACCGCGGTAGTCGTGGTGCGAGTCCGCCATCGGCCTGACCACCCACTGCACCGGGAAGCGGCGGTCTTCGTGGTTGCGGTCGCCCGTGATCTCGACGGTCTCGAGGTGCTCGAGCAGCGTCGGGCCGGCATACCACGGCATCGCGTCGGTGCGCTCGACGACGTTGTCGCCCTTCAGCGCGGAAACAGGAATCGCCTGAACGTCGTGGAGGCCGAGTTGCGAGCCGAGCTCGGACAGGTCGCGCACGATTTCGTCGAAGCGCTCCTCGGCGTAGTCGACGAGATCCATCTTGTTGACCGCGTAGACGACGTGCGGCAACTCGAGCATCGACGTGATGTACGAGTGGCGCCGCGTCTGCTCGATCACGCCCTTGCGCGCGTCAACGAGGATCACCGCGACGTCGGCGGTCGACGCGCCCGTGACCATGTTGCGCGTGTACTGCACGTGGCCGGGTGCATCTGCGAGCTGAAAGCGGCGGCGCGGCGTGACGAACGAGCGGTAGGCAACGTCGATCGTGATCCCCTGCTCACGTTCCGCGCGCAGCCCGTCGGTGAGCAGCGCCAGGTCGACGTAGTCGTGGCCGCGGCGACGGGACGCGTCCTCGATGTGCTCGAGCTGGTCGACGAGGATCTGCTTCGTGTCGTAGAGCAGCCGGCCGATCAGCGTCGACTTGCCGTCGTCGACCGAGCCCGCCGTGACGAGGCGGAGCAGCTCGGTGTCGAGGAATTCCCTAGAAGTAGCCAACGCGCTTCCTGTCCTCCATTGCTGCCTCAGAAACCCGGTCGTCGGCACGCGTCTCGCCGCGCTCCGTGACCCGCGTCGCCGCGATCTCGTTCACGACCTCGTCGATCGTCGCCGCCTCGCTGACGACGCCACCGGTGCACGTCATGTCGCCGACCGTGCGGAAGCGGACGTTCGCGCTGAACGGCTCCTCGTCGGGATAGCGCTCGACGAAGTCGGAGACGGCGTACAGCATTCCGTCGCGCCGGAACACGTCGCGCTCGTGCGCAAAGTAGATCGACGGCAGCTCGAGGTTCTCGCGCGCGACGTACTGCCACACGTCGAGCTCCGTCCAGTTCGAGATCGGGAACACGCGGATGTGCTCGCCCTTGCGGATGCGCGCGTTGTAGAGGTTCCAGAGCTCGGGGCGCTGTGCGCGCGGGTTCCACTGGCCGAAGTCGTCGCGGAAGCTGAAGATGCGCTCCTTCGCGCGGGCGCGCTCCTCGTCGCGGCGCGCGCCGCCCATCGCCGCGTCGAAGCCGTGCTCCTCGATCGCGTCGAGCAGCGTCGTCGTC
>JBKPRG010000120.1:0-11736 GCA_046765815.1 Actinomycetota bacterium
CTCGACTGACTCCCAGCGGTCGATCACGAAATATCGCTCGGGCTCTTCGAGGTCGCGCAAGAACTCGGTGCCGATGTAGCCGCGGCCGGAGCGGAAGAACTGCGCCCACTCGCCTTCCGGGCCGTACACGCGCTCGAACTCGTCGCTGTCGCGAACCTCGTAGCGGAAGATCAAGGCGATCAGCGGAGGCCACCTCGTTCGTGGTGCGCCTTGAAGAAGTTCTCGCTGCCGGCCGTCGCCATCGCCGCGGAGGCGCTGACCTCGAGGCAGAGCGCCGCGGCGGCCACGATCTGTGCGAAGCGATAGACCTTGCCGCTGCCGGCGCAGTCGATCGAGGCGAGCCAATCGCGCGCCGAAGGGAGGTTGGTGCCGCCGCCGACGGTGCCGACCTCGAGGCC
The DNA here is from genome assembly GCA_046765815.1 of Actinomycetota bacterium. Lineage (GTDB taxonomy): Bacteria > Actinomycetota > Thermoleophilia > Gaiellales > Gaiellaceae > PALSA-600. Next base: position 399 of record JBKPRG010000120.1, read on the forward strand.
GCCGAAGCGGATCGTCGCCTGCAGCCCGCCCTCGACGCGCCGGCCGGTGCCGTGCGCCATCGAGCTGGTGCCGACCATGCCGAGGTCCTGCCCGGTCGCCGCATAGACCGCTGCGATCGCGGACGCGGGCGTGAACGCGACCGACTGCATGCCGCTCGCGACGGCGCCGTGCGTGCCGGCCCACGAGAGCGCGTCGAGATCCTCGGCCGTGGTTCGGAGCACGCGGCGAATCTGCTCGTCGGCGAGGAACGCCTCGGCGAGCACGCTCTTGCCGTGGCCGGACTGGAAGAACTCGTGTGACGGCTTCTTGTCGCCGCCCATGTTCGCTTCGAGGATCGCCCGCTCCGGCGTCACCGGCGCGCGCTGCATCACGTACGCCATGTTCAGCGCATAGGAGTTGCGCGTCATCATGTTCGGCCCGACGGCGTCGCCGGTCGTCCACGCCCAGAGCACGTGGCACATCTCGCCGACGACGTGCGTCTTCACCCCGCGCAGCTTCGCGCGCTTCGAGAGCGACACGTCCTCGGAGGTCTCGAGCCACTCCTTGAATCTCGGCAGTTCGGCCTCGATCCAGCGGCCGAGCGTCACGGCGTCGGCGGCGTCGCGACAGACGAAGCAGGACGCACGCGTGATGCGGTCGTGGAGGACGTACGTGCGGACGGTGCCGGCGGCCAGCGCGCCGCGCGTCATCGAGGCAGTGAGCCCGCCTTCGGTGTGTGCGAGCGGAACGTGAACCGTCTCGGTCGCGCGGCCCGTCTCGACGACGGCGCCCTGATCGTCGAGCTCGTAGGAGCCGAGCTCGATCTGGATCGGCACCGCCGAGACGGGAATCACCGCGACGCCGACCAGCGACTCGGCGGCGCTTGCGAACGGGGCGAGGTCGACGGACGTCGTGAGCCCGCCGTCGACGCCCATCGCCGCGCGGCGCGTGTCGATCGACGCCTGATCGTTCTTCCGCGGCCAGCGCATCGGCGAGAGGTTACTCTCGGCGCGTGGCCGCCACACCGATGCGCGGGAAGCCGCTCGCCGACCGCATTCGCTCCGTCGTCGCCGAAGAGGTGCGCGCGATCGGGCACATCGGGCTCGTCACGGTGCTCGTCGGCGACGACCCCGCATCGGACATCTACATCCGCCTCAAGCACAAGGCGGCCGAGGAGGCCGGCTTCGACACGACCGACCTGCGCCTGCCGGAGACCACGTCCGAGGACGAGCTGCTGGCGAAGCTCAAGGAGCTGAACGACTCCGACGACGTCGACGCGATCCTCGTCCAGCTCCCGCTGCCGGATCACCTCGACGAGGAGAAGGTGATCCGCGCGGTCACGCCGTCCAAGGACGTCGACGGGTTCCATCCGCTCAACGCCGGCGAGCTGTATCTCGGTCGGCCCGCGCTCGTGCCGGCGACGCCGCGCGGGATCATGGCGCTGCTCCACGAGCACCACGTCGCGCTGGACGGCGCGAACGCAGTCGTGATCGGCCGCAGCGACATCGTCGGCAAGCCGATGGCGCACCTCCTCCTGCAGGCGAACGCGACCGTCACGGTCTGCCACACGCACACCCGCGACCTGCCCGCGGTCACGCTCGAGGCAGACGTGCTCGTCGCGGCCGCGGGCGTCGCGGCGCTCGTGACGCCCGACATGGTCAAGGAACGCGCCGTCGTCGTGGACGTCGGCATGAACCGCACCGAGGCCGGCCTCGTCGGCGACGTCGATCCGGGCGCGATGGAGATCGCCTCCGCGATGACGCCCGTCCCGGGGGGCGTCGGCCCGATGACGATCGCCTGCCTGCTCGAGAACGCGGTCCGATGCGCGCGCTACCGGCGGAAAGACCTTGCATATCCGCGCTGATGAGCTAGTGTTCGCGCGCTCCGCCGGTCTGGCGGACTTGTAGTCATCTCAGCAAGGAGAAGTAGGCAGTGGCAGAAGGCACGGTCAAGTGGTTCTCGAACGAAAAGGGCTACGGCTTCATCGAGCGTGGCAATGGCGAGGCGGACGTGTTCGTCCACTTCTCCGCCATCGCCGGTGAGGGCTACAAGTCGCTGACCGAGGGTCAGCGCGTCGCATTCGAGGTCGTGCAGGGCGACAAGGGCCTGCAGGCCGCGAACGTCTCGACGCTCTAGACCCTTTCGGAACCGGTTCACAGAGGAGGCTCCGAAAGGGGCCTCCTTTCATTTGATGGAAGGATTGAGGCAATGGCGATCTCGAAAGGTGAAGTGCTCCACGTGGCGCGGCTCGCGCGTCTCGAGCTGACCGACGACGAGGTCGCGAAGTTCCAGGAGCAGCTGTCGGCGATCCTCGAGGCCGTGTCGACCGTCTCCGAGCTCGACCTCTCCGAGGTGCCGCCGACCGCTCACCCGCTCGAGATCCAGAACGCGTGGGACGAGGACGTGCCGCGTCCGTGCCTCACCTCCGACGAGACCTTCGCGAACGCGCCCGACCGGGACGGCGATTTCTTCCGGGTGCCGCCGGCATGATCGACACGCTGAGGCTGACCGCCGAGAAGGCGCATGAGCTCGTCGAGAAGCGCGAGATCAGCGGGGCCGAGCTGTTTGCCGCCTACGCGGCCGCGATCGACGATCGCGACCCCGAGCTGCACGCTTTCCTGACGCGCGCCGACGATCCGGGCGGCGACGGGTTGCCGATCGCGATCAAGGACATCATCGGGACGAAGGGCCTGCGCACGACCGCCGGCTCGAAGATCCTCGAGAGCTATGTGCCGGTGTATGACGCGACGGTCATCGAGCGCTGCAAGGCGCACGGGCTGCGCATTCTCGGCAAGACGAACACAGACGAGTTCGCGATGGGCTCGTCGACCGAGAACTCGGCGTTCGGCCCGACGCACAACCCGTGGGACCCGACGAAGGTGCCCGGCGGCTCGGGCGGGGGCAGCGCCGCGGCCGTGTCCGGCGGGCTCGCGCCCTGGGCGCTCGGCTCCGACACCGGCGGCTCGATCAAGCAGCCGTCGGCGCTCTGCGGCAACGTCGGCCTGCGCCCGACCTACGGGACGGTCTCGCGCTACGGCGTCGTCGCCTTCGCCTCGTCACTCGACCAGGTGGGGCCGGTGGCGAAGAACGTCCGCGACTGCGCGTACCTCTACTCGATCATCTCGGGCCGCGACGCGAACGACTCGACCACCGTCGACGTGCCGTCCGTCGAGCTGCCGCAGGCTGAGGACCTGCACGGCCTGCGCATCGGCGTGCCGCGAGAGATGAACGAAGCGGAGGGGATCGAGCCCGGCGTCCGCGACGCGGTGCGCAAGGCGCTGGAGACGGCCGAGTCACTCGGCGCGACGATCGGCGAGTGCTCGCTACCGCGTTCGGTGACGTACGGCGTCGCTTGCTACTACCTCGTCGCGCCCGCGGAGGCGTCGGCCAACCTCGCCCGCTATGACGGTGCGCGCTACGGGCTCCGCTCCGACGGTGCCGACTTCCGCGAGATGGTGATGAACACGCGCCACGATGGCTTCGGCGACGAGCCGAAGCGCCGCATCATGCTCGGCACGTACGCGCTCTCGGCCGGCTACTACGAGGCGTACTACGGCACCGCGCAGAAGGTGCGCACGATGATCCGGCAGGAGCACGACGAGGTCTTCAAGAGCTTCGACGTGATCGCGTCGCCGACGAGCCCGACGGTCGCCTTCCCGATCGGCGAGAAAGTCGGCAACCCGCTCGCGATGTACCTCAACGACCTGCTGACGATTCCGTCGTGCATGGCCGGCCTGCCGGGCCTGAGCATCCCGTGCGGCCTCTCGGACGGCCTGCCGGTCGGCTTGCAGCTGATCGGCCCGCAGTTCGCCGAGAACGCGCTCTTCCGCACCGGTCACGCCCTGGAGCGCGCGCTGGCCTTCCACGTGGTCCCGGAGCGGCTTCGATGACCTGGGAACCGGTGATCGGGCTGGAGATCCACGTCCAGCTGAAGACGGAGACGAAGATGTTCTGCCGGTGCCGGAACGCGTTCGGCGACGAGCCGAACACGAACGTCTGCCCGGTCTGCCTCGCGTTCCCGGGTGCGCTGCCCGTGCCCAACCGGCGCGCGATCGAGGAATGCATCAAGCTCGGGCTCGCGCTCGACTGCGAGATCGCCGACCGGGCCGTCTTCCACCGGAAGAACTACTTCTATCCTGACAATCCGAAGGCGTACCAGATCAGTCAGTACGACGAGCCGCTCTGTGCGCACGGCAAGCTGATCGTGCCGACGGACGACGGCGAGGTGTCCGTCGGGATTACGCGCGCGCACCTCGAGGAGGACGCGGCGAAGAACGTGCACGTCGCCGTGTCGGGCCGTATCCACGGCGCGACTGCGACGCTCGTCGACTTCAACCGCTGTGGGACGCCGCTCGTCGAGATCGTCACCGAGCCGGACATCCACGACCCGGAGACCGCGAAGCGGTTCCTGCAGTTGCTGCGGCAGACCGTGGTCGAGCTGGGGTTGTCGGATGCGGAGCTGGAGAAGGGCTCGATGCGCTTCGACGTCAACGTGTCGGTGCGGCCGGAGGGGAGCGACGAGCTCAGGACCCGCACCGAGCTGAAGAACATGAACTCGTTCAACTTCGCCGCGAAGGGGATCGAGCGCGAGATCGCGCGGCAGATCCGCATCTACGAGGAGGGCGGCACGGTCGAGCAGGAGACGCTGCACTTCGACCCGGCGCACGAAGAGTCGCCGCCGATGCGGTCGAAGGAGGAGGCGCAGGACTATCGCTACTTCCCGGAGCCGGACCTCGTGCCGGTGCATCCGCCGGAGGACGTCGTCACGCGGCTGCGCGGCGAGATCGGCGAGCTGCCGGGCGCGCGTATCTCGCGCGTCGCGAGCACGCTCTCGTTCTACGACGCCGACGTGCTCGTGACCGGAGGGCTCGACCGGTTGTGGTCGGACGTCGTGGCTGCCGGCGCCGATCCGAAGGAGGCGGCGAACGTGCTCGCGAACCGGTTCGTCGCTACTGGCGTGGCGCCGGAGTCGGCGAACGCCGCCGAGCTGGCGAAGCTCGTCGCGGCTCGGGCCGACATCGCGCGCGCTGCGTTCGACGAGGCGTTGGCGAAGGTCGGCGACGAGGGCTTCAGCGCCGAGCCGTACGTCGCGCAGAAGGCCGTCTCCGACGCCGCCGAGCTCGACCCGGTGATCGATCGCATCATCGCGTCGAACCCCGCCCAGGCGGAGCAGTACCGCGGCGGCAAGCAGGGTCTGCTCGGCTTCTTCGTCGGGCAGGTGATGAAGGAGACCGGCGGCAAGGCCGACCCGCGCGCCGTCAATGAGCGCGTGCGCGAGAAGCTAGGCGCCTGACGGAGAAGGTGTCTGGCATCTCAGAGGTCAGACATCAGCTCGAACTTTGGGCGCCGACCTGGGCGAGGGACGGTGGCGCAGTCCAAAGCTTGGGTGGGTGACGGTGCCCGCGTTGGCGCGGTTTGGGATGATGGCGCCCGTTTAGAGGTTGCTCGACCCGAGGGGGGCGAGACATGAGCGACGATCCAACGCCAGATCAGATCATGCAGGTCGGCCTCGGCTTCTGGGCGTCGAAGACTCTCTTGAGCGCAGTCGAGATGGAGCTATTCACCGAGCTCGCACGACGCCCTGAGAGCGGCGAGGCTCTGCGGGACAGGCTGGGCCTTCACCCGCGCTCGTCTCGGGATTTCCTCGACGCGCTGGTGGCCCTTGGATTTCTCGAACGCGCTGACGGGGTCTATCGCAACACCCCCAGCACGGACCTGTTCCTGGACAAGCACAAGCCCTCGTACATCGGCGGCATCTTGGAGATGGCCAACCAGCGCCTGTACCGTTTCTGGGGTGGCCTCACCGAGGCGCTGCGGACAGGGCAGCTTCAGAACGAGGCGAAGTCGGGAGAGACGCCGTTCTTCCAGGCGCTCTATGCGGATCCGGCGCGATTGAAGGGTTTCCTCGCCGCGATGACCGGGCTGAGTCACGGCGCGAACCTGGCGATCGCAAGACAGTTCCCTTGGCACGAGCACGAGACGTTCGTCGACGTCGGGACAGCCCAGGGCGACCTCGCCGTGCAGATCGCCCTCGCCAATGAGCACCTAACGGGAGCCGGATTCGACCTGCCCGAGGTGGCGCCGATCTTCGAGGACTACGTCGAACGCAACGGCGTGCAGGAACGGCTCCGGTTCGCAGCCGGCGATTTCTTTGCGGACGAACTGCCGAGAGCCGACGTGCTCGTGATGGGACACATCCTTCACGACTGGAGCCTTGACGAGAAGCGAACGCTCATCAGAAAGGCGTACGAGGCGCTGCCGGAGGGTGGCGCGCTCATCGTCTACGAGTCCATCATCGACGACGACCGGTCGAAGAACGCGTTCGGCCTGCTGATGAGCCTCAACATGCTCATCGAGACGGAGCACGGCTTCGACTACACCGCCGCCGACTGCATGGGCTGGATGACCGACGCCGGATTCACCACCACGAGTGCCGAGCGCCTGATCGGGCCGGACTCGATGGTCATCGGCGTGAAGTAGCCCTCGCGCGCCTAGGTCGAATAGCCGAGATCCCTCGTCGCGAGCGATGAGCAAAGAAATAGGTGACGTCGAATCAGTTCCATGGGAACCGATCCTCCGCTGGCCCTAGCCTCAAAGCGGCTTCTTGAGGTACAGGAGTGTGTCGTCGACTTCGAGCGGAAGTCCTCGCAGCATGATCGTCCCGGACACGCGCACCGGCTCAATCCCAGCATCGCCGTAGCCGAGGCTCTCGTAGAGCCTCCTCGCTTTTGGGTTGCCTGCCTGGCTAACGCTGAGACTGATCGCGTTCCAGCCTCGCCTGCGCGCCTCGTCTTCCGCTGCGCGGGTGAGCAGACTGCCGATGCCGCGACGGCGCCGTTCGGGCAGAACGTAGACGTCCTGAACCTCGGGGATTCCGAGCTGCGTTCCGTTCCAAGCGAGGTGGGCATGACCGACCGGCTCGTCGTTTTCCCACGCGATCAGGTAGGTCGATCCCTGCTCCACCTGCTGGTCGAGGCGGCTGAGCGGCAGGTGGCGGTCGACGTATTCGACCTCGCTCGCGGTTAGCTCCCTCACGACAATCACCGGACGAGTCTGTCGCGTCGCCTAGAGTTTCGTCACTCGAAACGACAACTGGGGGGTCGAGCATGGCGAACTGGGCGGTAGATCATCTCGATGACATTCGCGAGCTGCATCCCGTTGGCGAGTGTCCAATCCGGCCCGTGCGTCATCACTTCGGGATCACGTCGTTCGGCGTGAACGCCTGGACCGCGAAGGCGGCGGGCGACCGGCTCATCAACGAACACGAGGAAGACCCCGGGAACGAGGAGCTCTACATCGTCATTCGCGGACGGGCGACGTTCGAGCTCGACGGCGAGCGGCGCGAGGCAGGAGAAGGCACGTTCGTCTTCGCCACCGCGAACGTCAAGCGCACCGCGTTCGCCGAGGAGGCGGGAACCACTCTCGTCGCCGTCGGTGGAACAGCGGGCAAGGCCTACGAGCCCGTCGGATGGGAGCTGTGGTACCCGCTGCGGAAGCGGTACGAGGCCGGCGAGCACGCGGAGGTGATGGAGCAGCTGCGCGAGATCGTCGCCGAAGCGCCGGAATACGGGTTGCTGTTCTACAACCTCGCCTGCCTCGAGAGCCTCACCGGCCACGAGGCGGAAGCGATCGAGCACCTCCACAAAGCGATCGAGTTGTCGGAGCAGTTCCGGGGGTACGCGCGCCAGGATTCAGATCTCGACGCAATCCGCGACGATCCCGCCGTCCAGGAGCTCCTGGCGGGCGACGAGAGCGCTACGCCGGCTGACTCGGTGTAAGCGCGGTCAGTTCCTCGAGAGACGGCGTCTCCCGGATCGACCTGCTCAGCGTCCCGGGCAGTGTGACCGCGAGCGTCGCGCCCATCAGGACGGCGATCGTCGTCCGCGGCGACACCGAGTCGAGGAGCAAGCCGGCTGCAAGCGGCCCGAGCGGGGCGCCCACGATGCGGAGCGTGTCCCCGACCGACAGCGCCCGCCCGAGCAGCCGGTCCGGGATGAGCGCGTAGTTGTAGGCCGTGATCGCTGAGTCGGTGTTCGGGAAGCAGAACGCCTGCGCCGCGAACACGGCCGCCAGGACGTAGACGCTCGGCCAGACCAGGAACGCGATGTAGCCGAACGCCGCCCAGAACTCCGACAGGAGAATTGCGCGGATCGGCAGCACGCGCCGCACGAGCGGGGTCGCCAGCGAGCCGAGCAGCGTCGTTGCTCCCACCAACGCCACGAAGCCGCCGATCGCCGCGCTCGACAGACCCTCGCGCCGCGCGAGCACGATCACTGCGAGCTGCACGCCGGCGACGGTGAAGTTGCTCACCGAGATCATCGCCATCGTCGTCCGCAGAAAGGGGATCCGGGCGTAGAAGGAGATCCCCTCCGCGAACTGGCGCCGTAGGGAGGCCGTGTCCAGCTCGCGCGTTTCCTGGAACCGCGTCCGCATCAGCAGCGCCGAAAGAGTCGAGAACGCGTACGAGACGGCGTCGGCGACGAACGGCAGCGCCCGCCCGAAGGCGAACAACGCACCGCCCACCGGCGGTGCGATCAGTCGCACGGCTGCGCTGCGCGCCTGCGCGACGCTCGCTGCCTCGGGCAGCTGGGCGAGTGGGACCACTGCGCGAAACGCACCGCGCTGAGCAGCCGTTGAGAAGACTCCCGCCGCGCCGTCGACGAAGGCGACCGCGAGGATCAACCAGAAGCGTGTCTCGTGGGCAAGCACCGACGCGGCGAGCGTCGCCAGCGAGGCCGCGGCCACCGTCTCGGACACGATCATCAGCCGCCTGCGCTCCAAACGGTCGGCTGCCACGCCCGCGATGAGCCCGAAGACGAGGTACGGGGCGAACTGGACGCCGCCCACGTAGCCCGCCTTCGCCGGCGAGTGGGTGACGGCGAGGGTGAGCAGCGGATACGCGATCCGCGACATGTTCGATCCGAAGGCCGAAAGCAGCTGCCCCGCCTGGAGGAGGACGAAGTCGCGGTTGCGGCGCAGCGGCGTCTGATTCGACATGACGCCATGCTGGCAGCGTGAGACGATCGCCGCCGGAGTGTGGACTGAATTCACCACTCACGACGACGGCGCGCTGATCGGCGGGCGCCGCGCGGGCAGCGGACCTCCGGTGCTGCTCCTCCACGGCGGCCCCGGCATGGGCTTCGACTACCTCGAGGATCTCGCCAGCGAGCTCGCGGAGGAGAACGACGTCGCGTGGTACCAGCAGCGTGGGCTCGCGCCGTCCGCGATCGGAGGGCCGTACACCGTGGCTGCGGACGTCGACGACGCACGGCGGGTGCTCGACGCACTGAGTTGGGAGAAGGCGTACGTCGTCGGTCACTCGTGGGGCGGTCACCTCGCGCTCCACGTCGCCGAAGCGCTGCCCGACCGCCTGCTCGGCGTGCTTTCGGTCGATCCGCTCGGCGCGATCGGCGACGGACGCTGGCCAGAGTTCGACGAGGAAATGTTCCGCCGGACGCCGGAGGCTCTGCGTGAACGCGCGCGGGAGCTCGACGAGCTCACGACACAGGGTGCCGCCGACGACGAGCTCGCACTCGAGGGAATGCGGATCGTCTGGCCCGCGTACTTCGCCGATCCGGCCGCGGCGCCGCCGATGCCCGCGCTGCGCATGGCCAGCGAGCGTTCGGCCGAGATGGGACGGTCAATTCAGGAGGAGCTGCCGGCGCTGGAGGCCGGATTGCCAGGCATCCGAGTGCCCGTCGGGTTCGTTCACGGTGCGCGCAGCCCGATGCCGCTCGGGGCGTCCGCGGACGCCGCCGAGCGGATTCCGGGCGCCTGGGTCGAGGTTGTCGACGGCGCGGGTCACTTCATCTGGGTCGAGGCGCCGGGTGCGGTTCGCGCCGCGCTTCGCCGGCTTACGGGCGCCTAGCGACCGACAGCATCCCGAGGCACATCTCGTCGGTCGTGCCTTCGCCCCAGAGGACGTAGCGCGGCGTCAACTGTTTCGTGCCGACGACCGGCTGGTCGGCCTTCGAGTTGTCGAACGTGCAGCTGACGCGCACCGTGTCCGCGGGTGTCACCGTGACCGGCTTCTGCAGGTAGTAGACGTCCTGCCAGTGGAAGTCCCACGCCGGGATGTGGAGCAGCGTCCGCTCCTTGGCCGTGCCCGGGTCGAGGACGACGCGAATGTCCCGCCCGCGCAGGTGCATGTGGCCGGCGATGCCGTAGATCGTCTCGCGAGTTGAGAACGACCGCTGGCACGACGTCGCGATGCTCGCTCCGTCGCCGACGTCCTGCGGGTAGTCGGCGAGCGTCTTCGAGCAGAGGCGGAGCAGCGCGATCGGGATGTACGCGGCCTCGGCGCCGTACCTGGTCGCCTCGTCCTGGAGCGCCTGGTCGCGCGAACACTGCGGGCCGCTGACGCCCGCCGGGCAGGGGAGCTCCACGGGCGCCGCGATCAGCTGCGTTTCGAGCGCCGTGAGCTTCGTCGTCGCCGGGCGGAGCCTGAGCTGGGCGCGCGAGCGATCCGGGCCGGCGGCCTCGATCAGGTTGTAGTGCACCTGCATCACGATCTTCGCGCGCTTGTGGAGAAGGACGCCGGTCCCAGGCGGCAGCGCGTTCGTCGCGTGGCCGGGAACCCACGCGGCGATCCATGGTGGCTGGCCGAGCCGGTCGAGCGCGCCGGGGCCGGAGACGTCGAACGGGAGGCCGGGCCCGCCGAAGCACGTCCAACCCTTGCCGCCGCTCGCAGCGTTGAGCTGGGTCGCCGCTGTGGCCTGCGCCCCGGCGGCCTCGTAGAGGATCACGTGGTGGACGATCCCCGTCCGCTGCGGCTGGATCAGCGCCCCGGTGACGAAGGTGTCCTGCTTCAGCTTCGGGTCGAGTAGGAAGCAGTGGTAGTCGTCGAGCCCGCCTCCCGCCGCGTGCGGAACGTAGGGACGCGCCGGCTCGAGCGTGATCGTGCGGCCGGGCCCGCCGAGGCCGGCGCCCGAGGACGGCGTGGAGCGGCGGTCGGCCGGGTTCCCGGCCGGTGAGCCGCCGGCCGCCCACGCGGCAAGCGTCGTCAGCTCGGCCTGGGTGAGACGGCGCTTGTCACGCCCGATGATCGGGGCCGAGTCCGGGCCGGGCATCCACGGCGGCATCCGGCCTGCGCGGGTCATTCGCGCGATCCCGGACGCGTGCTGCTTCGCCGCCGCGGCGGTGGTGAGCGAGAACGGCGCGATTCCACCGAGCCGGTGACAGGTGGTGCATTTCGCGTCGAGGATCGGCGCGACGTCGCGGTAGTACGTCGGCGTCGACGAGCCGCCCGCCCGGGCGACGAGGGCGGCGGCCGCGACCGCCAAGCACCCCGCCAGCACGAGGGCGTTGCGCATCGACCAAACGTTAGCGAGACTCGGGTCGTGGCCTCCGTCCCCCGGT
>JBKPRG010000121.1:0-12777 GCA_046765815.1 Actinomycetota bacterium
ACCGCGACGCACGCAAGCGCGAGCGATTTCCGGCTCAGGCGCTCACCAGGCGCGCCAGGACCGGCGCGAGATGAAGAGCCCGTGCCCGTGGCCGTTCCGGCAGGTGATCCCCGTCACCCGCGACACGCACGTGAAGCCGGCGCGGCGCCACGTGTGCCCGTACGGAAGGTCGGAGTACGACGGCCGCTGCGTCCCCTCGTCGTAGAGGACGCCGCCCGAGCAGGTGACCTCGCCCTTGGCGGTCGGGCCGAGCTCGAAGCCTTGCCAGTCGACGCCCGAGCCGTCGGGACGCATGCAGACCGCCTGGAGGTTGTGGGCGTACGTCGACTGCTTGATCGCGCAGCGCAGCGTGCTCGCGCCGGCACGGGGAAGCGGGACGGCGAAGCAGCGGATGTTGCCCGAGGGCGAGTGGAAGCCCGGCAGCAACGTCAGGGCGGCGCCCGTCACGATCGAGGCGAGCCAGCCGGTCACGCAGTCAACGTAATCGAAGAAGTCTAGTGGCGTCGTCCTGCAGCGTTCGCACGACGTCGCGCTTCGACAGACCGACGACGCGCCGCAGCTCGACGTAGGTCTCGAAGCTGGTGAGCAGCGACATCGCTGCGAAGGAATCCTTGTCCGTCCGCCCGTTGCTCCGCAGGAGGCGGCGGAGCTCGGTGTGCCGGTCGCGGCGCTGACGCTCGACGAGGTCCCGCGCCGCCGGGTCGACCGCTGCGACGCCGTACAGCTGCCGCAGCACCGCCTCTTCGGCCTCCCAGAAGTCTATGACGAGCGCGATGAACTCGGCGATGTCTTCGGTGCCACGAACCGCAATCAGCGCGGGGTTCTCGTCGAACGTGTCGCAGAGCGCGTCGACGAGACCGAGCCGAGAGCCGAAGTGCGAGTAGAGCGTCGCCCGCGAGACGCCGGCGAGGCTCGCGACCTCTTCGACAGTCGATTCGTGAAAGCGGCCGTCGGCAAGCAGCTCCTTGACCGCGCCCATGATCTGCTCGCGCGTCCGCCGGCTCGTCTTCCGTTTCTTCGCATACATGGACACAGAGTCTAGACACGCTGTCTGACGTTCTGTAACGTTGACACAAACTGGACATGATGTCCAGACTCAGTGTCTAATCGAGGAGGGACGATGCCCAAGGTTTCCAAGGCGACCGCGCCGCACGTCGAGGATGTCGGGATCATGGAAGGCCGTTACGGCCAGCTCGACGAGTACACGGTCGGGTTCGAGCACTTCCGCGAGGAGGCCGACTCCGCCCCACTCTTCAAGGGGCTGCCGGACGACCGCTGCCAGAGCCCTCACTGGGGCTACGTGATCGCCGGCCGGGTCGTGTTCAGGTTCGCCGACGGCGAAGAGACGTACGAGGCGGGCGACGCGTACTACGCCCCGCCCGGGCATACGACAGTGCTCGACGCAGGCACCGAGATCGTCGAGTTCAGCCCGACGGGCGAGTACGAGCGCACGATGGCGGTCGTCGCCGAGAACCTGGCTGCGCTGCAGACGGCGTAAGCTCGCGCGCGTGAGCGCGCCGACGACCTGGCACCACGGTCTCGTCGCCGAGTGGTGGGCGCTCTTCAACACCACCGGCGACGAGATCGGCTACTTCCGCCGCCTGGTCGAGGCGGGCCAGCCTGCCCTCGATGCGGGTTGCGGCGCGGGGCGGCTGCTCGTGCCGTGGCTCGAGGCGGGGCTCGACGTCGACGGCTGCGATGCGTCCGCCGACATGATCGAGCGCTGCCGGGCGCGGGCGCGCGCGGCCGGCCTCGAGCCGACGCTGTTCGTGCAGCCTCTGCACGAGCTGGAGCCGCCGCGCCGGTACCGCACGATCGTCGCGTGCGGCGTCTTCGGGCTCGGCAGCACCCGCGCGCAGGACGAGGAGGGGCTGCGGCGCCTGCACGCGGCCCTGGAGCCCGAGGGCACGCTCGCGCTCGACATCGAGGTGCCGTGGGCCAACGCGGCGCTCTGGCGCCGGTGGACCCGCGAAGAGCGCGAGAGCCTGCCCACGCCCGTGCGCGATTGGGGCGAGCGGCGCACTGCGCCCGACGGGTCGGAACGTGCCCTGCGCACGAGAACGCTCCACGTCGACCCGCTCGACCAGTCGACCGTCCTCGAGATCGAGGCGGGCAAATGGGAGAACGGCGCCCTGGTCGCCGAGGAGCGCCACGAGCTGACGATGCGGTTGTACTTCCCGGAGGAGACCCGGCTGCTGCTCGAGCGCGCGGGCTTCGCCGACATCGACGTCCGCGGCGGCTACGACGACGCGGCGCCGACCACCGACCACGAGATGCTCGTCTTCATCGCGCGCCGCCGTTGACACACGCGCCGTTCGGCGTAGCCTCGAGGTGATGCGGGTGCTCGCCGGACTGCTCGGCGTTGTCGTCGGTTTCCTGCTCGGCGGCCTGTTGATCGAGCTGGCCTTCCCGAACAAGAACTGGCCGAACGTGATCCCGTTCGTGCTCGCGGTCACCGGCTGGCTCGCCGGCACGGCCGTCGCGGGACGGCTCAGTCGATGAGCTTGCGCGTCATCGCATAGATCGCGGCGCGCCACATCAGCAGCCCGAACAGCACGAGTGCGCCGACCCGCGCAAGGTCGGTCGCGCCGTCGAACCCGAACGCGGCGTGACGCACCAGCTCGACGCAGTGATGAAGCGGGTTGATGTTGCCGAGGAACTGCGCCCAGCCCGGCAGCTTCGAGAGCGGGAAGAACGTGCCCGCGACGAGGAAGAGCGGCGTCAGCACCGCGCTGACGATGTAGCTGAAATTCTCGATCGACTTCGCGAAGCCGGCGACCATGATCCCGAAGCAGCCCCATCCGAAGCCGGCGATCCACGCGATCAGCGGCACGACGAGCATCCCCCACGCCGGGTTGAGCCCGAACGCGATCGCGACGAGCATCGGCACACAGCCGTACACGCCCGCGCGGGTCGCGATCCAGAGCGCCTCCGCGGTCACGAGCTCCTCGGTGTCGACCGGCGCGGCGAGGATCGCGTCGTACGTGCGCTGGAACTGGTACTTGACGAACGTCCCGAACATCGCCGGGAACGCGCTCGAAAAGAGCACCGCGGTCGCGACCGTGCCGGTGCCCACGAACTCGACGTACCGGTAACCGCCGATCCGCCCGACGAGCGAGCCGAAGCCGAATCCGAACGCGAGCAGGTAGATGGTCGGCTCGACCGTGGACGAGAACGTCGCCGAACGCCAGTACGAGGAGAAGTTGACGATCTCGCGCACGAGAACGCCGGTCAGCGCAGACCGCTCGAGCCGGTGGAGCTTCCGCGGACGTGCGGGGGCCGCAATCGCCATCAGGCGATCTCCTCGCCCGTCAGCAGAACGAAGACGTCTTCGAGGTTCGCCGGCCGCCGCTCGCCCTCGAAGCCGTTCACCGAGCGGTCGACGCCGAGGATCGAGACGCTGGTTCCCGTCCGCCGCGTCCGCAGGCCGGCCGCGCCGGCCTCCGCCTCCACCTCCGCCAGGCGGGCCGGGCGCCCGTAGACCTCGACCACCTGGTTGCCGGCGTGCTCGAGCACCAGCTGGGCGGGCGGACCCGAGGCGACCGCCTTGCCGTGGGACATGATCAGCACGGTGTCGGCGAGGCGCTGCGCCTCCTCGATGTAGTGGGTGGACATCAGGATCGTCGTGCCCTCGCTGCGCAGCGCGTCGATCAGCGCCCAGAGCTCCTGCCGTACCTGCGGGTCGAGGCCGACAGTCGGCTCGTCGAGCAGGACGAGGCGCGGTCGGTGCACGAGCGAGCGTGCGATCAGCAGCCGCCGGCGCATTCCGCCGGAGAGCTTGTCGACGCGCGTGTCGCGGCGGTCGACGAGATTCGCCATCTCGATCGCGCGCTCGATCGCGTCGCGCCGCTCGCCCCGCGGGATGCGATAGAGGTGCGCGAAGACGAGCAGGTTCTGTTCGACGGTGAGCGTGACGTCGAGGTTGTCGAGCTGCGGCGTGACCCCCAGCTGGGCGCGGGCCTGTTTCGACTCGTCCGGCAGCTTGGACCCGAGCAGCTCCAGCTCACCCTCGTCGGCGATCGCCTGCGCGGTGAGCAGCCGCATCGTGGTCGACTTCCCGGCGCCGTTCGGGCCGAGGAGACCGACGCACGTTCCGACCGGCACATCGAGGTCGAGCCCATCAACCGCCGTGATGGGCCCGTACCTCTTGACGACACCGCGTAGTCGGATCGCGAGCTGCTGCATCAGCACTCGGAGAGCGCGGGCTCCCCAATGGCGGCCGGCTGCCGCGTCCGCAGCAGCACTGCGCCCGCGACCGACGCGACCAGGGCGAAGAGCGAGCCGACGACGAACGCGAGGTGGTAACCGCCGGTGAGTGCCGACGCCGTGCTGTCACCGGATACGCGGAGCGTGTCGGTGCGGTGCGCGGCGACGCTCGCGAGCACGGCCAGACCCAGGGCGCCGCCCATCATGAACGCCGTGTTGACGACGCCGGACGCGAGACCCGACTCCTCCGGCTTGACGTCGCTCATCGCCGCGAGCAGCACCGGGTTGAGCGCGATGCCGGCACCGAAGCCGAGGAGCAGCATGCTCGGCAGCACGTCGATCAGGAAGCTGCCGCCGACCGGGGCGCGGACGAAGAGCGCCAGCCCGACGGCCGCCAGCAGCAGGCCCAGCGAGAGTGGCGGCTTGATGCCGTACCGCATCACGAGCTTCGCCGACAGGCCGAGCGAGAACACGCCCATGATCAGGTTGGCCGGCAAGAAGGCCAGGCCGACCTGCAGCGGGCTGTAGCCGAGCACGAGCTGCAGATACAGCGCCGAGAGGAAGAACCAGGCGAACATCGCCGCCGCCCAGAGGACACCGACGAGGTTGGCGGTGGCGACGTTCCGCAGGCGGAAGAGGCCGAGCGGCATCAGCGGAGCGGCCACGCGCGACTCGATCACCAGGAAGACGCTGAACAGCGCGGCCGAAGCGGCCAGCAACCCGAGCGTCTGCGTCGACGTCCAGCCGGCGGTGTTGCCGTTGACGATCGCGTAGACGGCGAGCATCAGCGCAGACGTCACCGTGATCGCGCCGCCGGCGTCGAGGCGCCGGGTCCCGGTGGCGGGCTGAGCAGCCGGCAGCAGCCGCAGCGAGAGCAGGACGACGACCAGGCCGATCGGCAGGTTGACGAGGAAGATCCAGTGCCAGTCGAGCGAGTCCGTGAGGACGCCGCCGAGCAGCACGCCGATCGTGCCGCCGCCGGAGGCGACGAACCCGAAGACGCCCATCGCCTTCGCGCGGTCGGCCGGCTCCGTGAACAGCGTCATCATCAGCGAGAGGCCGACGGCCGACGCGACGGCGCCGCCGAGGCCCTGCACCGCGCGGGCGCCGACCAGCAGCGCCTGCGAGTTCGCGAGCCCGCACGCGGCGGACGCGAGCGTGAACAGCGAGATGCCCGTGAGGAAGAGGCGCCGGTGGCCGAACAGGTCGCCGAGCCGCCCGCCCAGGAGCAGGAAGCCGCCGTAGGTCAGCAAGTACGCATTGACGACCCAGGCCAGCGAGGTCTGCGAGAAGCCGAGGTCGGTCCGGATCGACGGCAGCGCGACGTTCACGATCGTCGTGTCGAGGACGATCATCAACGTGCCGCCGCACAAGACGTAAAGGGCGAGCCAGCGGTTGCGATTGTCGATGGTCATTGGTGGTCCCCTCTTCCTAGCGGTTTTGTTGCGTCTCGGAGAGTTGGACCGCATCCGCCCGCCGAACTCATCGCGATGACTTTCGGCCCGTCCCGCAGTCCAAGGAGTGATGGCGCTCCAAGCGCGCGTGCTTTGCGACGTCAGCTCGCTCCCGGCCGATGCTGCGGCAATCGACCTGCTCGCGCGCCTCCAGCTGGCGGCGCACCGGCACGGCGGCGAGCTGCGTCTCGCCGGCGCGTCGCGCGCGCTGCGCGAGCTGATCGCCTACTGCGGGCTCGAGGCCGTTCTACCCGGCGAACTCGAGCGGCAGCCCGAACAGCGGGAAGAGACGCTCGGTGTCGAGGAAGAACGTCAGCTCGGCGACTCCGCCGTCTGAGATCTCGACCACCTGCAGCGACCACGGCTCGTAGCCGCCGCCGGGCGCCGGCTTGTACTGGCCGAACGCCGGCAGGCCGTTGGCCGCCTCCACCGGCACCAGCTTGGAGCCGCGGCACCCGATGCCCGGCCCGAACCACCACGTGAAGATGTCGTCGCGGCCGAGCAGCCACATGTCGAACGGTGGCATCGACTGCTGCGCGTCCTCCTTGAGCAGCGACGTGAGCGCGTCGATGTCGTATCCCTCGAAGGCAGCGACGTAGCGGTCGAGCAGCGCGCGGTTCTCCGCGTCCAGCGTCACCGCCAGTTCGGTCGGGCGCACCTCGGTCGACGAGATCGTCCCCCGGGCGCGCTGCAGCGCGCTGTTCACCGACGCGACAGTCGTGTCGAGGAGCTCCGCAACCTCGGTGGCCTGCCAGCGCAGCACCTCGCAGAGGATGAGGACGGCGCGCTGTTTCGGCGGCAGGTTCTGCAGCGCCGCGACGAACGCGAGCCTGAGCGTTTCCCGCGCCTCGACCGCGGCGGCCGGATCGCTGTTCGCGACGAGCATGCTGTCGGGCATCGGCTGGATCCACGTCGCCTCGGAGCGCGTGTGCAGGTTCGCCTCGATCGGCTCCTGTGCAGGGCCGAGATCCATCGGGCGTGCGCGGCGCTCGCGTCCGTTGAGCATGTCGAAGCAGACGTTCGTGGCGATGCGGTAGAGCCAGGACTTGAGCGCGGAGCGTCCCTCGAAGCGGTCGTAGGCGCGCCACGCGCGGATGAAGGTCTCCTGGACCGCGTCCTCGGCCTCGGCCGAGCCGAGCATCCGGTAGCAGTACGCGGTCAGCTCGACGCGGTACTGGTCGAGCGTCCGCCCGAGGTCGACGGTCGCGGTGTCCTGCACGGATCCTGATCGTACGTGCGCGCGGCCGCGCGCGGTCGAAGTCATCGCGTCTTGGACTCGCCGGAGCAGGAAAACTCATCGATCGTGACGAGCGAGAGCTGGGACGCCGAGTACCGGGCCGGCCGGTACCAGGACGAGGGGCCGGTCGCGTTCGTCGACGACATCCTCGCGGCGTGCAGCCGGGTGGAGCTCCCGCCTGGGCGCGGGCTCTACATCGGCTGCGGCAACGGCCGGAACTACCTGCCGCTGGTCGCCGGCGGCCTCGACCTCGTCGGACTCGATGTCTCGCAGGTCGCGCTGGAGCAGCTCGCCGAGCGCGCTCCCGAGCGTGCCGGCGCGCTCGTGCTCGGCGACCTCGACGCGCTGCCCGCCGACGCGGCGTTTTCGATCGTGATCGGAATCCAGGTCTTCCAGCACGGTCGCGAACGGGAGACGCACGCCCACATCGAGGCGGCGCTCCGCCGCCTCGCCCCGGGCGGGCTCTTCTGTGTGCGTGTCAACGCCGTGGGCACGGACTTCGTCCACAACCACAGCGTCGTCGAGCGCAACGCCGACGGCGGCTTCACGGTCGAGTACCTGAGCGGCCCGAAAAGCGGGCTGGCGATCCACTTCTTCGCGGCGGCGGAGCTTGCGCGTCTGCTCTCGACGCTCGAACCGTTGCTGCCGCTGCGAGTTCACGCCACCGAGCGACAGCCGCCCGGGCTCGGCCGGTGGCTGCAATGGGAGGGCATCTGGCGGCGATGACGATCCGCCGCCGCGTGCTCGTCCACGGCCGCGTCCAGGGCGTCGGCTTCCGCATCTCCGTCGCGCGACGAGCCGAGCAGCGCGGCGTGGCAGGCTGGGTGCGCAACCGGCCGGACGGCGCAGTCGAAGCGGTGTTCGAGGGCGCGGCCGACACGGTCCGGTCGCTCGTCGAGTACTGCCGCGACGGCCCGCGCGGCGCCTCAGTCGACGGCGTCGATGTCACCGAGGAGGAGCCCGAGGGCCTCTCCTGGTTCGACGTCAGGTGACCTTGAAGCTGCGCGTGTCGATGGTGGCCACGGCGGCGCCGTTCAGACGCACCGTCAGGTGCCTGCCGTCGCGCGACAGACGAAGCCCGTTCGCCGCCTGCGTCGGCAGGTCGATGCACACGGCAAAGTGCTGCGCCGCCTGCAGGGCGTGCACGAACGGCTTGCCCGAGTCGCGGTGGTACAGCGTGTACACCCAGTTCCCGGTGCTCGTCGTCGCCCGTGCGACCGGGTAGCCGCGCATCGTCTCGCCCTCGCCCTTCGCGACGATCGCCCCGGGCAGCAGGCGCTGCTTCTGCAGGTCGTATCCCCGGACACGGTACGCAACGAGATCCTCGGCCGAGACGTGTTGGATCACGTACAGCCAGCGGGAGTTCGGCGACAGAGCGTCGAAGCTGAACTCGCCCTTGAGATCGACCGTCGCCCGCAGGGCTAGCGGGTTCGTCGACAGAACGAGGAACCGCGACTGGGTCCTCAGGCCGCGGTAGTCCGACGGCTCGACGAGAACGAGCGTCCGGCCGTCGGCCGAGAGCCCGCCCGCCGCGCCCGTGCTCGTCACGGCGGGAACGCCCCAGCTGCCGTCGACCTCGAGCGTGGCGCTGACCCGGCCGTCGCGGACCGCGTACACGGTGGTCGAGCCGTTGGCCCGGCCGGCGACGTAGCGGACACCATGGTTCGCGTCAGTGATCGATCCGGCAAGCCCGGGCCACGGCGACTTCGCAGATGCGATGCCTGCCGCGACGGCCAGACCTGCGGCAACGAGGAGGACGAGCCTACGCATATGACAGGTACGGGCACGAGCGGCCGCGAGGTCCCTCAGTCGAAGCCGAGCTCGTCGAGCGAGCGGTGCAGCTCGGCCGCGTCCTGGTAGACGCGGAACGCGCCCGCGGCCAGCAGCTCGTCCGCGCCGTAGCCGCCGCTGAGCAGACCGATGCTGAGCATGCGTGCCCTGCGCGCGGCGAGCAGGTCCCAGACCGCGTCGCCGACGACGTAGCACTGATCCGGCTCGACGCCGAGCGCCTGTTGGCAGGCGAGGAAGAGATCGGGCTCCGGCTTCGCGCGCGCCACATCGCCGCGCTCGATCACGACCGTGTCCTCGCCCACGCCGAGCGCCTCGAGCGACGCGTCGATCTCCGGCCGCCGCCCCGAGGTCGCGAGGCCGTGGGTGATCCCGCGTCGCCGCAGCTCGCCGAGCAGCTCGACAGCGCCTGGAAGCGGCCGCCGCTCAGGCAGCAGCTCGCGGAAGATCTCGCCGTGCCGGCGCTGGATCGCCTCGGTCTCCTCCGGCGTGAGCTCACGTCCGACCTCGCGCCCCACCGCACGCGCGAAGAGCCCGCCGCTCATCCCGATCCGCCGGTGGATGCGCCAGCCGTCGATCGGCATCTCGGCCTCCGTGAGCGCGCGCTGCCAGGCGAACACGTGCGCGTAGACGGTGTCGATCAGCGTGCCGTCGAGATCGAAGATCAGCGCGAGCTGGGCGACGGGTCAGCCCTTCCAGACCACTTCGCGGCCGGGATCGCGCGCGGGGTCGCCCGCCGGCAGGTCCTCTGGCTCCAACTCCAGCGTCTTCCAGCGCGGCACGGGCGTCTCGCACTCTGATTTGGGCACGAAGCGCGACCGCTCCACGAGCTTGTAGTGGTGGATGTAGCGCGGGCAGTTGGGGAACACCTGCTCGACGCGAACGCGGACGATCAGCTGAGCTTCCGGATACTCGGCGAGCAGCGCGTCCTCGCGGTCGAGTGAGGCGACGCCGTTCAGGCGCAGCCGCCGCCGTTCCTCGAAGTTGATGAAGAGCAACCCGACGTGCGGGTTGACGACGACGTTGCCCAGCGAGAAGAACATCCCGTTGCCGTCGTAGTTCGGGAATGCGATCGTGGTCTCGTCGAGCACGCGGACGAAGCCCGGCTCGCCGCCCTTGTAGTTGCACTGCGGGCGTCCGTCGGCGTCGGCGGTGGCGATGAAGAACATGTCGCACCGCTCGATGAACTCGCGTTGGTCGTCCTTGATTCGGGGCCGCACCGTCGGCGACATCCGGTCGGCCATCCGGCGCGAGTCGAAGGCGTCCTGCAGCGTGCGGCTGCCGTCGTGGTAGACCGACATGCATCCATCTTCTCAGACGGTGCGCAGCGCCTCGGTCGGTGAGAGGCGCGCAGCGCGCAGCGCCGGAAGCAGCCCGGCGATCGCGCCGATCGCGATCGCGGCGCCGAGCCCGCCGGCCCATGCGAGCGTCGGGATGACGACTGTCCAGCCCTTCACCGCCGCGTAGACGCCGGTCGCGACCGCGCCCGCGAGCACCCCGATCGCGCCGCCGAGCAGCGCGAGCATGATCGCCTCGGAGAGGAACTGCATGCGGATCTGCCCGCGTGTCGCGCCGAGCGAGCGACGCAGCCCGATCTCGGAGCGACGCTCGAGCACGCCGATCAACATGATGTTGCCGACGCCGACGGCGCCGACCAGCAGCGAGACGGCGCCGAGCCCGAGGAAGAGGCTGTTCAGCGCGCTCTGCGCCGCCGCGCGCGCCGTGAGCGCCTCGGACGGCTGGCTGACGTTGACCTCGTTGGGTGCCTCTGGGTTCGCGGTGTACGCGAGCACCGACTGGACCGCCGCGACCTGGCTCGTCTCCGAGCGCACGTAGATGGTGGTCGGGTAGCCGTCGAAGCCGAGGTAGCGCTCCGCCGCGGCGAAGCCGACCAGCACCGACGCGTCGATCTCAGGGGTAAGCACCGCGGGCGCGAGAATCCCGACGACGTAGAACCACCGTCCGCCGAGCCACACGCGCTCGCCTGGATGCACACGGTTGATCCCGAGCCGCCCGGCAGCGTCGGCACCGAGCACCGCGACGGGATAGCGCGCGGTCGCGGCGTTGAGGTAGCGCCCCTGCGCGATGCGCGTGCCGACAGTCGCGGGTAGCCCGATGCTCGCTGCCTGCACCGTGATCGCGTTGGTGTTCACCGACGGGATGAGCGGGCTGCGGTAGACGTTGGCGTCGACCGAGCCGGTCTCCTGAACCTCGGTCACCGGCCCGATGCGCCCGATCATCGCCGGTGCGCGCGTCGGCAGCTTGGCTGTGTCGCCGAGGAATGTCTGGCCGTTCGTGACGGCGAGCAGGTTCGTGCCGAGCCGGTCGATCTCCGCGAGCAGCCCCGCCTGCGACGAGGCCGAAAGGCCGAGCACGGCGACGATCGCGGAGACGCCGATCGCGATCCCGAGCGCCGACAGCGCTGCTCGCAGGCGTCGCGTCCGCAGGCCGACGCTCGCGACCCTTGCTACATCGACGAGCGTGAGGCGGGCCGGGGTGAGCGCACTCGCCGTCACCGCGTGTTCACGAGCGCGAACGCCGCCGGGTGGGCAGAGCCGGCGCGGGCGATGACGACGTAGCCGCCGGGCACTCGGTTCGCTGTGAGCGGCGGCGCGACGGCGACGCCGTTGCTCCCGGTCTTCGCGCGCACGACACGGTGCTTGCCGAAGCGCGCTCCCGGGCCGCGAATGGGAGCGGTGAACGTCACGGTCGCGTTCGCCACCGCATTGCCGTCGGCGTCGGTCACCTTCACGGCGAGCCGAATCGGAAAGCGCGCGCCGACGTGCGCCGACTGGCCCGACGCCGAGCCCGCGGCGATCGCGGCCGGCTTCTCCGCGAGGTTGCGAAGCGTGAATTGCGTGGACGCACCCCCGGTGGACGCCGTCACTGTGAACCGGCCTGCGGTGCCGTTCGCGAGGAGCGCAGGCGACGCCGCGCGGCCGAGCGCGTCCGTCGTCGCCGTCGCCTGAACCGCGCCGCCCGGGAAGGTCGCACCGGCGCCGGTCGCGGCCTGCGGGAGCGCGAACGTCACCGTCGCACCCTCGAGCGGCCTGCCCTGCCCGTCCCGCACTTGCACGCGCAGCGGTGCGTAGCGCCCGCGTGCCCGGGCGACGCGATCGGCACCGTCCGCGGCAATCGTCGTCGCCGCGGCGCGGTTGTCGAGCTCGAACGTGATGACGCTCGTGAGCTCGCTCACCGATGCGGCGGCCGTGAATCTCCCTGCGCTCCCGTTCGCGACGAACACCGGCGAGGTGGCGAGCCCGGAGGCGTCGGTCGGCACGATCGCCTGCGGGCCGCCGCCGGCGAAGCTCGCGCCCGCACCAGAGGCGCCGGTACCAAGCGAGAACGTCACGTTGACGCCCGGAACGGGCGCGCCGTTCGCGTCGAGCACCTGTACCTGGAGCGGCTGCGCGTACTGCGTGTTGACGAACGCAAGCTGATCGGTCGAACCGGTCGCGTCTAGCGAGGCGACCACGCCGCTCGCGGTGTTCGTCAGGTTGAGCTTGACGGAGCCGTACTCCGACACGGCTGAGACCTGGTAGCTGCCGGCGGTGCGGTTGGCGCGGAGTGCCGGCGCGACGGCGCTGCCGTTTGCGTCGACGCCGACGGTAACGCTGTTCGAGCCACTCGACTCGAACGTGCCGCTCGCGCCGCTCGACGGCGCCGTGAACGCGACCGACGTGCCGCCGAGCGACCCTGTGAGCGGGCATCCGTTCGTGTTCGCGAGCGCGACCTGCAGGTTCGACTGGAACTGCCGTCCGAGCTGAGCCGTCTGGGGGCTGCCGCCGACGATCACCAGCTCGTTCGGCAAGTTGGTCGACGGACAGCCCGCTGCGGTCGCTGTCGAGCCGAGCGACAGGACGGCGGCGGCGAGCGGCAGCACGGTGAGTGCGAGCAGCCTCATGGACGCGAAGACCTCCTGTTGTCGTCGACGATCCGGCCGTCGAGGATCGTGATCTGCCGGGGGAAGCGCGCGGCGATCTCGCGCTCGTGCGTGATCACGACGATCGTCGCGCCGTCCGCGTTCAGCTCGTCGAGCAGCGTGAGGATCGTCTCGCCGGTGGCGCTGTCGAGATTGCCCGTCGGCTCGTC
>JBKPRG010000122.1:0-16848 GCA_046765815.1 Actinomycetota bacterium
GACGGAGCCGGTGGACCACATCACCGCCGAGAGGACGCAAAGGCCGATCCCCCACAGCTTCGCGCCGCCCGACGGCTGCGCGAGCAGGGCGACGCCCGCGAACCCGATCCCGACGCCGGCGAGTGTTGGCATCGGCAGCCGTTCTCGGCCCGCGAGGCGCAGGGCGACGATCCAGAGCGGCACCGAGGCGATGATCAGCGACGCCAGCCCCGTCGGGACGTTCCGCTCCGCGATGAAGAGAACGGCATTGCCGCCCGGCAGGAGCGCGCCGATCAGGACGCAAGAGAGGACCGCCTGCCGAGAGATGCGCAGCGAGCCGCCGCGTGCCCGCACGACGCCCATCATCAGGACGCCGGCGGTGATGAAGCGGGTCGACGCGGCGAAGAGCGGCGGGATCGTCTCGCCGGCGTACGCGATCCCGAGGTAGGTCGAGCCCCAGATCACGTAGACCGTGACCAGCGCGGTCCACATCTTGCTGTGCTGCGACACGGGTTATCGAACGAGCGAGAGTGCCGCGCCGATTCCCAGCAAAACGATCCCCACTGCCCGCGGCAGCGAGATGTCGATGCGCTCGACGCCGAACAGGCCGTAGCGGTCGATCACTGCGCCCATCACGAGCTGGCCCGCGATCAGGATCCCGATCGTCGCCGTCGCGCCGATGCGCGGCTGGGCGAACGTGATCGCGAAGACGACGGTCGCCCCCATCACGCCGCCCAGCCACATCCACGCCGGCGTCCGGAACGCCACGCTGAGGCCGCCGCCGCCGGTCCGCGCGACGACCAGGATTGCCAGCGAGAGCACCAGCTGCACGCAGGTCGAGAAGGTCAGCGCCTCGAGGGTCCCGATCCGGCCCCCGAAGCGCCCCATCACCGCCACCTGCACCGAGCCCGCGAGCCCGGCGAGCACCGTCAGCGCGACCGCGGCCGACGTCACGCGGCGTTCGGATCGGACTGCCAGAGGCTGAACTTGTTGCCCTCGGTGTCCGTGCAGGGTGCGAACCAGCCGTGGGTCGGCACCGGCTGCTTGTCCTCTGCGGTGCCGCCGTTCTCACGCACCTTCGCAACTGATGCGTCGATGTTGTCGGTACCGAGGTAGACGATGAAGCCGGATCCGGGGCTCTCGGAGGCCATGACGGCGCCGCCCGCGTCCTCGGCGGTCTGGAACATCCGGTAGTCGAAGTCCTCCATCGCGCTCGGCCCGATCTCCCAGCCGAACACGCCGCTGTAGAAGCCGACCGCGCGGTCGACGTTCGCGGACGGCACTTCGATGTGCACGACCTTGCCAGCCATACCCGTTACGCTCCTTTCGTGATCAGGGTCGTCGTACTCTACGGCGAGGCGCCCGACGCTCAGGAGTACGAGGCGCACGCCGAGCTCTGCCGGCAGGTACCCGGCGCGACGTTCCGCCACGGCCCGGTGTTCGGCGCGCCGATGGGCGAGCCGGCGCACCGCTACTTCGCCGAGTGGGAGTTCCCTGACGAGGAGTCGTTCAAGGCAGGCGCGGCGAGCGACGAGTTCATGGCGACGGGCAAGGACGCGTACAAGCGCGGGTGGCCGATGCCGTCGGTCGAGTTCGTCCGCGTCGACTAGAAGTTCGGCTTCCGCTTCTCACGCACGGCGGCGACGCCCTCGTGGACGTCGGGGCCGGTCATGTCGAGGAACTCGAGCGCGAGCGACGCGTCGAACGCCGGTCCGGCGAGACGCAGCCAGTTGTTGAGCGCGAGCTTCGTGTGCCGGATCGCGGGCTGCGACGCCTCCGCGAGGCGCGTCGCGATCTCGAGCGCGCGCTGCTCGAGCTCCGCCTCCGGCACGCACAGCGAGACGAGGCCGAGCCGCTCGGCCTCGACGCCGTCGACGGGCTCGCACAGGAGCAGGTGGTACTTCGCCTTCGCCATCCCGCAGAGGAGCGGCCAGACGATCGCCGCGTGGTCGCCGGCGGCGACGCCGAGCTTTGTGTGGCCGTCGACGATGCGCGTCTCCGGCGTCGCGATCGACACGTCCGCGAGGAGCCCGACCGCGAGCCCGGCGCCGACGGCCGGCCCGGTCATCGCCGACACGATCGGCTTCGGGCAGTCGAGGACGTTGTAGACGAGGTCGCGCGCCTCGTGGAAGACGCGCCGTCGCGTCTCGTAGTCGGACGCGATCTCGAGCACGAGGTCGAGGTCGCCCCCCGCGCTGAACGCGCCGCCGGCGCCGCGGACGACCACGGCCCGTGTCTCGTCGTCCTCGCCGATCGCGCGCCAGATCGCCGCGAGCTCACCGTGCATCGTCCCGCTGACCGCGTTCAGGCGTCCCGGCGCTCGCAGCGTCAGTCGGAGGACGTGCGCCGCCGGGCGGTCCAGCTCGAGGCTCGGGAAGGCGGAGTAATCGGTCACCGGGCGGATGCTAGACCCGCCCGGCGAGCGCATTAAGGGAAGCGGTAGCCCCACCCGCGCGGATAGTTGACCCGCGGGGCGAACGCGAACACCACCCTTGGGTGCGAGATCCTCGGCGACACGTCAGCCGAGAAGAAGACTCGCGGCGAGCCGGCCGAGGTGCCCGCCGACGCCGCGGCCGGGATGAGGCAGGCCGCGGCCAGCGCGGCGGCGGCGATGCGGATGCGGTGTGCCAACGTCATTCGTCCTCCTTACCTGAGATCGCGGAGTGCGATCTGTTGTGAGGAGGGTGAGCCGCACCGCTCCTGTATTGCTCAACAGGCGCTCAAAGATCGAGCTCTACCGGCACGAGCCGCAGCGCAATACGGCGGCCCTCGCGCAGGACGTCGATCTGTACCGTCTCGCCGATCCGGTCGCCGACGAGCAGGCGCTGGACGTCGTCGATGCGTTCGACGGCGGTGTCGTCGATCGCGACGATGAGGTCTTCGGGCCGTAGTCCGGCGGCCGCGGCCGGCGAGTCCGCGACGACGTCGACGACCTCGACGCCGTCACGGCGCTCGAGCTCTCGAGCCAGCCGTGGTGGTAGCGGGCGTGTGCCGCCGGCGATGCCGAGATAGGCGCGGCGGAACCGGCCTTCGCTCATCAGCGCGCCGATGATCCTGCGCGTCGCGTCGTTGATCGGCACAGCCAGCCCCAGCCCGACGCCGGCGACCGCGGTGTTGATCCCGATCACCCTGGCCCGACCGTCGGCGAGGGCGCCCCCGGAGTTGCCGGGGTTGAGGGCGGCATCGGTCTGGATCACGTTGTCGACGACGCGGCCGTGCCCGGTCGGGAGCGACCGGCCGAGCGCCGAGACGACGCCCGCGGTGACGGAGCCGGCGAAGCCGTGCGGGTTCCCGATCGCGACCACGAGCTGGCCGACCTTGAGCTGGGTCGCGTCACCGAGCTCGGCGGGCACGAGCTCGGTCGAGTCCGCCCGCAGCACTGCGAGATCGGAAAGCGGGTCGGCACCGACGATCTCCGCCCGCACCTCGTTGCCGTCGACGAAGCTCGCGTGCACGCGGCTCGCGCGGTCGACGACGTGCGCCGAGGTGACGATGAAGCCGTCGCTCGTGATCGCTACGCCGCTGCCGCCGCCGCGACGGCTGCGCAGGTTCGCAACCGACGGCGAAAGCCGCTCGCTGACCGCGATCACCGCCTGCGAGTACGCGTCGAGCGCGCTCTGCTCGTCGACCACGAACCGGATGGACATGCGAGAACGACGGTAGCGCCACCGTTATGGTTGCCGTCGTGGCCGACGTCGAGGTGAACCGCGAGGGGGCGGTCCTGACCATCACCCTCAACCGGCCCGACGTGCTCAACGCGCTCAATCGCTCCGTTCACGACGGCCTCCACCGTGCGCTCGAGGACGCGCAGAACATCTCCGTCCGGGCGGTCGTGATCACCGGGGCGGGGCGTGGGTTTTGCGTCGGCCAGGACCTGCAGGAGTTCGCTGCCGGCGCCGGCGACGTGGCCGACAACCTGCGCGGCAACTACCACCGCAACGTCCTCGCGATCCGGGCGCTCGAGAAACCCGTGATCGCGGCCGTCAACGGCCCTGCCGCCGGCGCCGGCCTCTCGCTCGCGCTCGCCTGTGACGTGCGCATCGCGGCCGACTCGGCGACATTCGTGCCGGCGTTCATCAACATCGGCCTCGTCCCTGACTCCGGCGGCACGTGGCTCGCGCACCGCCTCCTCGGCACGGCACGCGCGTTCGAATGGCTGACGACCGGCCGGCGGCTGGGCGCCGAGGAAGCGCGCGCCTGGGGCGTCGTCAGCGAGGTCGTGCCCGCCGACGAGCTGGCGGCGCGCGCGCAGGAGGTGGCGGCGCTCTTCGCCGCGATGCCGACCCGCGCGGTTTGGCAGACGAAGCGGCTGCTCGACCGTGCCGAGACGGCCGCGTTCGCCGAGCAGCTCGAGCTCGAGGCGACGACGCAGGCAGAGTTGACCCGCACACACGACTTCTACGAGGGCGTCGCGGCGTTCCTCGCGAAGCGCCAGCCCGACTTCACCGGCGCGGACGTCGAGCGCCCGCACCCGATCACGGTCGTCAACAACGACGACCGCAGGCGTTGGCGGCTGACGACGTTTCTGCGCCTGCCGCTCGCCCTGCCGCATCTCTACCTGCTCCAGTACTGGGGCTTCGTCGCAATCGCCGTCGCGTTCGTCAACTGGTTCATCGCGCTTGCGCGGGGCCGGACGCCGGACGCGGTGCACACGTGGCTCGAGCGCTACCTCCGCTACGCGGCGCACGTTGGCGCCTACGTGCTGTTGCTCGCCGACCCGTACCCGAAGTTCCGCGGCTTGTTCGGCACCTACCCGGTCGACCTCCGCGTCGGGCCGCCGGTGAAGCAGCCGCGCGCGAAGATCCTCGTGCGGCTCCTGCTCGCGCTGCCGGCGCTGATCTTCGCCTACGTGCTCGGGATCGTCGGCACCATCGTCGCCGTGATCGCCTGGGTGTGCGCGCTCGCGGTGGCACGCGTCCCGGCCGGGGTGCAGCGGCTCGGCCTCTACTGCCTCCGCTTCCAGCTGCAGACGGTGGGCTACCTCTTCCTGCTCACCGACCGCTACCCGACGCTCGCGAGCGAAGTTACGCCGGCCAGTTCGTCAGCAACTGCTGGCAGAACGTAAGGCCCAGGGCCTTGGCCTGCTGGTGCACCTTGTCCGAGATCCTCCCGGCGGCGATCTGCGCTGCCGCGGCGACGTCGATGTTGTTCTTGACGAGCGCCGTGTGCACTTCCTGCATCGTGATCGCCAGCGCGTTGGCGTAGCGAAGCATCAGCTTGAACGAACGCTCGCGGTTGGGCGGCGGCGTCACTTCTCGCATCGCGATCACACCTGCCTTCGCCGTCTCGTAGGTGCGTGCCCACCCGCGCGGGTTCCGCGAGAGCCGGCCGATCGCCATGATCTGCTGGTCGGTGTCCTGACAGACCTTGTTGGCAGCCGCGACGAACGACTGCACGGACGTCGTCGTCGATGTCGTCGTCGTCTTCGCCTCCTTCGAGCTTCCGCACGCGGTGACCGAGAGGGCGAAGAGCACCAGGATCGGGAGTCGGCGCATCGCGCGCGAGGGTAGCGCCGTCAAGGTTGAGTCTGCGTTAGGGGAGCAGAGCGAGGACTTCGGCGAGCTCCGGGAACCGACCCTCCCGTTGCTTGGAGAACGCGAGGTTGCCGTCGACGAGCACGTCGAACTGGCTCTTCTCGCCTTCCTGCATCTCGGCGATGTGCCCGGTTCCGTTCAGCTCGGCCACGAGACTCGCGGCCCGTGTGTCGTAGCCGTTTCAGACGGGGCAGTAGAGGATGCTGACGTTCGCCACGCGGCGAGCTTAACGGTCAGCGATGGTGCGAGAGGTGAGCCAGTCGTCGGAGAGGGCCGTGGGGAACTGGTCCGAGTTGGCGACGACGAGCGGCAGCTCCGTCGCCGCGCGACGACCGTGCGCGGCCCGCGCGTACACGAGCACGTCGTGCGTGCCCTCGCCGGCGGCGGTCGTGTCCCAGTGGAGCGTGTACGGCGGCGAGTCGTCGCGGCTGACCGCCTTGTGGTCGGCATAGAGCGTCACGCGCTGGACGGATGAGCTCGGCGACACGTCGAGCTGCAGCTCACCGGCGATTGCCTCGCCGGTCGAGGCGCCGGCGATCGAGAGGGTGATCGGCGGGTTGACGACGCGCACCGGCACGCGCTTCCGCGTGCGGTAGCCGTGACGGCCGTATGCCAGCACCGTCAGGAGATGGCGGCCGTTCGCGACCGTCGTCGAGTCCCAGCCGACCGTGCGGTGGAACGCGAACGGCCACGTGTTGTCGGTGTACCTGCGCGTCCCGTCGACGAGGAAGTCGACCTTGTAGATGTGATGGCGCCACCGGCGCGAGGCGTCGATCCCGGACCACCAGAGCGCCTTGCCGCGAAGTCGTGCGCCGGCGACGACGACCGGCCGGGCGCGGGTCCACCGGTGCGCGTGCGAGCGCGCGACCGGCGGCGGCGTCGAGTCGTGCAGCACCATCGCGTGGACGAACTCCGGCAGGACGCGATGGTGCGTGTACCAGCGGACGAGCGCCATGAACTTGCCCCAGCGCCAGTACAGGCCTGGGTCGACGTGCCCGTCGACGCCGCCGAAGTGACCGGGCCAGCGCGGGTTCGGCACCTCGTTGTGACCGATGATGTGGCGCCGGTCGAGTGGGATCCCCCAGCGGTGTGCGAGGTACGCCACCAGCTGGGCCGAGGCGCGGTACTCGGCCTCCGTGAAGCCGTTCCGGTTCACCCAGCCTTCGTGCTCGAGGCCGATCGCGTGCAGGTTCCACGACCCGTTGCCGGAGTGCCACGCGACGTCCGTGACCGGAACGAGCTGGACGACCTGGCCGAGGCGGGAGACGACGAAATGCGCCGAGCCGCGGGTACGCGCGCGCTGCAGGTACCGGACGGAGCCGACGAAGCGGCCCTCGGTGGAGTGGATGACGATCGCGTCGATCGTCCGCGCGTTGCGGTTCGACTGCGTCATGTTCGGCGAGTGCCGGATCAGGACGCGCAGGGGCGACGCCCAGGCGGCCGAGCCGCCGAGCGCGAGTGTCAATAGTGCGGCGACGAGCGCCCAGTGCCCTCTGGGAGACCCCACGTGCGCCTACACAAGTAGCGGACGTTGCGGTCAGGTTCCTACCCCTTTTCGGTGAGGTTTTAGGATCTCCGTGATGGGTCTCGCCGACTACCAGCGCGTCCCGTTGCTGTTCGGGCCGTCGCCCGTCCACCGGCTGGAGCGGCTCGAAGCCCACCTGGGCGGCCGGGCGGAGATCTGGGCGAAGCGCGAGGACTGCAACTCCGGCCTGGCGTACGGCGGCAACAAGGTCAGGAAGCTCGAGTACCTCGTCGCCGACGCGCTCGCGCAAGGTTGCGACACGCTCGTCTCGATCGGCGGCGTCCAGTCGAACCACACGCGCCAGGTCGCCGCGGTGTCCGCGCGGCTCGGGCTCGCGTGCGTACTCGTGCAGGAGCACTGGGTCGAATGGCCGGACGCGGTCTACGACAAGGTGGGGAACATCCTGCTCTCGAGAATCATGGGCGCGGACGTGCGCCTCGACCCCGCAGGGTTCGACATCGGCATCAGGCCGAGCTGGGAGCAGGCGCTCGCCGATGTCGAGGAGCGCGGCGGCAAGCCGTACCCGATCCCGGCGGGCGCGAGCGACCATCCCCTCGGCGGGCTCGGCTTCGTGCGCTGGGCCGACGAGGTCGCGGAGCAGGAGCGCGAGCTCGGGCTCTTCTTCGACACCGTTGTCGTCTGCGCCGTCACCGGCTCGACGCACGCGGGAATGATCGCCGGCTTCGCCGCGCAGGAGCGGCCGCGGAGCGTGCTCGGGATCGACGGCTCCGCGACCGTCGAGCAGACGTGGGAGCAAGTCGCGCGGATCGCACGGCAGACGGCGGAGGCGATCGGCCTGGGTCGCGAACTGCGCGACGACGAGATCGTGCTGCTCGATGAGTGGCACGCGGGCACGTACGGCGTCCCGGACGCGAAGACGATCGAGGCGATCCGCCTCTGCGCCCGCCTCGAGGGCATGCTCACCGATCCGGTGTACGAGGGGAAGTCGATGGCGGCGCTGATCGACCTCGTCCAGTCCGGGCGGATCGAGCCGGGATCGCGCGTCCTCTACGCGCACCTCGGCGGTCAGCCGGCGCTGAACGCGTACGCCGGGGCCTTTTAGCGTCGGACACCTTCAAAGTGTCTGACACGTTGCGCTACACAGTCTTGAACTGCTCGAACGGCTGGCGGCAGCTTTCGCACCAGCGGATCGAGCGGCACGGCGTCGGGCCGAAGATGTTCTCCAGCCGCGTCTCGGTCGAGCCGCAGTAGGGGCAGCGGAAGGCCTTCGACTGCAGCTGCACGAGCGTTGTCGTTCCCGCCGCGCGCGGTGCCGGCGGCGCAAAGCCGGCCGCACGGAGCTTCTCGCGCCCGGCCGCCGAGATGCGGTCGGTCGACCAGGAGTCGTCCTGGATCACCGCCACGTCGGGCTCGCCGCCGAGCGATTCGACCGTCTCCTCGAGCGCGCGGCGCATCGCCTCGAGCGCCGGGCAGCCCAGGAACGTCGGCGTCAGCTCCACCCGCACGTGCGCGCCGTCGACCTGTACGTCGCGGATGACGCCGAGATCGACCAGCGAGATGACCGGGATCTCCGGATCGGGGATTTCCTCGAGCGCGGCCCAGACTGCCTCCGCGGTCACCATTGCGCCCCCGGCACCGAGCGCCTCACCTCGGTCATCTCCTCCCAGAGGGGCTCGAGGTCGGGCGTGTGCGCGCCGCGCTCGTGCGCTTGTGCCAAGCTGGCACCAAGTCCCGTGCGACGAGCGAGCTCGTCCCGCTGCTCGGGCGCCACGACCCCCAGCGCATACGGCCACAGCTCCTCGACGGCCGCTGCGAAGCGCGGCTCGTCCTTCAGGCGCTCCGCCCACAGCTCGGCGTGCAGACGGTGGTAGACCTCCTCGCGGTCGATCTTTGCCGCCAGCCCCGCGAGTTGCGGATCGTCCGACTCCTTGAGCGCCTCGATCCGCACCTGGTCGGCGGCCTCGTAGAGGTAGCGCCGCGCGATCGTCATCGCCCAGTCGTCGAGCAGGTGCAGCTCGACGAGCGGCGCGCACCGGTACTCGTCCGGCGCGCGGTCGAACGCCAGCGCGTCGACGTCGGTGCCGAGCTCCTCGGCCGCCAGCTCGTAGAGCGCACGCGCGTGGCCGATCTCGTTCTGCGCGATCGACGAGAACGCGACGTCCTCCTCGAGGGTCGGCGCGATGCCCGTCCACTCGGAGTCGCGCCACCCGAGGATCAGCTCGTCGTCAGCGAGCGTCAGGAGCAGCTGTGCCCGCTCGCTCACGAGCGATCCGCAACCTTTCCTTGATCGAGTAGCCGTCGACGCGGCGGTACTTGAGGTCGAACTCGTCAGCCCAGTCGGTGATCGCGTGGATCGACTCGCGCGGCACGAGCCAAAGCGCCTCCGACTCGCCGCGCCGGCCGTACTGCTCGCGCGCCCACGTGTCCGCGAATGCGGCGTCGGGCGCGTCGACCGAACCGGCGTGCGCGAACGGCTGGCCCTTCTTCTCCTGGCGGAAGACCTCGAAGATCACGCAGCGAGCACCGTCTCGCGCACCCACTTCTCCTGCTCGAGGAAGCGGCGGCGGAACGCGAGCCGCTCCTGCGAGCGCGGGCCGTGGCCGGTCACGACCGACATCAACTCGTCCCAATCCGGCTCGGTGTACTCCCACACACCGTCGCCGGTGCGGCGCAGGTTCGGGTCGGGCACGGTCAGGCCGAGCTCCCAGATCTGCGGCACGTAGCCCTCGAGGAACTGTTGGCGCGCCTCCTCGTTGCCCTGCGACTTGATCCGCCACTGGTACATCGGGTCCTCGTCGCGCGGGATCGGGTTGCCGTGGAACTGCATCAGCGGCGGCCACCAGCGGCTCACGGCCTCCTGCACGAGCTCGCGTTGCTCGTCGGTGCCGGTCATCATCGCGAGGATCACGTCGCGGCCGTGGAGAATGTGGAACGACTCCTCCCAGCAGATCTTCTTCATGATCCGCGCGTACGGCGCGTACGAGCACTTGAGGAGCGCCTTCTGGGAGATGATCGCCGCGGCGTCGACGAGCCACGCGATCACGCCGACGTCGCCCCACGTGCGCGTCGGGTAATGGAAGACGTTGTGGAACTTCGCCTTGCCGGAGACCAGGTCGGCCAGCATCACCCCGCGCGGCTTGCCGAGATCCTCGGCGATGCGGTAGATGAGCTGCGCGTGGCCGACCTCGTCCTGCACCTTCGCCGTCAGCGCGAGCTTCCGCTGCAGCGTCGGCGCCTTGAGGATCCACTCGCGCTCGGGGAGCACGCCCATCAGCTCGCTGTTGCCGTGCATCTCGATGAACTTGACGAGCTTCTGCCGGTACTCGTCCGGCAGCCAGTCGGTCGCCTCGGCCTGCCCGCCCTCCTGGACGTAGGCGAGGAACTCCTGTGTGCGCGCGTCCACGTGACCTCCCTACCTACCGATCGTTAGGGTTCATGCTAGCGATGTCCGCGCGGCGCGAAGAGCTCACCCGGATCGCGGCCCGCCTGTTCGCCGAGCGCGGCTACCAGGGCACGTCGCTCGCCGACCTCGCCGCGCAGCTCGGCGTGCAGAAGCCGTCGCTCTATCACCACATCGCGTCCAAGGAAGACCTGCTCTGGGAGGTTGCCTGGGAGGGCGCCGAGGCGTTCCGCGCCGCGCTCGACGCAGTGCCGGCCGAGGCGTCGGCGACGGAGCGGATCAGGCTCGCGCTTCGCGGCCACCTCGCGGTCGTCGCCACCCAACTCGACGTGGCGACCGTGTTCGTGCGCGAATGGCGCCACCTCGAGGGCGAGCGCCGGGAACGGTTCGTCGCCGAGCGGCGGCGCTACGAGGAGCGCGTCCGCGATCTGTTCCGGGAGGGCGTCGAGGGCAGCGAGCTGCGCACCGACCTCGACGTGGCGACCGCCGCGCTGCTCTTCCTCTCGGCCGCGAACTGGGCGTACACCTGGCTCCGGCCGGAGGCGGACACGGTTGCGCTCGCCGATCGTCTGTTCGCCGCGCTCCTCGACGGCATGCGCGGCTACGCGACACCCGGCTGACCGACTCGTCAGTCAACCCGGCGCGCTTTGACACCACGCCCAGTGGGTAAACCCCGCCCGGCCCAAACACTCGAGCAGGAGGATCCATGCGCAGGATCGTTGTCGTGCTCGCGATCGCAGCGGTGGCGGCGGTCGCACTTGGCGTGCTGCAAGGAGGGGCAGCGACGCCGTCGACGCAGAGCGTCACCGTCCCGGACAAGGCGGGACAAACCGTCACCGTCACCTGGTCGGGGACGATCCCCGCCGCCAGCCCCCACCCGACGAACGACTGTAACGGCGCCGGTGTCGGCCAGGATGACGAGGCGCTCACGGTCGGCACGCCTCGAAAGGGCTACGACAAGTTCGACGCGACTTTCACGTTCTCGATTACGTGGACGCCGAGCAATCCAACCGGCTCGGAGCAGTACAACGACGAGGTCTTGACGGTCAACTCGGCGGACAACCAGGATGGAGGCGACACGGCCACGTCCGAGGTCGGCTCGTCCGACGGCGGCACGACGACCGAGACCGTGATCACGCACAACCTCGCCCCCGGCACATACCACTCACTCGCGTGCGGGTTCGTGAACACCACGGCGCAGCCCTACCAGGGCAGCCTCACGGTCGAGACCGTTCCGAAGTCGGCGAGCCAGTCGATGAAGTCGATCAACGCGCAGGGGCTCCAGTTCTCGGCGGCCGCAACCGCGGATCCCCAGCGCGACGAGTCCGAGCCGCTGATCGAGATCAGCCGCGACGGCCACATCTACACCTGCGGTCCGACCGGCTTCTCGCAGGGCGCCGACTACGCGCAGGTCTCCACCGACAACGGTGACCAGTTCCATCCGCTCGGCACGCCGCCGCGCGGCCAGCAGACCGTCGGCGGCGGTGGCGACTGCGCGCTGGCGACCGGCGCCGCGCCGAACGCGGCCGGCAACTACCAGTACGCGTACGCCGGCCTCGGCGCGCTGAGCGGCTTCTCCACAGCTACGTCGGCGAACAACGGCCACAGCCTGGCCGCGGCGGGGGCGAACGCAAATGGCGGCATCACGTCAAACGGCGTCGCCGCGGACCGCCAGTGGATGACGTTCATCGACGACCACACGGTGCTTCTGTCGTGGAACCAGCAGGTGCCGCGCAACGTGGTCGTGCAGACGTCCACCGACGGCGGCCTCACCTACTCACCTCTCACTTCGATCGCCGCGCCCGACGCGGAGTTCCCAGGGCCGATGCACTTCATCCCGTCTCTCGGCGTTGTCTACATGCCGTGGACGAAGGGCGAGGAGGTCAACCTCGCCGTCTCGCGCGACGGTGGCTCGACCTGGACCGACTGCAAGGTCGCAAGCGGCGACGTCGTCCGTGGCGGCACGGCGGGCTTCGCGGTCGCCGACAACGATGCCGCCGGCAACGTCTATGTGGTCTGGGCGGACTCCTCCAACTACCACACGTGGATGAGCGTCCTGACGGCCGACAAGCTCGCCGCGTGCAACCAGTCAGTCGACGACGTTTCGGCCACTGACGACGGTGAGCCGACCGTCGACGCGGGCTTCTCCGCGCCAGTGCAGGTCGATCGTGACGAGGTGCATACCACGGTGTTCCCATGGGTGGCCGCGGGCGGCGCGCCCGGCCGCGTGGCCGTCGCTTACTACGGCACCACCTCCGACTTCGACCCCAATTCGGGCGAGTTCAAAGCGGCCTGGAACGTCTACGTGAACCAGTCGCTGAACGCGCTCGACGCTGCGCGGACGTTCAGCCAGGTGAAGGCGACGACGCACCCCTTCCACTACGACTCGATCTGCCTGAACGGCCTCGGTTGCGACCTGGCCGTACCGCCCGGCGACCGGACGCTGGCGGACTTCTTCGCGATCGGCTACGACCCGGTCAGCGGCCGGCTCTCGGTCGTCTTCAACCGCGACAACAAGAAGCCGGACGAGTCGCTCGGACACATCGCGACGCCGATGGTGGCGACGCAGATCGCCGGTCCGTCGAACAGCGGCGGGACGGTCAGCGTCGCGGGGCATGCAGTCGTGCGGACGTCGTCGACCGACCCGGGCGGCGATGCGCTGTCGGCCTACTCGCTCATGGCGCCGGGCGTCGCCCCGCCGGATCCGCCGACGAAGAACGAGGCGGCGCTCGACTTCACCGGCGCGTCGATCGGGAGCGATCCGGCGACCGGCGGGTTCACGGTCACGCTCAAGGTCGCCAACCTGTCGACGACCGCGCTTGCGCAGGCGCTCGCCGACACTGCCGGGCAGTCACTCCTCTGGGTGTGGAAGTTTACGAACGGCTACCAGGACTCCGCCGCGAGCGCGCGGTGGAGCCCGGCCACGGGCTTCACGTTCGGCTGGAACGACTACACGACGGGTGTGGCGCCGTGCGACGGCGTCACCGGAGCCGAGGAAGAGAAGTGCGTTGTCTTCCCGGGCAACCAGCCGCTCACGGGCAGCGTCGACCCGCTCACGGGCACGATCAAGCTCGTCGTGCCGGCGGCGTATCTGCGGCAGCTGAGCGGTGCCGACGCTGACGGCAGGCCGCTCGAGCAGCCGGCCGGGAAGGGCGCGCGCTTCTACGACGGAACGGCCTTCTCGTTCTCGAACACCACCTCGCCGACGCAGGACCAGCAGACGTTCCTCTACACGCTGGACTCGACGCCGGCGATGGACTTCCTACTGCCGTAGGTCGTCACGGAGCTGGGCCGAGCGCGAACCGCGCGCGCTCGGCCCAGCGGCCGTGCTCGTCTTCCTCGATCAACGTCACGTCGCGGGCGCGGCAGGCGATCGGCAGGTCGAGCTCGGCGTCGAGCCGGCCGCTGTCGGAGATCGTGAGGTGCGGGATAACGACCTCGTGGATGCCTTCGTACGGTGGGAACTCGGGCCAGCGCCGCCAGACCGCATTCGTGAGCGCCACGAACGGCTCCGCCGGCTCGGGCGTCAGCCACGTGACGACGTCGCCGGGGAACGTCTCGAGCCGCGTCAGCTCGAAGTCGAAGGCCGCGTGGGCGCGGAAGAGCGGCGCGAGCTCGACCTCGTCCAACCGCTCGGGCGGTGCGAACGGAAAGAGGATCGTCACGTGCGCCGGCACGCCGAGCGGAGCGGACCAGTCGTGGCGCAGCCGAAGCTCGCCGACCGCCTCCTCCGCCTCCGGCACGGCGACGATCAGGGCGGTCCGCCGTGGCATGCTCGCAAGGTTGAAACGCGCAGCGCTGATCGTCAACCCGTACTCCACGCAGGTCACCGGTGAGCGCATCACCGCCGTCGAGCGCGTGCTCCGCGAGCGGGTCGAGCTGCAGACCACGTTCACCCAGCGCGCGGGCCACGCGACCGACCTGGCGGCCGAGTTCGCGGGCCGGTTCGATGCGATCCTCGTCTTCTCCGGCGACGGCACCTACAACGAGGCTCTGAACGGCGCCCCCGACGGCGATCTGCCGTTCGGGTTCCTGCCCGGCGGCGGCACGAGTGTGCTGCCGCGCGCGCTCGGCCTGCCGCGCGACCCCGTCGAGGCCGCGAAGCAGATCGGCGACGCGATCGCCGCGGGGCGCCGGCGCCGCATCGGGGTAGGCGCGGTCAACGGCCGCCGCTTCTGCTTCTCCGCGGGGCTCGGCTTCGACGGCGAGGCCGTCCGGAGACTGAACGAGCTCGGCCGCGACGCGGGTGGGGCGAGGCCCGGCGACGTCGCATTCCTACGCATGGTCCTGAAGATGCTGATCGAGCGACGAGGCCGCTGGGACCCCGCGCTCGAGATCGAGGGCGTCGGTCGCGCGGCGTTCATCCTCGTCGCGAATACCGACCCATACTCGTATGCCGGCTCGGTGCCGTTGCACGTCGCGCCCGCAGCGCGGTTCGAAGACGGCATTGACTACGTCGCGCCGACGGGCGTGCGGGCGCGGGACGTCCCGCGCCTCGTCCGCTACATCGTGCGCGGACAGGGACAGCTCGAGGCGGCGGACGTGCTGACCGGCCACGACCTCGATCGCATCGTCGTGCGCTGCGACCGTCCGCTGCCGCTGCAGGCGGACGGGGAGGATCTCGGTGACGTCGCCGAGGCGGTGTTCGAAGCCAAGCGCGATGCGATCGCTGTGCTGGTGTAGCGCCGCGCTGCTCCTCGCGGGCTGCGGCGCATCGCATCACGATCCGTTCGCCTACGACCGCGGCCGGCCGCTCCAGGTCCGCGACTTCGGCGTCGCCGCGTCGGGGCCGCAGGCGACCGTGCACGTCGTGACATACGCCGCCGTTGGGCAGATCAACGCGTTCGTGATCGTCCCGCGAACGCCCGGCAGGCATGCCGCCGTGCTCTTCCTGCACGGCAGCGGCGGCAACCGCGAGGACCTCCTGCTGCCTGCGGTACAGCTCGCCAAGCGCGGAGTCGTGACGATGTCGATCTCGCAGCCGAACGACGCGCTGGCGTTCAAGCCGCTCGTCGTCAACGCCCGGCGTGCGCTCGACGTGCTCGCCGCGCGCAAGGACGTCGACTCCGACCGCCTCGGGCTCGTGGGCTTCTCGCTCGGCGCCCAGACGGCCGCGATCCTCGCCGGCGACGAGCCGCGCCTGAAGGCGATCGGCATCATCGCCGGCCGCGGCGGGCCCGTGCCTCGGTACTGGATCAAGAAGGCGCACGCACCGCTCTTCTTCGAGGCGGGCACCGCCGACGAGATCGTGCCCCGCGCGCAACTCGTCGCGCTCATCCGCGCGGCGCCGGACCATCCGCTCGTGCGCTGGTACCCGACCGCGCACGGCATGGACCTGCGCTCGATGTCGGACATGGTCGCCTGGCAACAACGCCAACTGCGCTAGCTTTCGCGCCGCATGGCGGCCACAGACGCCCTTCGGCGCTTGGATGCCGACGCCGCCCCGGACGGCCTCAGCGAGAGCGACCTGCTCGAGATCTACCGCCGGATGGTGCTCCTGCGGACGTACGACGAGCGCTCTGTCGTCTATCACCGGCAGGGCCGCATCGGCACCTACGCGATCTACTGGAACCACGAGGCGATCCAGGCGGGCGCCACCTACGCGCTGACCGACGACGACTGGATCTTCCCCTCGTATCGCGAGTCGGCGATCGGGCTCGTGCGCGGCATGCCCGCCGAGACGATCCTGCAGTGGTGGCGCGGGCATCCGTCCGGCTGGTGGAACCCGGCCGACTGGAACATCGCGTCAATCTGCGTGCCGATCGGGACGCACGTGCCTCATGCCGCCGGCCTTGCGTGGGGGAAGAAGCTGCGCGGCGAGAGCGCAGTCGCGATGGCGTTCTTCGGCGACGGCGCGACGAGCGAGGGCGCCTTCCACGAGGGTGTGAACTTCGCCGCGGTGATGGACGCGCCCGTCGTCTTCGTCTGCAACAACAACCAGTGGGCGATCTCGACGCCGCTCGACGCGCAGACGCGCGCCGACTCGCTCGCCGACAAGGCGGTCGGCTACGGCATCCCCGGCGTGCGTGTCGACGGGCTCGACGTGCTGGCCGTCTACGAGGCTGCGCGCGCCGCCGTCGAGCGGGCGCGCGCCGGACACGGCCCGACGCTCATCGAGGCGGTGCACTACCGCGCCGCGCCGCATGCGACCGCGGACGACCCAAGCGCGTACATCGACCAGGAGCGCGTCGAGGAGGAACGTGCGCGCGAGTGCGTCGGGCAGTACGAGCGGTTCCTCCAGCGGCTCGGGTTGCTCGACGACGCACTGGTCGCCGCGACGCGCAAGGAGGCGGAGGACCTGCTGCGCGCCGGCATCACCGCCGCCGAGGCCGAGCCGCCGGCCGACCCGGAGTTGCTGTTCAGGCACGCCTACGTCGACCCGCCGGAGAACCTCCGTGGCTGAGTTGACGCTCGTCGAAGCGGTCAACGACGCGCTACACGTCGAGCTC
>JBKPRG010000123.1:0-8878 GCA_046765815.1 Actinomycetota bacterium
GGCGAAGGGTGCGCACAACGACAGACTTTGTTCGGCAAGGCGCAGCGCCCTACCGCCAGCGGCAATCCTCCTGGCAAAGCGCCTTCGGGCGTAAGGACGCTCGCCCAGCCGAACGGGAATCTCGATTTAAGTTCCGCCCTCAGGCGTAAGGTCACTCGACCAGTTGGCGTACGCTGCCCCGACTCGCGTAAGGTCGTCCCAGGTCGATTCAGCTGGCCTCGTCGAGATATTCGAGGGTCAGAGTCGCAAGATCGACGCCGTCATTAGGTCATGGCGTTGCGAGTGGCTTCGGACGTGAAGACTTGACGGGCGTAGTCGGCCGAGTCGAAGGTCTCCTCGATGAGGACGCGGTTCGGATCCTCTTGTCCCCGCCAGATGCGCCAGGTGAGGAGCTTCGGGTCGCCTACCGCATGGGCATAG
Organism: Actinomycetota bacterium; assembly: GCA_046765815.1. GTDB lineage: Bacteria > Actinomycetota > Thermoleophilia > Gaiellales > Gaiellaceae > PALSA-600. The sequence continues at coordinate 421 of JBKPRG010000123.1, forward strand.
CCTGCGCGCCAACGGTCGTAGTCAGAGACGTTGAACGACGCGATGACCGTCGTCATGGGATGCCCCCTCTTGTTGGATTTGCCTTGACTGTCGATCGAACGTGACGGCCGAACCTACACCGGGGCCATTCGGGTAGCAAGCTGCCAGAGTTCAATTCAACCGAACACTGGCGAAGCCGGACGGCGGAACTCGAACCGCCGAGAGTGGCCTCTTCTCGATTCGCGGCACGTTCGTCAGCGTCATGCACTGACACAATCGGAAAGGTGATCGGCTGCGTCTTCTGCGAGAGAACGGCGCTTCGGAGCGCAGAGGTGTACTTGGAGAACGAATGGTGCGTCTACGCATCCTCTCGCGATCCAGGCGACCCGCCAGATGTTCTCCCGGGGTCCGGGATCATCGTTACCAAGGCTCACAAGTCGTCTCCGTTCGATTTCAGTGCCGACGAATGGGCCGCGATACAGGAACTGCTCCTGAAGGCGAAGGCCGAGCAAGACGCGCGGCTGAAGCCAGATGGCTACTTCTTGTCGTGGACATCGTTCCCGTCGTCTGCTGACGACGTACCCAACATGCACGCGCACCTGCACGTGGTTCCGCGTTTCGCCGACGAGCCGCGCCGGGACGGTGGCGGTCGGGTCGGGATCAAAGGTCGGGACAACCGCCGACCAAATCCGTCCGCACCGGGGAACGGCTGGGCGCTTCTCTTCGGTCGCCGCTGAGCCGCTCCGGGTGTACCGCGGGCTGAGAACCGCCGTTAGCGGCCGCCGCTCAGCCCCTTTTCGAGCCAAGCCGATCGAGCAAGCGGCGGCCGCCGCGCCGCCGCCTGGCCGGCCACTGATGACGCTCTCGCTGATGCCCCCGGCAAGAATCGAACTTGCGCACGCGGTTTAGGAAACCGCTGCTCTATCCACTGAGCTACGGGGGCTCGAAACGAGCCGAACTGTAGCCCCGGTGCAAACGGCTCTCGGCTCGCTCGGGCACGCGACGGGGAGAAGCTAGCGTGGACTTCGCCCGATCCCCCTTTCCGAAGGAGCGAACGTCATTCGCAGCACGCCCACGGCGAGCTCCGTGCAACGGATCTATCTCGTTCTTCTCCTAGGCAACACGCTCGCGGCGTCGTTGATCTGGGGGATCAACACGATCTTCCTTCTCGATGCGGGGCTCTCGAACCTCGAGGCGTTCGCCGCCAACGCCTTCTTCACCGCGGGCATGGTCCTGTTCGAGATCCCAACGGGCATCGTCGCGGATTCCGTCGGGCGCCGCGCCTCGTACCTGCTCGGAACGTTGACCCTGGCCGGCAGCACCCTGCTCTACGTGCTGCTCTGGCGGATCAATGGGCCCTTCTGGGCGTGGGCGCTCGTCTCGATCCTCATCGGGCTCGGGTTCACGTTCTTCTCCGGCGCCGTCGACGCATGGCTTGTCGACGCGCTGCACGCGACCGGCTTCCGCGGGAATCTTGAATCGGTCTTCGGAAAGGGACAGGTCGTGACCGGGGCGGCGATGCTCAGCGGCTCGGTCGCCGGTGGGTACATCGCCCAGGTGACGAGCCTCGGCGTGCCGTTCGTGGTCCGGGCCGTCGTGCTCGGGGTGATGTTCGTGGTCGCGTTTGTCTTCATGCGCGACATCGGCTTCACGCCCACGCCGAACGACAGAGTCCTAGAGGGCGTCAAGCGGATCGCCGGCGCGTCGATCGAGTACGGCTGGCGCGTTCCCGCGGTGAAGTGGATCATGCTCGCGTCGCCGTTCACTGCGGGCGTCGGGATCTACGCCTTCTACGCGCTGCAGCCCTATCTCCTCGAGTTGCGGGGCAATCCGAATGCGTATGGGATCGCAGGGCTTGTGGCGGCGATCGTCGCGGGTGCCCAGATCGTCGGAGGCTTCGCGGCGCCGTGGGTCCGGAGGCTCTTCCGGCGTCGCACCTCCGCTTTGTTCGCGGCGACGGCCGCAAGTGCGGTGACGCTGGCCCTGATCGGAGTGGCCGACCGGTTCTGGGCGGTCGTCGGCCTGATCGTGATCTGGGGCCTGCTGTTCGCCGCCACTGCGCCCATCCACTCCGCGTATCTGAATGGGCTGATTCCGTCCCAGCAGCGGGCGACGATTCTCTCGTTCGACTCGATGTTCGGATCGAGCGGCGGCGTCGTCGCCCAGCCCGTGCTTGGGCGGGCCGCCGACGCGTGGGGCTACGCCGGCTCATACCTCCTCGGAGCGGGAATCTCCGTGTTCGCGTTGCCCTTCGTTTTCCTCGCGCGAAAGGAGAACGTGCCGGCCGACACCGCGATCGGCGGGATGCCCGAGCAGCCTCCGACGGCGAGCGACTCGGCCACTGTCTCGACCCCGTCCTGAGGCACGTCCCGCGAGCTACCTTCGAAGCATGCAGTTCCGTGGCATGCCTGGACTTGGACGTTCGCTGGCATTGCCTGCTGGGCTGGTCGCTCTTGCTCTCGCCGGGGTCGCCGGATGGTGGGCGTCCGGGCACGACCGGTGGGTCGGGATCGCAGCGGTGTCGGCTGCGCTCTTCGCGCTTGTCCATGCCGCGCGCGCCATCCGCGCCTTGATCGCCCGGCGCCGCCGGGCGGACGATTGGCTGCGGACCGCAACCGGCCGCGTGGTTCCGCCGGCGTACGAGTGGCGTGCCGCCCAGCTCGTCTCGCAGCATGAGCGCTGTGTGCTTGCGCGCTCGTTGCGGCGCATCCTGGCCATGGCTCGCGAGCGTCCACGAACGAGCTACCCGCCTCTGTTGATCGCCGTCAGGCACCGCAGGGCATCGCTCGAGGTGCTCGCGCATACCCTCGAAGAAGAGTCGGAGCCCGTTACACCTGCCGGCATGTTGCGCGTCACCGCGCTCGTGACGGACGGCAGCGGCCCGCTCTGGGGCTCGAGTGACGAAGCACTCGAGGCCGAGATCGAGACGACGCTCTCGTTGTTGCGCGCGGCCTGAGCCCGCGGCGCGCTTAGCCGACCGCCAACGACTCCGCGACATCGCTGACCGCGAGACCGGGAGTGCGGCCGCCGCCGATCGCGTACACGCGGCCGCCGACCGCCGCCACGCCGAGGCCGTGACGCGGCGTCGGCAGGTCCGGCAGCTGCTGCCAAGCACGCTGTACGAGGTCGTACGCGTAGACGTTCCCGAGCGTTCCCGAAGGTGCCTCCCCGCCGATCGAGATGATCGTGCTCCCGACGGCCGCGGCACCCGTGCCGCCGCGCGGCTCGGGCAAGGACGACTCAGTTCTCCACGCGCGTTCGCCCGGGCGCCACGACTCGACGAGCGCGAGGTTCGTGTCGAAGCCGGCGGTTCGTCCGCCCAGCGCGTAGATGCGTCCCGCCGCCACCGTCACCGCGAGGTGCTCGCGCGGCGCGGGGGCCGGAACGAAGCGCCACCGGTCGGGATGCGCGAGATCGAGGACGAGCGCCCGGCGCACGAGCACCGAGCGGTCTGGAGCACCTGCGACGCCGCCGACGAGGTACAGGTTCCCGCCGAGGAACGCGGCGCCGCCGGCGGCGAGCCCGTACGGCAAGCGTGGCAGGGCCCGCCATCGGCCGCGGTCGAGCACCCGTGCACTGCTGAGGCGGCCCGACGGGCCGTAGCCTCCGGCGACGTACAGGCGACCAAGTCCCGCGGCCGCCAGGGTGTGGTTGACCGCGACGGGCAGGTCGGCGACACGACGCCACGTCCTCGTCCGAGTCGAGTAGAGGTCGACCCGCCTCGAGCTTCCGCCGTCGGCCAGGAAGCCGCCGACGATTGCGATCTCGCCGCGAACCGCCGCGGCCGCGACCTCGCCGCGCGCGACTGGGAGCGACGGCTCCGACCGCCACGTCGGCCCGGCGAGAAGGACGACGACGGCCGCGGCGAGCAGCTTCATCTCACGCGGCGAGCGGTAGTGCGAACGCGACCCGTGCCCCGCCGCCGGGGCGGTTCTCCGCCCAGATGCGGCCGCCCTGCGCCTCGACCAGGCCCTGCGCGATTGCGAGCCCCAGGCCGGCGCCGTCGGCGCTGCGGCTCGGGTCCCCGCGCCAGAAGCGCTCGAACATCCGCCGCTCGGCGATCGGCTCGAGGCCCGAGCCCGAGTCCTCGACCGCGACCTCGATCATCTCCGGCCCGGCCGTCACGAGCACCGCGATCGAGCCGTCCGACGGAGTGTGCCGCAGCGCGTTCGTGAGCAGGTTGAAGAGCACTCGCTCGACCTTGTCGGGCGCGCAGCGCACCGCCGGCAGCGGGTTCGCGACTCGCGCCTCGAGACGGACGTGCTGCGACCGTGCCTGCGCCTCGAAGCCGCGCACGCAGTCGGCGACGACGCGGTCGAGTGGCGCGTCGCTGAGCTCCAGCGTCAGGGCGCCGGCGTCGATGCGCGCGAGCTCGAACAGGTCGTCGACGATGCCGCTCAGCACGTGGACGCGCTCGCGCAGGACGGGCAGGTACTCGTCCGGCTCGGCGAGGCCGTCCTCGAGCGCCTCCAGCATCGCGTTGATCGACGCGAGCGGTGTCCGCAGGTCGTGCGACGCCCACGCGACCAGCTGCCGGCGTGCGTCGAACAGCTCCTCGACGGACTGCGCCATCTGGTTGAACGAACGGCCGAGCTCCGCGAGCTCCCGCGGCCCTTGCTCCGGCGCTCGCGCGGCGAGGTCGCCCGCGGCGATCTTCTTCGAGGCCGTGTTCAGCCGCCGCGTCGAGCCGAGGATCCACTGTGCGAGGAGGAGGGCGCCGACGACCGCCGCAAGGGCCGACGCGCTCGACACGGCGAGGATCTTCACGTCGTCGTGCATGTGGTACATGACGAGACCCGTCCCGAAGACCGCGCCGAGCGGGAGCACAACGGCGACGAGCGCGAACGCGACGAGCTGCAGCCGCATCGTCGGCAGCAGCCGGACGATCAGCGCGGCCGCGAGCCCGACCGCGAGCGTGACGAAGCCGAGGACGAGCGCGACGACGATCACGGCTGGAAGCGGTAGCCGACGCCCCACACGGTCTGCAGGTGGGTCGGCGACGACGGGTCGTCTTCGATCTTCTCGCGCAGCCGTCTGATGTGAACGGTCAGCGTGCCCGTGTCGAAGCTTGCCTGGTACCCCCATACCGACTCCATCAGCTGCGCCCGCGAGAAGACCCGCCGCGGATGCGAGGCGAGGAACCAGAGGAGGTCGAACTCCATCGCCGTCAGCCGCAGCGTCCCGCCGGCCTTGCGCACCTCGCGGGTGCCCGAGTCGATCGCGAGGCCGCCGACCTCGAGCCGCTCCGCCTTCGCCGCGCCGACAGTTGCGCGCCGCAGCACTGCCTTGACCCGCACCGCGAGCTCACGCGGCGAGAACGGCTTCGTGACGTAATCGTCCGCACCGAGCTCGAGGCCGACGATCTTGTCCGCTTCTTCGCCGAGCGCGGTCAGCATGATCACCGGCACATCCGAGCGGGCGCGAATCCAGCGGCAGAGCTCGAGCCCGTCGAGCCGCGGCATCATCACGTCGAGCACGACGGCGCTCGGCGCCTCCCGCTCGAGCAAGGCGCGGGCCTCGAGCCCGTCCTCGGCCTCGAGCGTGTCGAAGCCTTCGTTCTGGAGGTACTTGACGACGACCTCGCGGACGATCGGCTCGTCGTCGACGACCAGGACGTAGCTCATCGCAGCATCATCGCGAGCGGATCGTTACGGCCGTATGAAATCTCGGGTCGCGTAAGAGACTCGCAAGAAACGCCTCCTACGGTCGTCCCATCGACCAAGGAGGAACCACAGTGAAGAGACTCATCGTGCTCGCGCTCGCAGCGCTGGCCGTTGCGGCCCCGGCGGCCGCGAGCGGATCGCTCAAGCAACCCGTCGTACCCGGCTTCTTCCAGGGGAAGAGCGTCGGCTACTTCGACTACGGCCCGATCAAGCTGAAGCCCGGCAACAAGCTCGCACCGATCTGGACGGTGACCAATCCCGCAGCCGGGCAGCACAACATCATCGACACCGTGCCCGGCCGGGCCGACTATTCACCGCTCTGGCAGGTGAACAAGGTCACGTTCAAGGACGGCGTGACGCCGCGACTGCTCACGTCGAAGGCCGCGGTCGACGCGGCCGTCAAGGCAGGCGACGTGGCGGTGACCAAGACGAGCACCGTCGTCAACTGCCCAGTGCTCGGTTTCGGCCAGAAGAAGGTTGCGGGGTTCTCCGGCGGCCGGACCATCCACTACTACGACCTCGGCCCCGTGAAGGTTGCGCCCGGCAACGCCGTCGTGCCGCTGTACACGGTGACGAACCCCGTCGGTCCGCAGCAGCACAACATCACCAAGGACACCCTCGCGTCGGGACAGACGAAGTACCCGCCGTTGTGGGGGATCATCAAGGTCACGTTCAAGGCCGGCGTCGCGCCGCGTCTGCTCACGTCCTACGCGCAGATCGCCAAGGCGAAGGCGGCCGGCCAGGTCACGATCACGAAGACGGGCCTGGTCGTGAACTGCCCAGTGGTCTAAGCCCCGGCCAGCCGACGCAGCGCGGTCACGAGCCCACGCAGCTCGCGGCCGCGCGGCGTCAGGCGGTACTCAGTCCGCGGCGGTCGTCCCTCGATCGTCAGCCGTTCGAGGATTCCCGCCTCCTCGAGCTCGACCAGCCGCGTCGCCAGCGTCGCCGGCGGGATCGAGCCGAGCGACTGCGAGAACTCGTTGAAGCGCACCGCGCCTTCGTGCGACGCCCAGATGATCGAGACGGTCCAGCGCCGTTCCAGGAGGTCCGCCGTGCGGCGGACCTCCACGGGAATCGGTTTGCAGCTACGGCAGCGCATGTGCCGACGGCGAGGACTCCAGCGCGAGCGCCAGGACCTCGTCGAGCGTCATCACCGGGTGGAACGACATCTCGCTCTTCACGTCTTCCGGGACGTCGTCGAGGTCGGCCCGGTTGCGCTCCGGGATGATCACGTCGGTCAGACCGGCGGCATGTGCGGCGAGCACCTTCTGCTTGAGGCCGCCGATTGGGAGCACGCGGCCCTGCAGCGTGACCTCGCCGGTCATGCCGACGGTGTGCTTGACCGGCCGCCCCGAGAGGAGCGACGCGATCGCCGTCGTCATCGTGATGCCGGCGCTCGGCCCGTCCTTCGGGATCGCGCCCGCCGGCACGTGCACATGGAACGCGCGGTCGTCGAACGCGTCCTCGTCGATGCCGAGCTCGTCGGCGTGCGACCGGACGTAGGAGAGCGCGATCCGCGCCGACTCCTTCATCACGTCGCCCAGCTGACCCGTCAGCACGAGGCCGTCCGGCCCCTTCATCGAGGTCGCCTCGACGAACAACACGTCGCCGCCCGTGCCGGTGACTGCAAGCCCGGTGGCAACGCCCGGCACCGCCGTGCGCTCGGCGGACTCCTGGTAGAAGCGCTGCCGTCCGAGCGCGTCGCGGACGAGCGCGAGGTCGGCCTGTACGGGTGCCTCGACGTCGCCGGACACGATCCGCGTCGCAGTCTTGCGCAGCAGCTTGCCGAGCTCGCGCTCGAGCTGTCGCACGCCCGCCTCGCGGGTGTACTCGGCGACGATCGTCTCGAGCAGCTCGTCGCTGATCCCCACCTCGTCCTCACGCAGCCCGTTGCGGTCGCGCTGGCGCGGCCACAGGTAGCCACGGGCGATCGCAACCTTCTCGTCGACGGTGTAGCCGTCGAAGCGAATCACTTCCATCCGGTCGAGCAGCGGGCCGGGGATCGTCTCCGCGATGTTGGCGGTGGCGATGAAGACGACCTGCGAGAGGTCGAGCTCGACGTCGAGGTAGTGGTCGCGAAACGAGTGGTTCTGCGCCGGGTCGAGCACCTCGAGCAGCGCGGCCGACGGGTCGCCGCGCCAGTCGGCGCCGACCTTGTCGACCTCGTCGAGCAGGATCACCGGGTTCATCGTCCCGGCGTCGCGCAGCGCGCGCACCAGGCGACCCGGCAGGGCGCCGATGTACGTGCGGCGATGGCCGCGGATCTCGGCCTCGTCGTGGACGCCGCCGAGCGACATGCGCACGAACTCGCGGTTCAGCGCACGCGCGATCGACTCGCCGATCGAGGTCTTGCCCGTCCCGGGCGGCCCGATCAGGGTCAGGATCGCGCCCGAGCGCTTGTCCTCCTCGATGCCGCGCTCCTCGCGCAGCTTGCGGACGGCCAGGTACTCGACGACCCTCTCCTTCACGTCCTGCAGCCCGGCATGGTCGTTGTTCAGCACCTCGCGGGCGTGCGCGGGGTCGAGCCGCTCCTCCGAGCGCTTGCCCCACGGCACTGCGAGCAGCCAATCGAGGTACGTGCGGATCATCTGCGACTCGCCGCTCTGGTCGCCCATGCGCTCGAGGCGCGCTACCTCGCGCTCCGCCTGCTCGCGCACCGCGTCGGGCATGCCGGCCTCGGCGATCTTCGTCCGGTAGTCCTCGGCGGCGGAGCCGTCGTCCTCGCCCAGCTCCTTGCGGATCGATTCCATCTGGCGGCGGAGGATGTACTCGCGCTGTTGCTTCTGGGCGCCCGACTCGACGTCCTCGCGGATGCG
>JBKPRG010000124.1:0-9524 GCA_046765815.1 Actinomycetota bacterium
CGTCTTCTACTTCGTCGTCAAGCCGGTCAACGCATTGACGGAGCGCTACCGCCACGCACCGCCGCCCGACCCGACGGTGAAGAAGTGCCCGCACTGCCTCAGCGACATCCCCACCGCCGCCGTCGCGTGCGCCTACTGCACACGCGACGTGCCTGCGACCGCGACTGCCTGACGAACCGCCTCAAAGGTGTCAGGCACTTTTGAAAGTGCCTGACACCTGTTTGGCGCTCGGATGGAACAGCGGCACCGCGTCCGAGCTCCACCCCGAGCGCAGGATGTCGACCAGCGTCGGCGGCGTGATGAGAACCGCTTGCTTGAGTGGGCGCGTATCCGTATAGCCGGCGGGCGTCCACCGCCGCAGCCGCCCGCCGGCCACCAGCCACGCTGCGCCGTCCACGAGCACGAACGCGCCGTCCGGCAGGTTGCCGTTCGCTGTGGGACGCGCGCCGGTCCGCTCTTCGTGTAGGCGCGCATCGATCTCGTCCGCGCCGCCGGCGCCCGTGAGCGCGAGGAACCGCTTGTAGTCCTCGCGGCGGCACAGCGCGCACGGCCGGTGACCGGCCGCGAAGGCCGTCGCCTCGTCGAGGAAGAACAGCTCGGTGAAGCGCCCCGGCTGCAGCAGTGGGCGCCGGCGCCAGCCGCGAAACTCGAGCCGGCAGGCGATCCAGCGCTTCGTCGCCCAGCGCCGGCAGATACGGCCTCCGGCGTCGTGGAGACAGCCGCGGTTGCCGTACACGAGACCGCGCGCCGGAGCTGCGATCAGCTCGCCGAGCGGCGTCACGCGGTTCTGCAGCGGCATGGAGCCACGCTACCGGGGTAACGCGCGTTGTCGTTTCGATCTCGTCGGTCTACCCTGGAGCGTCTTGCAGAGCCCTGCGGGTCGGACCATTGGGGTGCTCACTGTGACCGCGATCGCGGTCCTCGCCGCGGGCACCGCCCTGGCGGACGGCGGGTCTGCCTCGGCCGGGGGACAGGTCGGGCAGCCATGGGCCGGCGCGCGCGGGATCCAGCGCACGGTGTCGGCGATCATGGTCGAGCAGCGCGCGAAAGGGGCGTCGACCGAGCGCGTCGCTTCGCCCGAGCACGACGCCGGACTCCATCGCCGCCCGAACCCCGACTCGCCTGCAGTGACGCCCGACGCCAAGTTCGGCACCGAGCTCGCGGCCGGCCCGAAGCTCTCCGTCGGGACGAGCTTCACCGGGGCGACGCTCGCGGCCGACTCGCAGTTCGTTCCACCTGACAGCATGGGCGCCGTCGGTCCGTCCCAGTTTCTCGTCGCTGTGAACGGACGCATCCGCGTCTTCAGCAAGGCGGGGGTGCAGGGATCGCTGAACGCGACGCTCGACACGTTCTTCTCGTCGGTGCTGACGCCGGCCGCCGGAAGCCACACCACCGACCCGCGCGTCCGCTACGACCCGCTGTCAGGCAGGTGGTTCGTCACGTGCATCGACTTCACGCCGCCGAACTTCGTCAACAACCGCGTGCTGATCGCCGTCAGCGACTCCGGGACGATCAGCAACTCGACCGTCTGGACCTTCTTCCAGTTCGAACAGGATCTCGCGAGCCCGAGCGGCGACTCCAACGCCTTCGCGGACTTCGACACGCTCGGCATCGACGCGAACGCGCTCTACATCGGCACGAACATCTTCGACATCAACAGCTCGTTCGTAAACACTGACGCTTTCGTGATTCGCAAGAACTCGGTCACCGGCGGCGGACCGATCGTCGTGACGGCGTTCAGGCATCTGATGGACGGCTCCGGCAACGGGCCGTACACCCCGCAGGGAGTCGACAACCTCGATCCGGCCGCGACGGAGGGCTACTTCGTCGGCGTCGACGGTCACTTCTTCGGCAAGCTCGACGTCCGTCGTGTGAGCAAACCGGGCGGAACGCCGACACTCTCCGGCAACCTCGCGGTGACCGTGCCGCTCGACTCGGAGCCGTCGATCGTGACCGTGGCGGGCAGCAGCAAGGACCTCGACGCCATCGACTCGCGGCTGACTACCGCCTCGATCCGGAACGGCAAGCTCTACACGGCCGAGGCGATTGGCACAGATGACACCGGCACCGCGGGCGGCACAGAGGACCGCGACTCCGTTCGCTGGTACGAGCTCGCGAACCTGACGACAACCCCGACGCTGTCTCGCTCCGGGACGATCTTCGACAACGCCTCGAGCAACCCGCTGTCGTTCTGGATGCCGTCGATCGCCGTCAGCGGCCAGGGTCACGCCGTCGTCGGCGTGACCACCGGCGGTAACAACGCACGGCCGAACGGCGCCGTCTCGTCGATGCTGAGCGGCACATCGACGTTCACGACGCCGGCGAACTACACGGCGGCCAGCCAGAACTACAACGTCGACACAGGTGACCCGACGTACCGCTGGGGCGACTACTCGATGACGAGCGTCGATCCCTGCGACGCCCAGACGTTCTGGACGATCCAGGAGTACACCGACAGCACGGACAGCTGGGGCGTCAAGGTCGGGAAGATCGGGGCTCCGCCGCCCGCCACGCCGAGCGCGGCCAGCCCCGCCTCGGTGGCGGTAGGCCAGTCGTCGGTGACAGTGACGCTGACCGGTACGTCGAGCTCGGGCTCGGGCTTCTGGGACACTGGGTCGGGCGCGTGCCGCATCGCCGCCTTGATCGACGGCAACGTGACGGTGAACTCCGCCGCGTTCAGCGACCCGACCCACCTGACGCTGAACATCTCGACCGTTGGTGCGACGGCAGGGTCGCGGACCGTGACGGTCACGAACCCGGACGGGCAGACCTCGTCCGCAGCCATTCTCACCGTGACCGCGTCTGGTTCGGTGCCGTCGAACACGGTGCCGCCCACGATCTCCGGGACGACGACGGTCGGGGCGACGCTGACGGCGACGACCGGAAGCTGGACCGGTAGCCCAGCGCCGACGTTCACCTACCAATGGAAGCGCTGCGACTCGGGCGGTGCGAACTGCAGCCTCATCGTGGGCGCGACCGCGAGCACCTATCTGCTTGCAGCTGCCGATCAGGGGGCCCGGCTGCTCGTGACCGTGACGGCGACGAACACCGGCGGCTCGGCGTCGGCGGATTCCGCCGCAACGTCCGCCATCGCCCCCGCTTCCGGAGGCGGCGGAGGAGGGGGTGGCGGCGGTGGTGGCGGCGGCGCAGGCTCGGCCGACGTCGTGATCAGCTTCAGCGCCGCTCCGGCATCGCCGGCGATCGGCGACACGCTGATCTACACGATGACCGCTGCGATCAAGTCGGGTGTCGCGAGTGACGTGAAGGCGACGATCAACCTGCCCGCGCAGGTCAGCTTCGTCTCGTCCTCGTCCACTCGCGGCCCAGGCTGCACGGGCACGACCGCACTCAGCTGCGACCTCGACTTCCTGTCGGGGAACCTCGTGGCGCAGGTCACCGTGATCACCAAGGTGACGGCGACCGGCACGCTCACAGCGACGGCGTCGCTCACGTCGACGCCCGCCGACACGAACACCGGCGACAACTCGGCGACGGTGACGACGATCGTGTCGGGGCCGCCGCCGCCGCCTCCTCCTCCGCCGCCTCCGCCCCCGAGCCCGGTGTTGAAGCAACTCGGCTCACGCACGCTGAGCGGCGTCCGGCGCGGCCTGAACGAGTGGTTCAGCACCCGGTTCTCGACGAACGAGCGGATGCGGGTGAGCATGACCGTGACGAAGTACCGCAGCACGAAGAAGCTCGCGCTCCTCGAGGCCAGCAGCATCGCCGGCACGAGCGCGACGACGACGCGGTTCACCGTCAGCGGCATTGCGGCCCGCGCCGGCGGCTACGGGCTGAAGGCGGTGCTGAAGCGGGGCGGTCTCGTGAAGGGCCGGCTGTATGTGGTCCATCTCACGGCGACCGATTCGCACGGCAAGAAGACCGCGCTCAACATTCGCTTCAGGGCGACGTAGGAGCAGTCACGCGCGCATCCTCCGAGCCGAGCCATGCAGGCACCGGCTCGGGGATGCGCGCCTCGAGCTCTGCGGCCTCGTCGTCGCGGCCGCGGGCGCCGAGGAAGCGCGCGAGGGCGACCAGCGCGGCGACCTCGAGCAGGCGATAGTCAGTCCCCTCGAGCAACCCGAGCCCTTCGCGCAGCAGTTCTTCCGCCTCCTCGTCGCGACCCTGCGCGGCCCGGACGAGCCCGAGCGTCGACAGCGTGGCCGAGCGCGAAGTCAGGTCGCTGGGACTGACGTGCGCCTGGGCCGCGAGCGCGTGCCGCTCGGCCTCGTCGAGCTTGCCGGTCTCGAGCAGGACCTCCGCCAGTGCGCGTTCGGCCTCGCAGAGGTGGCCGTGATCCTCGGTGGTCACGTAGACGCGCACCGCGTGCCTGAACGCGTGCTCGGCCGACGCTGGATCACCCTCGACGAGGCTGATCCAGCCGAGGATGAGGCCCGCCCAGGCGGCGTCGCCGGCCGCTCCCGCGTCGAGGTACAGGCTGCGTGCCTGCTCGAGCTCGACGCGAGCTTCCATCAGGCGGCCCTGCATGCGGCGCAGCGTGCCGAGCGCGAAATGCGACCTCGCATCGGCGAGCACGCCTTCGCCGCAATGCTCGCCGGTCGAGCGGAGGACGTCCTCGGCCGCGTCGAGCTCGAGCCGGAGCTCGAGCAGCCATTGCAGCGCCCCCATCGCGCGCACCCAGAGGTCCTGGCGGCCGGCTTGTCGTGCAACGTTGATCGCGTCGCGCGTGTACTGCTCCGCGCGCTTGAGGTCGCCCGGCCACCACGCGGCGGCGGCCAGCTGACGCAGCGCGTCGGTCCTCGCGTCGACTTCGTCATCCGGCAGAAGCTCCAGCCCGAGGCTCGCAAGCTCCGACGCGCGGCTGGGGTCGCCGTCGCGTCCCATCGCCACGTCGGCAAGCGCCGTCAGCGCGCGACCCTCGTACACCAGGTCGCCCGCCTCGTGCGCTTCCGCGCGGACACGCTCCATCTCCAGCGCCACGGTCCCGACCTCGTTCAGCCCTCGCGCTGCATCTGCGGCAAGCCACCGTCGTTCGATGGTGGGATCGAGCTCGAAGGCGCGCCGGAACAGCCGGCGTGCCGCCGCAAACGAGTCTCGGCGCATCGCCAGCCTGCCCGCCTGTTGCAGCGCCGCGCCTGCCGCGGACGCCAGCTCCGGCGTGACGTGGCCGTCAAGCTCCTCGACCAGCGCAGCCGCCTGTTCGAGGTGGTGCGCCATCATCTCGACGAGGTCGTCGGCGTCGCGCTCGCCGATCCACTCGGCGAATTGCCGGTGGTGCTGGGCGCGCTCGGCCTTCGTCATTGCCGCGTAGGCGACGTCGCGGATCAGCACGTGCTGGAACTGGTAGGCGCGATCGCCGGGGATCGTCGAGCGCTCGATGACGCCGATCAGATCGCGGTCGCAAAGGGCGACGAGCCCGCCGTCGACTGGAAGGTCGGGCACGAGCCGCTCGAGAGCGCCGCGCCAGAACACGCGTCCGATCACCGCTGCGACCTGCAGCAGTCGCTTCTCGGCCTGCGGCAGGAGGTCGATGCGCGCAGCGATCAGCGCCTGCACGGTGTCGGGGATGCGGTCGACGGCGCCGTCGTCGTCGACGTCGAGCAGCATCCGCGCGGTCTCCTCGAGGAACAGCGGGTTGCCCTCCGCGCGCTCGAGCACGAGCGAGCGGCGCGCAGGCGGCGTGTCGCGCGACAACAGCGCGTCGGCCAGTTGGGCGCTTTCGTCGTGCGAAAGACCGGCGAGCTCGATCGCGGACGCCCGCGGATTGCCGCCGCCCCACGAGGGGCGGAGGTCGAGCAGGTCGAAGCGCGCGATGCAGACGATCAGCGTCGGGGAGCCGCTGAGCGAGCGCGCGAGGTGCTCGACGACGTCGAGCATCTTCTCGTCGGCCCACTGAACGTCCTCGAAGACGAGAATCAGCGGCTGCACCTCCGCGAGCTGCTCCGCCCAGCGAAGCGCGGCCCAGCCGGTCTCGATCTCCGCGTCGACGTCCTGGGCGGCACCGAGGACTCCGAGCGCGACGCCGAGCAGGTCGGCGACCGCCTCGCTCTCGCAGGAGAGGCGCAGCTTCTCGAACGCCTCAGCGGCCGGGTCGTCGTCGGTGATCCCCGCCGACGCCTTGACCATCGAGGCGATCGGCCAGTATGCGATTCCCTCGCCGTACGGCAGCGCGCGGCCCGTGAGGACCGTCGCGCGCTCGACGCCGGCAGTGAACTCCTCGACGAGTCGCGTCTTGCCGACGCCGGGATCGCCGAAGACCGTGACGAGGTTCGCGCGGCTGTCACGCACGGCGCGCTCGTACGAGTTCGAGAGGAGCTGCAGCTCCTGCTCGCGGCCGACGAACGGCGCGCGTGGGCGCCGCTGCCGCGCCTCGAGCACGCGTTCCGCCTGCCACGACCAGATCTGCTCGCCGGGACGGATCTCGACCGAGCCGATGTCCTCGACCTCGACCGCGCCGACCGTCAGGCGGCGGGCGCCGGGCCCGAGCACAATCGCGCCGGGTGCGGCCCACTGCTGCAGCCGTGCGGCGACGTTGACGGCCTCGCCCGTGGCGAAGGTCGAGTCGCCCTCGTCCACGAGCAGCTCGCCCGACTCGATGCCGATCCGCACCTCGAGGCCGAGCTCCTCGACCGACTCCCGCACCGCGAACGCGGCGCGGACGGCCCGCTCGGCATCGTCCTCATGCGCCTGCGGCACGCCGAACGCGGCCATGACTGCGTCGCCGGCGAACTTCTCCACGGTGCCGCCGAAGCGGCCGATGCAGTCGGCGGCCCGCTCGAAGTACTGCGTGACGCGGCGCCGGACGATCTCGGGGTCGCTCGTGGTGACCAGCGACGTCGAGTCGACCAGGTCGACGAAGATGACGGTGGCGAGCTTGCGTTCCACGACTCCAGTGTAGGAAGCCGCGGGTGGTTCACAGCGGCTGATTACTTGCGGATCGCAACGGTTTGCGACTGGATCCCGACCCGTCCGTCGAAGGTCGCGAGCGTCAGCGTCACCTCGTACTCACCCGCCTGTGCGTAGCGGTGTACAGGCGCCAGGCCTACCGACGTCGCCCCGTCGCCGAAGTCCCAGGCGCGCCAGGCGATGCCGACGTCTCGGGGGTCGCTCGAGCAGTCGAAAACCTGCACGGTGTCCGCGGTGGTGGGCTCGTTGGGGCTGACGCTGAATCGGGCGATGGGCCGGGCGGACTTCACGAGGTGACTCCTTTCGATGACGGTTGACATGACGCTCCTTTCGATCACGGGTCGTATGCCTGCAGTCCACGAAATCCCACTCACAAATCGCTAACCACAGTGGTACGTTCGCCCGGAGGACGATGGAATTCAGGCTGCTTGGGCCCCTCGAGGTGCGTGATCGAGGCCGGCCGTTGGCGCTCGGCGGGCCGAAGCAGCGCGGCGTCCTGGCCATGCTCCTGCTGCGCCCGAACGAGGTCGTCTCGACCGACCGCGTGATCGACGAGCTGTGGGGCGACCGGCCGCCGAAGACGGTCGAGGCCTACATCCAGAACTGCGTCTCTCGCCTGCGTCGCGTGCTGGGTTCGCAGACGATCGAGACACGGCCGCCCGGCTATCTGCTGCGCGCCGACCCGAAGACGATCGACGCGGTGCAGTTCGAGCGGGCGTTGACCGCGTCCGCGGCTCTCGAGCCGCTCGAGCGGGCGACCGCCCTGCGCGAGGCGCTCGCGCTCTGGCGCGGGCCGGCGCTCTCGGACCTCGCGTTCGAGCGGTTCGCACAGGACGAGATCGCGCGGCTCGACGAACTGCGGCTGACCGCCCTCGAGGAGCGGCTCGAGGCGGAACTCGAGTTCGGTCGGCATGCCGATGTGGTCGGCGAGATCGAGGCGCTCGCGCACCGCCACCCGACGCGGGAGCGGCTGCGCTACTTGCAGATGCTCGCCCTCTACCGCGCCGGGCGGCAACGCGACGCGCTGCGCGTGTACCAGGAGACGCGGCTCGAGCTGATCGAGGAGCTCGGGCTCGAGCCGGGGGAGCAGCTGCGCTCGCTCGAGCGGCTGATCATCGCGCAGGATCCGGCGCTCGCCCTGGCGCCCGCCGAGGTCGAGATGCGCGAGGACGGCCAGCGGCGCGTGGTTGCGCTCGCGCTCGAGCTCCTCGGTGAGTCCGAGGTCGACCGCAACGCGGCCGCCGCGGCGCTCGCCGAGATCGAGCTGGTCGTGGAGCGGCACGGCGGGTCCTCGCGACAGTTGCTGGCGGAGGAGACGGTGGCCGTCTTTTCTGCGCACGACGACGATGTCGCCCGTGCATTGAGCGCGGCGACGGAGATTCAGTCTTCGCTCCCCTCCGGTCTGTCCGCGCGGATCGCGATCGAGCGCGACGCCGGCGACGAGGCGGCGCGGCGGCTGCTCGAGACGGCCGCTCCGGACGACCTCCTGCTCGGGCCCGACGCGCTGCGGCTCGTGCCGAGCGCGGTCGACGTCGTGCCGCAGGAGGCGGCGGGCGGTTACCGCGTCCTGCGCTTCGACGCGCGCTCGGAGCCATTCGTGCGGCATTACGAGACCCCGCTCGTCGGGCGCGAGGCGGAGCTGGAGCGGCTCGAGGCCGCGCTGGAGGAAGCGGTCGAGGCCGGAGCGCCACGGCGGGTCGTGGTCGTCGGTGATGCCGGGATCGGGAAGACACGGTTGGCGCGCGAGCTGGTTGCCCGCGTGGCCGGCAGCGCGCGTGTGTTGACGGGGCGCTGTGCTGCGTTCGGCAAGGGCGCGGCGCTGCTGCCGCTGGTCGAGATCCTGCAACAGGTCGGCGTGTTTGAAGAGGAGCTCGCCGGCCAGCCCGATACCGAGCGTGTGGCCGCGCGCCTGCGCGAGCAGTCGTCGTACGACAAGAGCGAGGGCTTCTGGGCCTGGCGCCGTTTGATCGAGACGATGGCGGCGACTCTCCCGGTTGTGCTCGTGCTCGAGGACGCGCACTGGGCGACTCCGACGCTCCTCGACGTCGTCGACTACCTCAACGGCTGGACCAACGCACCGTTGTTCTTACTCGTGCTCGCCCGTCCCGAGCTGCTCGACGCGCGGCCCGAATGGCGCGACCATGCGCTCGCGCTCAAGCCGCTGTCGGAGGCGGAGTCGCTGGAGCTGGCGTTGTCGCTGGTGGAAGATGTTCCGCCGGAGACGGTCGAGCGAGCAGAGGGCAATCCGCTCTTCCTCGAGCAGCTGATCGCGGCTGACGCGGACGAGCCGCCGCCCACACTTGAAGCCCTGATCGAGAGCCGCCTCAATCAATTGCCGGTGAACGAGCGCGCGGTACTGGAGCGCGCCTCGGTTGTCGGCCGCGAGTTCTGGCGGGCTGCGGTCGAGGCCGCATCACCAGAGGGCGAGAGGGACGGTGTCGGCGCGGTCCTGATGGCGCTTGCGCGGCGTCGGTTGGTGCATCCCGACCGCGCCGCGCTACCGGGCGAGGATGGCTTCCGCTTCCACCACGGGTTGATCCGCGACGTCGCTTATGCGGCAGTTCGCGCCTTGGATAGGGCGGAGCTTCACGAGTCGGTGGCACGATCGCTCGAACAGCGGCATCCCGAGCTCGACGAACTCATCGGCTACCACCTAGAGC
>JBKPRG010000125.1:0-26224 GCA_046765815.1 Actinomycetota bacterium
GCGATTTTCCGGCGCTAACCCGAATCGTCCAGGTCGGCACCAGACGATTCGGCATTACCCTTGCCGGAAACGCCACCTACAGTTTTCGGCGGCCAGTACGTATCCCCAGGGAGAGAGGGATATCCGTGAGAGACCTAACCGGGAGACGCCTCCGGGCATGATCGAGTCCGAGCTAGAGACGCATGTCGGCATGTCCGCGCCGGCAGAGCCGTTTCCCCAGGCCCGGCCGGCCGGCCGCCCGCTGCCGCTCGTGCTGGCGCTCGCAGACGCGTTAGCACTCGGCGCGGCCTTCTTCATCGCCACCGCGACCACCGGGCGTGTGGTGGGCGTGCCTGGTGTCGTGCTGCTGGGCGTGCTCCTGCTCGGGTGGCTGATCGTCGCCAACGCCGCGGGCCTCTACAGCCGCGAGCTGAAGGCGCCCGACCACTCGACCGTCGACGAGGTCGTGCAGCTGCTCGCGATGCTCAGCGGCGGCGCCTGGATCTGCGCCGTCGTCATCCTCGCGGTCGGCGGCGATCCACCGCTCTCCTCGATCGCCGTGTTCTGGGCCGCCGCGATCCCGCTCGTCGTCGGCGGGCGCGGCCTCGTACGCAGCATCGTGCGCGCGTCGAGCGGCTCCCGTCAGCGGGCCGTGATCGTCGGCGCCGGCGAAGTCGGCCAGCTCGTCGCACGCAAGCTGATGCAGCATCCGGAGTACCGCATCGACGTCGTCGGGTTTGCCGACGACAACCCGAAGCAGATGCGCCGCGAGATGGCGCGCGTGCCGGTGCTCGGATCGCCGAACGAGCTGCCGCAGCTGGTGGCCGCCTACGCGATCAACCGCGCCATCTTCGCGTTCTCGAGCGACGCGCACGAAAGCTTCATCGACGCGATCAGGGCGCTGGACGGCGCCGATGTCGAGATCGACGTCGTGCCGCGCCTGTTCGAGGTGATGACGCCGATCGCCGACGTGCGCACGGTCGAAGGCATACCGCTGCTCGGCTTTACGCCGCGCACGCTGTCGCCGACCGGCCGCGTCGTCAAGCGGGCCATCGACGTCGTCGGCTCGCTCTTCGTGCTGCTGCTGGTCGCGCCGCTGGTTGCGGTAGTCGCGCTCGCGATCAAGCTCGACTCGCGCGGGCCGGTGTTCTTCCGCCAAGACAGGCTCGGGCGCGGGATGGTGCCGTTCACGATGCTCAAGTTCCGGACGATGCGCACCGACACTGACGTCACCATCCATCGCGATTATGTGAAGACGATCATGGACACCAACACCGCCCCCGACGCGAGCAGCCTCTACAAGCTCGACCAGACCGCGCACGTAACCGCGACCGGCCGCTGGCTGCGCAAACTCAGCCTCGACGAGCTGCCGCAGTTCATCAATGTGCTCAAGGGCGACATGTCGCTCGTCGGCCCGCGACCGTGCATGCCGTACGAGACGGAGCTGTTCGAGCCGCACCACTTCGTCCGCTTCAGCGTCCCGGCCGGCGTCACCGGCCTCTGGCAGGTGACGGCCCGCGCGCGCACGACGTTCAAGGAGGCACTCGACCTCGACGTCACCTACGTGCGCAGCTGGTCGCTCGGCCTCGACCTGCGGCTGCTCTGCCGGACGCCGGTCAAGATCCTGAAGGGCGACAGCACGACGTGACCGGCGACAGCGCGAACGGACGTCACGCGCCCGTCGGCGTCGCGGTCGTCGGGCTCGGCTACTGGGGCCCGAACCTGCTGCGCGTCCTCTCGGAGGACGCGATCCACGCGAGCGTCCTCTATGCCTGCGACACGAACACCGAGACGCGTGCCACGATCGCCCGCCGGTACCGCCACGTCGCGATGACGGGCGACTATCAGGCGGTGCTGGACGACCCCGCGGTCGAGGCGATCGCGATCGCGACTCCGGTCTCGACCCACTTCGACCTCGCCGACCGCGCGCTCGATGCCGGCAAGCACGTGTTCGTCGAGAAGCCGCTCGCGCACGGCGTGCACGAGGTCGAGAAGCTGATCGCCAAGGCGGAGCGGAACGGGCTCGTCCTGATGCCGGGTCACACGTTCCTCTACAGCCCGCCCGTCGTGCGCATCAAGGAGCTCATCGACCGCGGCGAGCTCGGCGACATCTACTTCATCACGATGAGCCGCGTGAACCTCGGGCTGCACCAGCCCGACGTGAGCGTCGTCTGGGACCTCGCGCCGCACGACTTCTCCATCCTCAGCTACTGGCTGAACGAGACCGCTGACACTGCGGCGGCGGCGGTGCGCGCGTGCATCGTCCCCTCGACGCCCGACGTGGCGTTCGTGAACCTGCGCTATCCGTCGGGCACGCTCGTGCACGTCGAGCTCTCGTGGCTCGCGCCGTCGAAGCTGCGGCGGACGGCGATCGTCGGCGCGCGCAAGATGGTCGTCTACGACGACACGAGCAACGAGCCGGTGCGCATCTTCGACGCCGGGGCCGACCTGCCGGATCCGGAGACGTTCGGCGAGTACCGGATGACCTACCGCACCGGCGACGTGCTGTCGCTCAAGATCGACCCCGCGGAGCCGCTCGCGCTCGAAATGGCCGAGTTCCTGCGCGCCGTTCGCGGCGGTCCTGCGCCGAGGTCCTCGCCCGCGCTCGGGCTCGAGGTCGTGCGCACGATCGAGGCTGTGCACCGCTCGTTGGATGCGGGCGGCGTCCCGGTCGCGGTCGTCGACCCGGACCTCGTCCGCGAGTAGTGCAGGCCAGCGTCGTCGTCCCGACCCGGGACC
Organism: Actinomycetota bacterium; assembly: GCA_046765815.1. Taxonomy (GTDB): domain Bacteria; phylum Actinomycetota; class Thermoleophilia; order Gaiellales; family Gaiellaceae; genus PALSA-600. The sequence goes on from JBKPRG010000125.1 coordinate 2,719, forward strand.
GCCCTCGCCGGCTGCGCGCGTGCCTTGATGCACTCGCCGCTCAGGACGCGCCGTTCGAGTACGAGGTCGTCGTCGTCGACGATTCGCCGCAGCCCATGGAGGCCGCCGACGGCGCCGCCAGGGTCGTCCCGACCGGCGGCGCGGGGCCGGCCGCGGCACGGAACGCCGGCGTCGAAGCAGCGGCGGGATCGTTCGTTTGCCTGATCGACGACGACTGCGTCGCGCCCCCGTCGTGGCTCCGGTTGATGGTTGCGCGCGCGGCCGCCGACGAGCGTGCAGTCGTGGCCGGGCCGACCGTGAACGGTGAGACCGGGAGCGCCCTCGCCGAGGCGTCCCAGCAGATCGTCACGTGGCTCAGCGAGGCGACGCGCGCCGGCGACGGCGAGCCGCCCTTCGCACCGACGAGCAACATCTGCTGCCGGCGCGAGATCCTGCAGGCAGTCCGCTTCGACCCGGCCTTCCCGCGCGCGGCCGCTGAGGACCGCGACTGGTGCGCACGCCTCGCGGAGGCCGGCCACCCGCTCGTCTTCGAGGATGCGGCGCCCGTGTATCACTACGCGCCGCTCGGGCTCGACGAGTACCTGCGGCGCCACTTCCGCTACGGCGCCGGCGCGCGTTCCTACCGGCGGCGACACGGCGGACAGGCACCTCGCCAGCCGGCCACGTCCTACGCAGTGCTCCTACGCCGGTCCTTCGCGCAGGGCACCCGCGTCGGGGCGGCGACCGTGCTCGCACAGGCGGCGACCGCGGTTGGTTACGCGGTCGCCGCCTTGAGGCGTGAGTGAGAGCGCTAGTCCTTCTGCGGGAGCGCCTCGCGCCGGCGCAGAAGCACGCCGACCGCGATGAGCGCAAGCGCAACGAGCACCGTCGGCAGGAGCGAGAGCCCCGTGAACGGCAGGTTGCCACTCTTCACCACTGTCTTCACAGCCGGTGCCGGCTTCTTGGCCGGCTTGCTCACCTTGGCGATCGCCGCAGCGACCTGGCTGTGACCGTACTGAGCCTTGGCGGACGACTGGACCGCCCGAGGCGTGGACGTCACGTGCACAGCCGTCTTGACCGCACGGACGGTGTCGGTGACACCCGATGCCGCATAGCCGACGCCGCCAAACGTCGCGAACAGGCCCGCCATGAACGTGGCGAGCGCGAGGCCGAACGCCACGCGCGAGTAGCGCCGAGGCGTCGGCCGGGCCGAGATGCGGGCCGCAATGCCCTCCACAAGCTCGGCCGACGGCCGGGGACGGGCAGCGGAGAGCTGCCTGCCGAGGTCGTCATGCTTCCTGCTGAACCTTCCCATGTCTCCCCTTCTTCCGTGTCAAAAAGTGCGTTCTAAAAAGGAATACCGCCGTCAGGCCGAAAATCTTACGAACCGCCGGCTCGAAGCCGATAGAGACGGAGGCCTAGGACTCCCGTGCGCCAGCGATTGGACCTGAGAGCTCTCCGCGGCAACCCGACGCTCGTGCTGTGCGGCCTGTGCCTACTCATCTCGATCGCGCTCGTGTCGTCGCAGGGCGGCTACTTCGCGCCGTCGTGGGGCTGGAGCGCGCTGATCGCACTCGGCGTCGTCGCGTTCGCGGGGTTTGCCGGGGCGAAGACCGACGGCGGTTGGACCGATGTGGTCTTCATCGGCGCCCTCGCGGCCCTCGTCGCCTGGATCGGCCTCTCGATCGCGTGGTCGAGCAATCCAGCCGCCTCGGTGCAGGAGCTCGAGCGCGCGGGCGTCTATCTCGCTGCGGTCGGAGGGTTCCTCCTGCTCGCGCATCGCTCCCTGCTACGCCAGGTCGTGCCGGTCTTCCAGGCCGGGATCACGATCGTCGCCGCCTACGCGCTCGCGACGCGGCTGTTCCCGCTTCACGTCGGCACATACGACGGCTTCGCCGGCTACCGGCTCGCGGGGCCTGTCGGCTACTGGAACGGACTCGCGATCTTCTGCGTGATGGGGATCCTGCTCGCGCTCGGCATCTTCCTCAGCGACACAAGACCGCTCGTCCGTGCCGTCGCTGCGGGCTCGCTGGTCGTCCTGGCACCGACCGCCTACTTCACCTTCAGCCGCGGCGGCTGGCTGGCACTGGTCGTCGGCCTGGTCCTGTGGTTCGTTGTTGCGCCGCGCAGGCTGCAGAGCGTCGGTCTCCTCGCGATCGTGGCGGCGCTGCCCGCCGCCGCCGTGGCGTTGGCGGCCGGCTCGTCCGCCTTGACCCACCGCTATGCAGGAGCGCACGCGGCGGAGTCGGCCGGCGGACGGCTGACGGTCTGGCTTGTCTTGCTGCTGCTGGCGCAGCTCGCGGTGGGCATCGGAGTCGGAGAGGCAGCGAAGGTTGCGCTCGTGCGACGGCGGCTGGCGCCGGTCGTCGGCGCGGCTGTGGTGCTCGCCAGCCTGGCGACGGGCGTCGCCGGCCTCATGCACTACGGCGGCCCAGTCGACGCGGCCCGCCGTGGGTACCACGCCTTCCAGGCGAAACCGAGCCCGGTCGAGGGCAACCTCAACAAGCGGCTTTTCAGCCTGTCGAGCAACGGCCGCAGCGACCTCTGGCGCGGTTCCTTGACCCTGTACGAAGACCACCCCGTGCTCGGTGCGGGAGCGGGCTCGTTCGACCGCTTCTGGCTCGCCGACAGCAAGGCGACGTTGATCGCGCACGACGCGCACAACCTCTACCTCGAGACGCTGGCCGAGCTCGGCCCGGTCGGGCTCGGCATCCTCGCCGTCTTCCTGCTGGTCCCGTTCTACGCCGTCGCCCGCCACCGGAATGCGCTCTCCGCGGGAGCATTCGCCGCGTTCGCGGCATACCTCGCCCATGCGACCGTCGACTGGGATTGGGAACTGAGCGGCGTCACCGGCACGGCGCTGCTCTGTGCGTCGATTGTGGTCGTCGCGGCGCGGCGCCGCGAGCGGGCCGTCGAGCTGCCCGCAGTGCCTCGCACCGCCGTCGTTGTTGCCAGTGTCGTGTGCTTCGCCGGCGCGTGTGTCGGCTGGATCGGCAACGAGGCGCTGTCGCGGGCCGAGTCGGCACGGGACTCGGGGCGCTACGCGCAGGCGATCTCCGACGCCAACACCGCACGGCGCTGGATGCCGTGGTCTGCACGGCCGCGTGTCGTGGCCGGGGAGTCCTACCTCCTGCTCGGCGCACGGCCGCAGGCGCGCACCGTGCTCCTGCACGCGCTGCGACAGGACGACGGCGACTGGGAGACCTGGCTGGCGCTCTCGCGCGTGACGAGCGGAGCCGAGAGCAAGCGCGCTCTGGCGAAGGCCGGCACGCTGAACCGGCTCGATCCGTCGATCCAGGCGCTCGAGCAGAAGGCGACCACGGAAGCGAGCAAGTGATGCCGCCCGATCCGCTGCGTCACCCGAAGCCGCTCATCGACCGCGTCTACGCGTACGTGGCGTACCGCGTCCACTCGCGCGCGGATAGCGAGGACATCACGAGCGACGTCTTCGAGCGCGCCCTGCGCTACCGCTCCTCATACGACCCCACGCGCGGCGAGCCGCTGGCCTGGCTGATCGGCATCGCCCGCCGCTGCATCGACGACTGGCGGCGGCAGCAAAGCCCGCAGCTCGAGATCGACGAGTGGGTGCAGACGGACGACCACGCCGCGAGCGCGATCGATCGGCTGGCGATCGCCGACGCGCTCGGCACGCTCGATTCGCGCGAACGCGAGCTGATCGCGCTCCGCTACGGCGCCGACCTGTCGAGCCGCCAGATCGGGGAGCTGCTCGACATGCAGACCAACGCGGTGGACGTCGCGCTGCACCGCGCACGGGGGCGGCTCAAGGAGCTGCTGGCCGGCGAGGAGCCGCCTCAGCCGATACGCCGGCTGCGCTCCGAGAGCGGCTAGCGCGTTGCGGCGACCGCGCGGTCGTCGCCCGCCGACGAGCCGTCGATCGGCCGAGGTGCCGGCGGCAGCGGGTCGACCTGCACGGGACGAGGCTTGCGTAGATGCTGGCCGACGCCGATCGGCACCGAGACGATCGCGGACAGGTGATGAAGCGCGTGCAGCGCCGGTCCGGCGATCGCGAACACCGGGCCGCGGTGCGTGATCAGCAGCAGGTAGAAGCGCCAGTTGAGCCCGATGAAGATCACCATCGCCATCGCCGCGAGCGAGAAGTAGCTCGTGGCAGCGAAGACGATCGCGAGCAGGCACATCAGCGCGCTCAACCGGTGACGCCAGCCGAGATTGAGCGTCGACGGGATGGCGCGCTGCCGCAGGATGAGCGCGATCCACGGCGCGCCGCGCCGCAGGATGTCGGTCGCGACCATGTCGCGGAGCGACCACGTCTTCAGGTGCTTTCCTTCGATGTCAGGATCGAGAACGATGTTCGCGCCGTCGTCGAGCAGCCTGGCGCCGAGCTCGATGTCCTCGATCGAGGGGCGGCCGTAGTGCTCGTCGAAGCCGTCGACCTCCATGAACGCGCTCTGCTTGACCGCGCCAATGCCCGACCAGAACGTCGACGCGCGGCCGGGGCTGCCGCGGTGCACGTGGTGATGCAGAAGGTTGCGGAACGAGGAGACGATGCTGCGGTCGGACGGATCGTCGTCGTACGCGCCGAACACCGCCGTCAGCTCCCGATCCTCGGCAAAGTGCGCCCGAATGCGGGTAAACACGTCCGGCGCCACAGCGACGTCGGCGTCGATGAAGACGAGCACGTCCCCCATCGCATCGGTCGCGCCCGTGTTGCGCGCCGCCGACGCACCAAGCCGCCGCGGATGATCGATGACGATGATCTCCTCGGGCGGATCGGCGGCAGCGCGAATCGCCGACAACGCCTCCCCGAGCGTCGCCGGCTCGTCGGTCGCCGGAATGATCACGCTAAGCCGCACTGCTGAACAGTAGACGCAGATGCCGGACATGCCTACCCGCGGTTCGATTGGCTTACACAGGCCGGAGGTCCTGCGGCTAGGCATGGACAAATCCCTGCTCCCGTGCCATCTTCTGTCAGGGAGGGCGGTGGGATGACGACGATGCGGCAACATGCGACGCGGCTGAGGCGGAGCCGCCGGATGCCCTACCGGGCGATCCGAACCTGGTCCCCCACGCTCGTCGCGCTCGTCCTGCTCGCGGTCGTGCTCGCGACGCGCTGAGTACCATCTACGGCGTGCCGCCGACCACCAACGTGCAGGCCGGCGGCGTGACGAGCGTCAGCTTCGTCGACCTCAAGCGCCAGTACGCGACGATCAAGGACGAGATCGATGCCGCCGTGCTCGCGAGCATCGCGTCGACGCAGTACATCCTCGGCGCCGAGGTCGCGAGCTTCGAGTCTGAGTGGGCTGCACGCTGCGGCACGGAGCATTGCGTCGGGCTGTCGTCCGGCACCGCGGCGCTGGCGCTCGCGTACGAGGTCGCCGGCATCGGCCCCGGCGACGAGGTGATCGCGCCTGCGAACACGTTCATCGCCACGGTCCTGCCGCTCTTCCGGCTCGGCGCGAAGGTCGTGCTCGTCGACTGCGACGAGCTCGGCCAGCTCGACGTCGAGCAGGCGGCGCGGGCGGTGACCGAGCGAACGAAGGCGATCGCCGGCGTCCATCTCTACGGCCACCCGTGCGACGCCGCCGGGATCCGCGCCCTGTGCGAGGAGCACCGGCTCGTGTTCGTCGAGGACGCGGCGCAGGCGCACGGCGCCCTCTACCGCGGCAGGCCGTGCGGCTCGCTCGGCGACATCGCTGCGTTCAGCTTCTATCCGGGCAAGAACCTCGGTGCCTTCGGCGACGCCGGCTGCGTGACGACCGACGACGCGGAGCTCGCCGACCGCATCCGGGTGCTGCGCGACCTCGGCCAGCGCAGCAAGTACGAGCACGTCGTGATCGGAGGCAACGAGCGGCTCGACACGATTCAGGCGGCGGTTCTCCGTGTGAAGCTGCGCCACCTGGACGAGTGGAACGCGCTGCGCCGCGCACATGCCGCCGCGTACACCAGCCTGCTCGAGGATGCCGTGGTCGTGCCGCGACCCGCCGAATGGGCAGAGCCCGTCTGGCACCTCTACGTGATCCGCGCCGAAAACCGCGACGACCTGCGCGAGGCGCTTGCGGAGGGTGGCGTCGCCACCGGGCTGCACTATCCGTTGCCGCTGCACCTCCAACCGGCGCTCGCAATGCTCGGCCACAGCCGCGGCGACTTCCCGGTGACCGAGGAGTGGTCGCGGAGGCTGCTCTCGCTGCCGATGTTCCCCGAGCTCACGGCGCCGGAGATCGAGCACGTCGCGGGCATCGTCAAGCGCGTCGCAGCGCGGCCGTCCTGACGTGCCCTCGGCGCCCGCGAACGAAGCGCCCCACCGGCTGATCGACAACGTCGAGTTCGGCGACGGCGTGATCGTCTTCGCGTTCACGAACCTGTATGGGTGCCGGATCGGCGAAGAAACGCGCATCGGGCCGTTCGTCGAGATCCAGCGCGGCGCCTCGATCGGAGCGCGCTGCAAGATCCAGAGCCACACGTTCGTCTGCGACGGCGTCGAGATTGCCGACGAGGTGTTCGTCGGCCACGGCGTCATGTTCGTGAACGACAAGTTTCCTCGGGCGACGAACGAGGCGGGTGCGCTCGCCGGCACCGACGACTGGACACTGCTGCCGGTCCGCGTGCGCTCGGGCGCGTCGATCGGCTCGGGCGCCGTCGTCCTCGGCGGCGTCACGATCGGCGAGCGCGCGGTGATCGGCGCGGGCGCGGTCGTGACGCGAGACGTCGCCGCCGGCGAGGTCGTCGCCGGCGTGCCGGCCCGCGCCCGCGGCTAGCTGACCGTTACTGCGGCGGCACGGCGGCCCCGAGGGGAGAGGGTCGGGGCACGCCGGCCGATCCGCAGGGCGATCCGGACTGCGACTCGCCGGACGCCACCTCCCCGGTTCGCGGCAGCGCCCGTCCGTCCTGCGCTCAAGGATTCGGCGCTGTCCGCCGATGGTCCGGCTGATGAAGGGTCAACGCGTGCTCGAGCAGGTGATCCGGACGCAGGCAGAGCTGGCGGCGCCGGACTTCGACCTGGGCGCCGTGCTGCGCGAGGTCGTCGACGAGGCACGGGCGCTCACCGGCGCCGAGGCTGCCGTCGTCGAGACGCCGCGCGGCGAGGTGTTCGCGTCCGGGCCGAGCGAGGCCCGCGGCCACGCGCTCGTCGTCCCGCTGCCGCAGCGCCGTCCGGCCGCCGGCGCGCTGCGCGTCTACAGCGCCGACCACCGCCCGTTCACGCACGACGACGTGCAGGCGCTCGAGCTGCTCGCGGCGCTGATCGGCTCCGCCCTCACTCGTGCGGAGCTGACTCCGCGCTCCGCGGCTCGCTGACCGGCACGCGGGCGACCGCGAGCAGGAACCACACGACGCTGAGCACGAGCATGACGACGTCGCCGACGATCACGGTCGTCGAGTGGACGCCCTCGAGCGCGATCTCGGCTCCGAGCAGCACGGCGCCGGCGAGCCACAGCACGCCGACGGCGCGCCCCAGGGCGGCCGAGCGCCGCCAGAGATGCCTGAGGGGCCGGCGGTACCCCTCCTCGAGCGCCGACAGCTCCCGCCGCAGCTCGTCGAGGCGCCGCTCGGCGCGACGTGCGCGCAGGCGCTGACGCCGCGAGCGCCGTAGCTCGACCTCAGCCTCGGCGCTGCCGATCAGCGATTGCAGCATCGTGCGCCTGAATTGCGCGCGCCCTGCCGGGCCGTGGGTCGAGAGGCGCATGGCAAATCAGACCACGCTGAGCGAGAGCCGTGCAATTCCTTCGGCGGCGGCCGCGAGCGAGCGGTCGTCCAAGAGGTACGGAACCGCGTTGCGCACGTCGTGCACCGGCCGGTCGAGGTCGTCCGAGCCCGCGGCGGCGTTGATCGCGTACCGCACCGGGATCTCGTGACAGACGACCAGCATGACCTGCTCGCGGCGGGCGAGCAGCATCCGGTAGGCGTCGGCGTAGCGGGCGGCCGCATCGTCGAGGCTCTCGCCCCCGGGGAACGGATCGCTGCGCGGACGATCGCGCTTCCACGCTCGGTAGTCGGCGATCGACTGGCCTTCCAGCTCACCGACGCGCACGTCGTCGAGCTCCGGCACTTCGAGTTTCGCAACCTCGCGGCCCCCGAGGGCGAGGGCGGCGGTCTGGTGCGTCCGCGGGAAGCGAGACGTGACGACGAGGTCGATGTCGATCCCGGCGAGCTGCCGCCCCAGGTCGCGGGCTTCCTCCTCGCCGAGCGGGCTCAGCCCCTGGTCGCGCGCCGGATCGGCGTTCACGAGACCGGCCACGTTGAGCAGCGACTCGCCGTGGCGCGCAAGGAGAAGGAGCCGCATTCGCGCTACGGCTTGGGCACGGTGATCGTCACGGTGATGGGAAGCGTCTCCGTGACGGTCTCCCGCACGGTCGTCGGCACGGTGTCGGTGATGGTCTCCCGCACCGTCGTCGGCGCCGTCTCGGTCCGTACGACCGTCTGTTCGTGTGTCACCACGCTGGTCTCGGTCTGCGTCTCTGTGTGCGTTTGCGTCTGTGTGCGGGTCCGCATCTGCGTCCGCGTCCTCGTCGTCGCCACGGTTCGAGTCTCGGAGATCGTACGCATCTGTCCGTTCACCGTCACGACTCTCTTCTGCACCTTGACCGTCGGCACGTACTGCACCTGACCCTTCGTCGTGATCAGGCGTGTACCGAAGAGGGTTTCCATGACCGTATGGGGCCGGAGCACGATGCGCCGGACGACCGGCACGCGCTTCGTCACGACGCGGCCATGGTCTCGGACGGTCACGAGCTTGTCGACTGTCCTCTCGTACGTCACACCGGCGGAGGCGACCTTGCCCGTGTTGGCCTCGGAAAGGCTGACGGCGGCGAGAAAGCCGATGCCCAGGAAGCCGAGCAGCGCCAGGCCGGCCAGGGACACTTTGGCGCCGTGCGGCGCCTGGTTCCCCCACCACCAGCGCCAGAATGCCGGCTCACGCCAGTGCCTCCGGAACATCGCTAGTCCCCTCCCCGGGAGCTGCCGGGCCAAACGTTAGCGGGCACGACGACGGGCGGTCCATCTGCCAGGGGGAGAGGGAGTGGCAGAGTTCCGCCCACCGTCGCCGGCTCCGAAGAACGGGGCCGCAGGCTCCGCCGCTGCTCGAGCGAGCGCCGACGGAAGGTGGGAGCGTACGACGCAACGGCCCGCATGTCGAGAGCGAAGCGCGATATTGGATCCTCCGCGGCGTTGCGGAGCGCAAGATCGAAGCGCGCGAGGCATCTTCCCGGCAGACGTACAGGACGTCTCGAGCAAGTCGCACCGAACGAGCAGCTCGCCCCGATCTGCTCAACTGAGACCGCTTCGGCGGTCTCAGTCGTTTGGACCCTGGTCAATATGCTTCGTATCGGGCAGTATTCGCCGCGAGAGAGAGACAGGAAGTGAAGGGGAGCACGGGGGGAAACTTGTCAAAGCTTCGGGTAGTCCTGGCCGACGACCATCAATTGATGATCGAGGCCGTGCGCGTCGCACTCGAGTCGGACGGCGACTTCGAGGTCGTCGGCTCGACCACGGACGCGACGAAAATCCTCGCCCTCGTCGCCGAGACGGTGCCGGACGTGGTCGTGCTCGACGTGCGCATGCCGCTCTTGGACGGCATCACATGCCTCAACCGGATCCACCACCGGCACCCGGAGGTGAAGGTCGTGATGCTCTCCGCGTCGGAGGATCCGATGCTGGCCGCACAGGCGCTCGAGGGCGGCGCGAGCGCGTTTGTCCTCAAGCAGATCGACCCGCGCGACCTCGGCGGCGTGCTCCGCCAGGTCGTGCACGGAACCGTGCTGCAGACGGTCGGCGTGCCGGCGTCGCTGTCGAGCTCACGCCAGGCCGCGGAGGCGGGCCTGACCGCAAAGGAGCAGGAAGTCCTGCAGGCGCTCGCCCGCGGGCTCTCGAACCAGCAGATCGCGAAGGAGCTGTGGCTGGCCGAGCAGACGGTGAAGTTCCACCTGTCGAACATCTACCGCAAGCTCGACGTCCGCAACCGCACTGAGGCGGTGCAGCAGGCAGTCCGGCGCGGGTTCGTCTCGAACCCGATCTTTCACGAGGTGTGAGCTAGCCGAGGATCTCGACGGCGGAGCGTTCTGCCGCCGCGCGCTCGCTCGCCGTCGCCCACGCGCGGACGAAGAACTCGAGCTCCGTGTTCGTGTGCGGGGACACCCCGCCGGAGGGATGGACGAGCTCGATCGTGTCACCGATCACGAGCGCCGTTCCACCGACGCGTTCTACAGCAGCCGCCAGCTCCACTGCGGCGGCGCGCGTTTTCATCCGCACACGCATGCCTGACTAGCATCGAACGTCGGCGCCGAAACCGCGACGGGCCGTTCGTTCAGGCTTCATCCCCTATCGGTACTGAGCGTGTCGCCGCGCACTTGACGCCGGCTCTGCGATGTACGAAGTTGGCGGCGCAGGGAACAGGGGGTGATTGCCGTCAGTCCCAAGCCCGGCGCCGCCACCCCGGTCATCGGTCGCGCCGGGCTTACCCTTGAATAGCCTCGGTAGCCGCCTCTATACCCAGCGGCGTCGAACTGCGATAGTTGACGGCGGAGCCGGATGGTGTTCTGGGGCAAAAGTCGGCTGCGGCAACGCGCCTCATGCCCCCTCTGACGGCGGACATTGTCCGGCTCCGCCCTCGAAGCAGGGAGTTCGCCGCGGGCGTGCGGTTACCTCGCCGAGACGAGCGACAGCTCGCCGTCGCCGAGGCCCTTGCGGACCACGGCCTGGAGCGCCTCGACGACGGCCGGGTCGAATTGCGTGCCGGAGCACGCGACGATCTCGGCCAGCGCCAGCTCCGGCTCGCGCGGCAGGCGGTACGGCCGGTCGGGGCTGACCATCGCCTCGTACGCGTCCGCGACCGCCACGATCCGCGCGACGAGCGGGATCGCAGCCCCGGCGATCCCGTCCGGGTAGCCGCCGCCATCCCAGCGCTCGTGGGTCGCGCGGATCGCCTCGCCGACCTCCTCGAGCCCGCGGGCGCGGATCACGATCCGCTCGCCCGCGGCCGTGTGCTGGCGAATCAACCGCCACTCCTCGTCGTCGAGCGGGCCCGGCTTGTTGAGGATCGTGTCCGGCACGGCCACCTTGCCGATGTCGTGGAGCCTCGCGACCATGCTCAAGGTGCGTAGGGCGGCCGGATCGAGCTCGAGCTCGAGCGCGATCGCGCGCGAGAGCCGTGCAACGAGCGTCGTGTGCGCCGCCAGGTGCGGATCGTGCGCCTCGACGACGCCCACGAGCACGCTGTAGCTCTCGTCGCCGCCGGGCCGGCGCGATTCCTTCTCCTGGTACATGCGGCGGTCGACGAGCCGCAGCGCGTGGGTCGCATCGGCGGCGTCGGCGGGCAGGACGATCGAGCCGACCGAGGCAGCGACGCGGAACCCCTCGCCCTCCTCCGTCAGGCTCCGGCCCGTCTCGCGGCGGATCCGCGGCAGCTCTGTCGCGTCGGCGCGGATGATCGCGCAGAACTCGTCACCGCCGAGGCGGTACGCGCTTCCCGCTCCGGCGACGCACTCACGGAGGCTCGTCCCGAGCCGGGCGAGCAGCGCGTCACCTGCGGGGTGGCCGAACCGATCGTTGTACGTCTTGAAGCCGTCGAGGTCGAAGAGCAGCAGCAGGTTCGGGGCGGCCTCTGATGCAACCTCGAGCACCTCGTCGAGATCCCGCATGAGCGCCCGACGGTTGCCGAGGCCGGTCAGCGCGTCGGTCACCGCCTCCTCGCGCGTCGCAGCGAGAACGCGGAGGTACTCGCTGAACGTCATGCCCATCCGCCCGATCACGGCGGCGAGCGCGAGGGAGGCGAGCGTGATGGCGAGGATGTTCAGCCGCAGGAAGTGGTCGACGACCTCGAGCACGAGCCCGATCGAGGCGAACACCGCCGGCACGATGAGGAGCCGGCGCCCCTCGAGCGTCGCGCCCGCCTTGCGTGCCATCGGCTGTGACGCCGCCGCCGCGAGCAGCAGCATGGCGCCGAGCCAACCGAGGTCGAGGATCGTCCCGTAGGAGTACGTGTTCTCGGCGACGCGGAACAGGTAGACGCTGTCCGCGATCCCGAAGAGCGCAAAGCCACCGCCCAGCAGCAACCAGCGGCGAGTAAGGCGCCAGCCGCTGAGGCTGATCATTCCGGCGACGACCGCGAGCAGCAGCATGTCGGCCAGCGGGTAGGCGAGGTTCGTCGCCACGGCCGCAGAAATGCCGGGCCGGTCGCCGAGCGAGCTGAGGACGACCTGGAACACGACGCTGGCGGCGAGTGCCGAGATCGTCAGCGCAGCGATGAACCCGTCCAGCCAGAGGCTGCGCACGAACCCGCGGACCTGCGAGCGGACGAGCAGGCCCAGCGCGATGTACGCGGCCGGATAGAAGGCCAGGTAGCCCGCATCGGCCAGCGACGGGAACGGGATGACGGTGCGCGACTCGAGGACGAACGTGTAGTAGATGTCGCCCAGCCCCCAGGAGACGATCGCCAGCCCGACCAGCCACCAGGCGATGCGCTCCTTCTGCCGCGAGCCCTGGACGACGCACGCGAGCGCCGCGAGCACCGGTACGGCGTTGTACGTCCAGCGCTCGTCGAACGACGCGAGCCAGTGGCCGCCGACACCGGTCAAGATCTGGCACGCCAGGACGGCGAAGAGGACTGTCCCGAGGATCAGTGGAGCGCGCCGTGCCCACGTCACCAGCGCAGGCGTGCGCCAACCGGCTCTGGAATTGGCGGCCAGCAGAACCATCTGACCGGCGTATCGTCAGCGCGAACCCGCAGCTTTAGCGGCCCCGGCTAAAGGCCGTCCGGTCCGCCGCCGACACTATCGGGGTGGAGCGGACGCCCAGAACGCTCGCCACGCTTGTCCTTGCCCTGCTCGCCGCACTCGGGCTCGCCGCAGCCCCCTCCGCCAACGCCCGCAACATGAGCCGCGGGCAGGGCCTCGACGCCGCCATCCTGGCCCGAATGAACGCAGCTCGAGCCGCGCACGGCCTCGGCCCGCTGCGGCGAAACGCCGAGCTTGCCGTCGCCGCCAGGCACCATTCGCTCGAGATGGCACGCGTCGGCTACTTCGCGCACGCCTCGCCGGATGGCGGCTCGTTCGCCGGACGCGTGCGCGAGTGGTACCGGGTCGTCGGCCGCCGCTGGGCGGTCGGCGAGAACCTGCTCTGGTCGACGCCGTCGATCGGCGGCCTCAAGGCGGTCGAGCTCTGGCTCGCGTCCCCAGGCCACCGCGAAAACGTGCTCGGCCGGAGCTGGAAGGACGTGGGCTGCGCCGCCGTCCACGTCGCCGACGCACCCGGGGTGTACGGCTATCAGCCGGTCACGGTCGTGACCTGCGACTTCGGCCGCCGAGGGTAGTCCCGGTGCGCAACTCGCTGCGGATCCTCGGGACCGTCCTGATCGTGGCGGGCGTGCTCACCCTCGCCTGGGCGGTCGTGGTCTGGCGCTGGGAAGACCCGTTCACCGCGATCCAGACGTACATCAGCCAGAAGCACCTGAAGACGACGTACCAGCACCGGAGCAAGTCGTTCCAGCGCACGCTGCCGGCGCCGGCGCACGACGTGAAGGTCGCGTGGCACGAGGCGCAGCTGGCGGCCCGCGGGTACGACCGGACGCTCACCCGCGGCGGGCCGGTCGGGAGGCTGAAGATCGGACGCCTCGGGCTCGACATCTACATCGTGCAGGGGACCGACCACGAGAGCCTCAAGAAGGGCCCCGGCCACTACCCGGAGTCGGCCCTACCGGCACAGGGCCGACTCATCTACATCGCGGGTCATCGCACGACCTACCTCGCGCCGTTCGCGCACATCAACGACATCCGCGACGGCGACTACATGACGCTCGAGGTGCCGTACGGAACCTTCGAGTACCGCGCGTACCGGCATTACGTCGTTCCGTCAGACGACGTTGCGCTGCTCAAGAACACCGGGCACGAGATCCTGCGGCTGCAGGCGTGCCACCCACGGTTCTTCGCGACGCACCGCTACATCGTCGACGCCCGGCTCGTCGCGTTCACGGCGACCGGGTCGGGCACGCTCTACGCCCCGCCCAGTTAGAGGCCTAGCCCGCAGGCTCGGGCGGTGCGTCGCCCAGCACGAGCGCCTTCGCCCGCGCGAACTCCTCGGCGTCAAGGCGGCCGGCGTCAGCAAGCGACGACAGACGCTCGAGCTCCGCGACGACGTCCGAGCGCGGCGAGCCGTCCTTGGACTCGGCGACGAACCGGCGCAGCTCCGCGAGCGGCTCTGCGTACGCCTGGAGGTGGATGCGGTGGATCGGCACGCAGTTCGGCAACTTGTAGACGTCACGGTCCGACGTCCGTGGGTGACGGGTGCGCTTTCGCTCGCGCCCCTGGAAGCTCGGTGACGAGATCTCGATCCAGCCCGACACGAGGTGCATGCGCACCTGGATGCCCGTGACGTCGCGGTAGAAGATCGTCGCGACCGAGGTACCGAACGTCGTGCCCGCGTGGAAGCCGCTCTTCATCACGAGCAGGCGGTCGTCGAGGCAGACGAGCGCGTGTCCGAGATCGCCGCGCAGGCAGAACCGGATGGCTTCGCCCTCGAGTGTCTGACGTTGCAGCTCGCGCCGCAGGCGGCGCGTCAGGATCTCCGGCCCGCCGACCTTGGGCCGGCGGAAGAAGCCGCGGAAGCGGTGGTCGCCCGGGAGCGGCTCAGCGGGAACCAGGTCCATGGCCCGGCGGCCCCGTGTGATCGTGATTCTTGTCGCCCCAGCCCCAGCCAGGCTTCGAGTCCGGATTCTGGTCGTCGCCGGCAGGCTCGGTCGGCGGCGCAGGCTCGGGCTGCGGCTCCGGCGCGGGCGGCGCCGGCGGCGTCGGCACCGGCGTCGGCTCAGGGGCCGGAGTCGGAGTGGGCGTCGGTGCGGGCGCAGGCTTGGGCGCAGGCTTGGGCGCGGGCTTGGGTGCCGGCTTCGGCTTGGGCTTCGGGATCGCCTTGGGCGTCGCCTTCGGTGCGGGCGCCGGCGCGTGGTGCACCGTCGGCGCCGCCTTCGGCAGCGTCGGGTGATAGGCGACGGCCACCGTGGTCGAGTGGTGCGAGACGCCTTCGACGTGCGCCTTCGAGACGTGCGCGACGCGAACGCCGGTGCGCGCGCCGACGAGGGCTGCGCTCACGACCTGTGTCCGCGTGCTCAGCTGGTGCGCGCGCAGCTCGCGGGTCGCACCGGCGATCGCGACGCCGACTGCGCCGGTCCCGGCATGCAGCACGCGCTCCACCGGAGTCGCCGACCCCTGATCGAGCGAACGAACCCACAACCGCCCCAGCGCGACGAAGATCGCTGACGCGAGGGCGACGAAAACGGCAAACCGAAGCGGGCGCACGCGGCAATGGTGGCAACCGCCTCGGACGGCATTTTCCCTGCTCGGAGGAGCTCTCCTCCCTAGGCCAGCTCGGCGTGGTCGTTCGCCTGCGAGACCTCGACACGGTTCTTGCCGCGGCGCTTGGCGTCATACAGCCGCCGGTCGGCGTCGACGAGAAGCTCGTCGGCAGCCGCCGCCGCGGGGAAGCAGGACACGCCGAAGCTCGCGGTGACTCGGATGTGGTCCGAGCCGCTCTCGATCTTCGTCGCGGCGAGCGTCGCCCGGATTCGCTCGGCGAGGTTGGCGCCGCCGTCGAGATTCGTGTCGGGCAGGAGGATCGCGAACTCCTCGCCGCCGAGCCGCACGGGGAGGTCGATGTCGCGGACGGCCGCACGGAGGATGTCGGCGAAGGCACGCAGCGTCTTGTCCCCGGCCTCGTGGCCGAAGCGGTCGTTCACCTGCTTGAAGTCGTCGAGGTCCGAGAGCACGAGCGCGAGCGGCGAGCCGCTGCGGCGCGAACGCGCGACCTCCGTGTCCAGTTGCGCGAGGAAGCGCCGGCGGTTGGCGAGACCCGTCAGCTCGTCCGTGACCGCCTGGCGCTGCACGAGCCCGTGCAGGTGGGCGTTCTCGAGCGCGATCAGCGCCTGCGCCGCGATCCACGCCGCGGCGTCGCGCGCCTCGGCGTCGAAGCCGGACGGCGGCGGATGAAGCACAAGCATTGCCGGACGGCCGCCGGCGACGCGCAGCGGATACTCGAGCGGCTCGCCGCGGCCCGCGCCGGGCGCGCCGCGGGTTGCGAGCACGATGTCCCCGCTCGAGATCGAGCCGCCCGACGCGTGCGTCGCCTCGATCGCAGCCTGGAGGATCACCGGCAGGAGCGCCTCCGGGTTGTGCGTCGCCGCGAGCGTCTCGCCGACGAGCGCGACGGCATCGCGCACCGTGTTCGGCGGCGGCTCCGCACGGCGGCGATCCTCGGCCCGCCCGAACAGCTCGAACGACGCCGCGGCCGCGACGAGCCCGGCGAGCAGCGGCCAAAGCCAGCCGAGTGGAACGTGTGGCTTTGTGCGCAGCGCGATCACCCTAGCCGTGCTCGACAAGGCCAGCTCGTCGTGGAGGCTGCGTGACAGCTCGTGCTCGAGGTCGGGCTGTTCGGCGGCCGGCGACGTCACGCGGACCTGTGGCCCGACCGCGAACCAGAGCCGCACCGAGCGATGAGGCTGCCGTGCCCGGTCGAGCAGCCGTGGGGTCGGTGAAGCGCTCGCAACCACGCGGCCAAGCAAGGCGCCGCCGCCGTAGACGTTGACCGGCACGTCCACGTCGGGCACCGCGCGATGACCGACGGTCGTGCCGTCCCAGAGGACGAAACCGACGTCGGGATTCGATCTGGCGATCGCGCGCAGCGGGTCGCGGGAGCGAGTGAGAAACGCGTTCTGGACCGTCTGGGAGTTGGCGAGCCCCGACGCGGTCCGCGAGGCGTTCGTCCCGCGCCCCGTCAGCAGGTGCCGCGCGTCTTGGAGTGTCGAGCGAAGCTGAGACCGGGCATGAGCGCGCGCGTTGCCCTGGACCACTTGCTCGAGGCCCCAAATCAATGCCGCAGCCGAAACGCCGACGAGAAATGCAGCGAGAAAAACGGATGCGCCGCTGCGTCTACGTCGCCGGATCACCCGCGACCGTTTGCGATCGGATTCGAGTCGAAGATCGTGTGTCGCCTTCCCCCAGAAAAACCTTGCAGAATCTACTTCATGACAGCGGCAGGATCCGTGACGCATCCCCCGAAAGGGGGAGGCTGTGGCTACCGCCCGTCAGCTCGATTCCAGAGAGTCTGCCCTGCCGATCGAAAGCACGCGCAGGCTCGTCGAATCGAGACTGGGGACGACCGCCTACCCGGACCGGCACGCAATCGCGGTTGCCGCCTGCGCCGACCAGCTCGCGGGCGAGCTCGCGCTGACGGGTGACCTCCGTCGGACCGTCGTCGAAGGCGCACTCCTGCACGACGTCGGCAAGCTGCTCGTCGACGACAGGATCCTGGAGAAGCCGGGGCCGCTCACCGAGGACGAGCGAAAGCAGATCAACCTGCATCCGCTGGAAGGCGAGCGGATCGTGCGGTGGTCGGTCGATCCCGGCGTCGCGGACGTCGTGCGAACGCACCATGAGCGGTGGGACGGGCGCGGCTATCCGCACGGGCTCGCCGCCGACGAGATTCCGATGGCCGCGCGCGTGGTCGCGGTCGCCGATGCGTACCTCGCGATGCTCGAGACGCGCCCGTACCGCGCGCCGCGCAGTCAGTCAGCCGCGCTCCGCGAGCTGCAGGACGGCTCGGGCACGCAGTTCGATCCGAACTGCGTCGCGGCGCTCGTCAGCCTCGTAGCGCCTGCTGCCCAAGCGGGGTGACGACGACGTGGGCGCGCGGCGGTTCTCCGGCGCGCTCGACCTTGATCAGGCCGTCGATGAACGCGTCCTCCCAGATCGTCAGGCGCGGGCAGTGGCTGTGCCACGCCTCGATCGCCTCGCTGTAGGTCCGCGGTCGCGCACCGAGCCAGGTGAGCAGCTCAATCGTGTTCGCGGTCACGCGGCCGCGTACGCCGCGCGCAACGCGTCGAGCGTCCCGCCGACGAGCGCGGCGAGCTCGCGCACGCGCTCCTCGTCGTCGGCATCGAAGTCGCCCCCACCCTGCTTGTCGCTCAGCTGCAGCAGCCCGTAGGGCCGCCCGTCGGCGCCGCACACGCTCGTCGCGAGCCAGCCGCGCATCGGCGGGTGCTCCGCCCTGACGTCGCCGAAGTTCTGGAAGAGCGGATGGCGCTCGACCTCGTGCTCCGTCAGCCTGATCACTTCGCCGGGAGCAATCGACATGCCGTGCAGGCCGAGCCCGCGCGGGTCGACCCGGAACTCGCGGTACTGCGCGTACTTCTCGCTGAGGCTGAAGTACTTCCGCGCCTGTGACGGATCGGAGTCGACCCAGAGCTTCAGCGCCGCCTGTTCCGCTCCGGTCAGCGCGCGGGCGATCGCGCAGGTTCGACGAAGCACGTCGTCGACGTGCTCGGCGACGCCGCCCTCCTCGACGGTCGCGTCCAGCACCGGCGCGATCTCGATCCCGACTTCGCCTGCGTGCGCCATGCCGTCAATGATGCCGATGAGGTCTACACTGACCGCGATGGGCATGAGCATGGTGATGGTTCGTGGCCGTCCGGCGTCGACCCGCGAGGGAAGCGCCCGGCCAACACTTCCTCCGCAGTAGGGAGCTCGCGGCCGACCTCGTCGCCGAGGCCGCTCTGACGCGCGGCGATCGCGTCGTGGAGATCGGCGGCGGTACCGGAGTGCTCACGGACGCGCTCGCGCGGACGGGCGCCGCCGTGGTCGTCCTCGAGCGCGACCACCGGCTTGCTGTTGCGCTGCGAGACCGCTTTGCCGGCGTCGGGACCGTGCGGGTGGTCGAGGCCGATGCGCTTCGATTCGCGTGGCCGACCGAGCCGTTCCACGTCGTCGCCAATCTGCCGTTCGCAGGCTCGGGCGCGATCCTCGCCCGCCTGCTGGCGGACCCGCACGTCCCGCTGCAACGGGCGTCCGTGATCGTGCAGTGGGAGTTCGCGTCGAAGCACGCGCGCATCTGGCCCGCGACGCTGCGAGGCACGTACTGGCGTGCCTGGCACGACTTTTCGATCGGCCGTCGGCTCGACCGGAGTGCATTCGCACCGCCGCCCAGCGTCGATACCGCTCTGCTGCACGTCGAGCGGCGCGACTCGCCGCTCGTTCCGGTCGATCTCCACGCGGCGTACCTGCGGTTCCTCACAACCGCGTTCGCCTCGTCGGCACCGCTTCGCCGACACCTCCGCGGGCGCCTGTCACCGCTCGAGGTGAAGCGGCTCGCCGCATCATTCGGCTTCGCTCCCGACGCGCGCGCCCGCGAGCTCGACGCGACACAGTGGGCACGCGTGTTCACGTTCGCAAGAACGACAAAGGGCCGCTCGCGCGGCCCTCAGTCCTTGTACGGGTCGTAGACGTCGCGACCAGCCATCGCGACGCCGAGCGGACGCAGCATGTGCTTGACGCGGATCGTGCCGCCGTGGGCGGCCAGGACGTCGGGCAGACGCTTGTAGACCTCGGGCGCCTCGTCGGCGCCGCCGCCGACCAGCACGATTCCCTGCTCGCGCAGGCGTGCCTGCACGGTGGGCCAGTCGACGCGGCCGGGCTTCACTTGCTCCTGCACCCACACCTTGCGCAGCTGCGAGCCGTGCTCGGTGCACGTGCCCGGCTCGTCGGAGACGGTCGGACAGTCGCGGTGCGTGCACGCCCACTTCTTGCGACGCCGGATCCGGCCCGCCGCCTGCGAGCGGCTCATGACGCGGCCCGCGCCGTGCACGGTCGAGAAGAGCGCCTGCTCGTTCTCGTCCGACTCGACGCCCTCGAGGATCACGGAGTCGTCGCCCATCGACCCGCCGACGAAGCCCTCCTGGCCGGGGCGGGCCGGCGTGCAGCCCTTGCGGATCACCCAGTAGTCGCGCCCGAAGTGAGCCTCGCGCGCCGCGAAGTTGTGGTTGTTGTGCACCTCGTGCACGCACTCCGTGCCGAGGATCTCCAGCACCTTCGCGACGACGACGTCGCGGCCGGCGTACGCGTACTCGAGGGCCAGCTCCATCGCGGAGATGTACGAGTCGGCGAGCTCCGTGCCGGTCTCGAAGAGCACCGGCGGCGAGTCCATCTCGCCCTCCACCGCGTGCTCGTCGAAGCGCTTGCCCTCTGCGAGTGCGAGGAAGCCCGACGCGGTCTTGTGACCGAAGCCGCGCGAGCCGAAGTGAACGCCGACCCACACGTGGCCGTTCTCGTCCTCCATGAGGTTGACGTAGTGGTTGCCCGAGCCGACGGTGCCGAGCTGCGACTCTGCGAGTTGCACCAGCCCGCGCTGCGGCGCGAAGTCGGCGTTGCGGATCTTGTCGAGCACCGGATGGTCGGCGCGCTCCTGGGCCGGTACGCCCATTCCGAACGAAATGCGGCGCGTGATCTCGCGCATGACCGTCTCGACGCCGCCGAGGTTGTCGAGGTCGGTGTGCGTCATCGCGGTCTGCGCGGCCTTGTTGCCGCATCCGATGTCGTAGCCGACTCCGGACGGCGAGATGTGGCTCTCGTACGCGATTCCGCCGCCGATCGGCTGCGAATAGCCCGGGTGGTGGTCGGCGCAGAGCACGCCGTGCGCGGCGTCGCCGACCTCCATGCAGCGCTTCAGCTGGTCGAGGCTGCGCTGGTCCACCGGACCGAATGTCTTGATCATCTCTCTCCCTTCTTAGCTGAAGACACCGGACGGGATCGAACCGTCGTGATCGCGCTTTGCAGGCGCGTGCCTCACCGCTCGGCCACGGTGTCAAGCCCTCGAGAGGAATCGAACCTCTGCGCGCGGGGTCGAAACCCGCTGCTCTTCCGCCTGAGCTACGAGGGCGAAATCAGAGTGCGGACGGAGGGAGTCGAACCCTCATGACCTGTGGTCGCCGGTTTCTGAGACCGGTGCGTATGCCGTTTCCGCCACATCCGCCGGATGGACCGCCGGCCGTGATACTTGGCGGGCGGTCCGTCGCGCTTCACGCGGCCGGCCGCGGACGCGACCGCTCGCGCAGTGCAGCCTCCTGGCGTGCCTGGCGGCGCGCCTCGAGCTGCACGACCTTTGCCGGACGCGGGAGCGGCTTGGGCTGCTCCGCGACGCGGACGAGGTGGAGATGCATCTCCGTCTCCTCTCTGTGGTTGGGCGCCGCGGCGCCCTCCGTCAGAGAGCGCCGCGGGCGAAGTCGGAGATGAGCTGCGGCGTCGCGGTGTCGAAGCCCACGACGTCGAGCATCCCCTGGTCTGCGGGATCTGCGATCGAGAAGCCGTTCGAGACCATGCCGACCACGACCAGCCGTGCGTCGATACCCGACGCGTGGCGGTAGTCGCGGAGCGCCTGAGCCGGGTGGGTGTCCCCGGCCCATGTCTCCGAGTCGGTGTAGATCACGAACGTGTCGATCTCCCGCTTGTGTGCCTGCGCGTACCGCATGGGCAGCGCGCAGTCGGTGCCGCCGAACGGCAGGTCCGACACCGCACGCACGGTGTCGTCCAGCCGCTGACGCGGCGAGATCGCGAGCGGTGTCAGGCCGTCGGCGCCCCAACCGGGACGGCGCGTGCCCGACTTCCAGCCGCCTCGACCGGCGTGGAAACCGACGATCTCGTACTGCTCCTCCGTTGCGGCGGTCACGAGCGCGAGCGCAGCCGAGCCGTCGCGCGGGGTCAGGCCCGGCACGCCTGCGATCCAACCGCCGCCCATCGAACCGGACACGTCGAGCGCGAGCAGCGGGCGCTTGCCTGTTGGCTCGACGTTGCCGAACGACGTGTAGAACGCGGCGTCGAGCGCGTCCACGACCTCGCGGACCGGCGCCCACGTGCCACGACCGCGCACGCCGCGGCCCGACGCGTAGGTGCGAAGCGCCGCCAGCACCGCGATCGGGTGCACGCGGGCGCGACGGATGCGCGCTCCGTCGCCCAGCTGGGCAACAGCCTTCGCGGTGCCCGCCGACCCCGGCGACAGCACGCCGACGCGCGTCATCGTCGCCAGGTTCCGGATCAGCGCCGTCATCGGCATGTCGTCCAGGAGCGCGTCCCAGACCTCGGCCGAGTTCAGGTGCTCCGGCGCCAGCGCCTCGCGGGGCAGGCGGTACTCGCGCACGAGTGCCGCAGCCTCCGCGGGCGTCGCCGCGTTCTGCGCCTTCGCGAAGCCCTCGATCTTCGCCGGCAGGCCGTCTGTGCCGCCGCCGCGGACGATCCACTCGAACAGGCGAGCATGCTCATCCGACACGTCCAGCTCCGGGTTGCCCGCGCCGACGCGGCGCGCCGGGTGAGCGAGCCGGAGCAGGTCGCGGTGCGTGACGCCATCACGCTGGCGGTACTTCACGGCCTGGTACGCGACCGCCTCGACCGGCTGAGCCGCGTACCAGCGGCCCACGGCGCGACGGAGCGAGCGGCCCCAGCCGCGGAAGGCCTCCACGAACTGCGCGAACTGGAACAGGTGCGTGCCCGTGCGGGCCACCTGCGGCAGCGCGTCGAGCGCGACGCGCCGCGTCTCGAGGTCGCCCGTGCCCGCCGCCAGCGCCAGCGCGTACAGCGCCGGGTCGTTCTTGGGCGCGCGGGCCTCGGTCGACACGCGCACGATCTCCGCCACCGCGCGGAGACCGTCCTCGCGGACGCACTCGTCGACGGCACGCGCGTTCTCGCGTGTCAGCACCCACTCCGACGCGTAGTACGAGCCGCCCTCCGAGCCGAGGATCAGGAAGCGGCGCAGGCGTGTCCACTTGTCCACCGCCCAGGCGAAGCCGCCGGCCGAGTTCGCTGTCTGGCCGCGCAGCGGAGCCCACTGAGGCACGCGGCGCGTGCCGTGACGCTTCAGGTACGACATGCGCACCTCCTCTCTTGACGTTGTTCAGTCGATGCGCTCAGCCAGCTCGACCTCGGCCGCGAGACCGCGGCGGAAGCGCTCGAGCGCACCGATCAGGGTGTCGATCTTGAACAGCGAGTTCTCGCGCAGCTCCGCCGACGCGACCGAGAACTCCAGGTTGATCGTGTTCGTGCAGTCGGCGATCTGCAGCTCGAAGCGCGGCTCCCAGTTCTCCCGGCGACGACGAGCCGTCGTGTCCTCGACGAAGATGCGGACGTACGCGTCGCCGTAGAGGCCCGGGCGGTTGAGCCGCGTGTACTCGTCGACGCGGACAGCCCGTGTGAGCGGCGCGAACGAGTCGGAACGCCGCAGGTACTGCAGCAGGTAGGACATGGCGTCCCTCCTCGTGGTCGGTTGATCGAAATCAGCAGGCTGCGGTCGTGGAGTCGAGAACGGACGTTGTGAACTGAGCTACGGAGCTACGCGCTCCGGGCGTGACTCGAACACGCCGACCTCCCGGCATCCGGCCGGGCGCTCTACCCGAGAACCGTCCTGCGCCGGCCCGCAGCCGGCTTGGATCACCGCGGTCGTGGTGTGAAGACCGGAATGGAGACCCAGCTCGTCGCCGGGCGGAGGTTCTCGGCCTCCCGTGCTCTCTCTTGGTGAGATAACCGGATCCTCTCCGGCCCGCGGTTGAAGCGACTGCTGCGGTCGTGGCTGTACAGCCCGGAAGTGCTCTACCAACTGAGCTACCGGAGCGGCGAGCGCTCCGGGCGGGACTCGAACCCGCGACCTCTCGATTTACGAGTCGATAACCGGAGCCGTTCCGGCCCGCAGCAGAAGAAGACGTCGCGGTCGTGGGATGCGATCGGAGCGCGGAGTCGAACCGCAGCGGGACGCAGAT
>JBKPRG010000126.1:0-19333 GCA_046765815.1 Actinomycetota bacterium
CCGAGATCTACACCGAGACCAAGTCGTCGGCAGCGTCAGATGTGTATAAGAGACAGGCGATGCGCTGCTCGCGGCGTTGAAGCCGTTCGAGACGGCGACCGGCGTGACGGTGAAGTACGAGGCGACCTTCAGCCAGCAGTCGATCCTGCAGACGCGCATCCAGGCGGGGAATCCACCTGACGCCGTCTTCAGCGCGTACCCCGTCCAGCTCGTGCAGCTCGCGAAGGCGGGCAAGCTGATCCCGCTCGACAACGTCGTCGACGTGGGCGCGGTCCGCAAGCAGTACCCGAAGCCTCTCCTCGAGCTCGGCACGGTGAAGGGGAAGCTGTACGCGTACTTCTCGATCGTCAACTACCACGCGCTCGTCTGGTACAACGCCGGCCGCTACACGGGGCCGCGGCATCCGACGTGGACGCAGCTCACGGCGTGGACGCGCTCGAGCGCAGCGGACGGGAAGCCTCCGTGGTGCATGGGCATCGAGAGCGGCGCGGCGACCGGCTGGCCGGCCGCGAACGAGTTGCTGGACGCGCTGTTCGTCCGGCGCTACGGCCCGAAGCTCGCCGCGCAGTGGGAGCAGGGCAAGCTCTCCTGGAAGTCGCCGCAGGTGAAGTGGGCCTGGCAGACCGTCGGCGGGATCCTCACCAACCCGAAGATGGTGACGGGCGGCGCCGCGGCGGTCGCGAGCACGAACTTCCTCGCCGCCGGCAACGGCATGTTCTCCGACCCCTCGACCTGCTCGCTGCTGTCGCAGGCACAGTGGTACGGCTCCTATGCCACCGCGGCGGTGCAGGGCGCGTCGGCCTCGGGCGTCGGCTACTTCCCGTTTCCGTCGATCACGCCTGACTTCGCGAGCGCGCAGATGGTCGACGGCAACCAGGTGGCGATGCTGCGGAACCGCGCCCAGGCGCGCGCCCTGGTCGCGTACATGGCGACGCCGCAGTTCGAGACGCTCATGGCCGAGACCGGCCAGTTCTTCGTTCCGAACTCGACCGTCTCGCACAACGTCTATCCGACGCCGCTCGCCCGCAACCTCGCCAAGCGGCTGGTCGAGTCGAAGGCGGCGCAGGCGGCGACGATCCTCCTGCCGTCGGTGCTGTTCCCGGTGCCGGTGACGAACCAGTTCTTCAAGGACCTGACGAGCTACCTGCAGAACCCCGACAAGCTCGACTCGTACCTGGCCGACATGGACTCGGTGGTGAAAAGCTCCGGCTGATGAGCCGGCAAGTGCTCGATCTCGTGCTCGGCGCGACACTTGTGCCGCTTGGAGTGGTCGCCTATCTGGTGGCCGCCGAGGGAGTGGCGGGCCGCGTCGAGCACGAGCGGCAGTCCCGCCTGCGCACGTGGTTGTGGCTGGTGCCGGCATTCGTGCTGATCGGCGGCGTCCTCGTCTACCCGCTCGTGAAGACGCTCTACCTCAGCTTCTTCGGGGCGGACTCGAGCTCGTTCGTCGGCGTGCGCAACTACAAGGCGATCGTCACCGAGTCGAGCCTGCTCTCGGTGCTGAAGGTCAACCTGCTCTGGATCGTGCTCTTCCCGCTCGGCGCAGTGCTGCTGGGACTGTTGACGGCGGTGCTGCTCGACCGCGTCCGCTACGAGCGCCTGGCGAAGGCGATCATCACGATGCCGACGGCGATCTCGTTCGTGGCGGGCAGCGTCATGTGGCGGCTGATCTACACGTACAACGCGCCCGGCACGCCGCAGATCGGGACGCTCAACGCGGTTCTGAAGGCGTTCGTCCCGGGCTTCGTGCCGAAGGCGTGGCTGATCGACTCGCGCTTCAACAACTACGCGCTGATCTTCGTCGGCATGTGGATGGGGACCGGCCTCGCGACGCTCATCCTGTCGGCGGCGGTGAAGGGCGTCCCAAAGGAGCTGCTCGAGGCGGCGCGGATCGACGGCGCAAACGAGTGGCAGGTGTTCTGGCGCGTCACGCTGCCCGAGCTCGTGCCGGCGCTGGCGGTCGTCACGACGACGTCGGTGATCGCCGCGATCAAGGTCTTCGACATCGTCTACGTCATGACGGGCGGCAACTACAACACCGACGTCATCGCGACGCGCATGTACAGCGAGCAGTTCGCGTACCAGAACACCGGGCTTGCATGCGCGATCGCAATCGTGCTTCTGCTCGCGGTGACGCCGGTGCTGCTCGCCAACCGCGCAGCGATGCGGCGTGAGGCGGCGTGGGCGTAGCTTCGACCACCGTGCCCCAGGTGCGGCTCGGCGCTCGTGAGCGCTGGCTGAGCCGCCGAATGCTCAACCGCGTCGTGCTGCACCTCGTCGTAGTCTCGATCTGCGCGGTCTGGCTCATCCCGACGCTCAGCCTGCTCGTGACGTCGCTGCGCTCGGCCGCTCTGCTGCTGAGCAGCGGCTGGTGGCACGTCTTCACGTCGCCGGGACAGCTGACGATCACCAACTACCGGCAGATTCTCGAGGGCGGGAGCCTCGGGGAGAGCTTCGTCAACAGCCTCGCGATCGTCGTGCCGGTCACCGTCGCCACCGTCCTGCTCGGCGCGGTCGCCGGCTACGCCTTCGCCTGGATGCCGTTCCGCGGCGAGCGGCTGATCCTGATCCTGCTCGTCGGGCTGCTCGGCCTGCCCGTGCAGGTGACGCTCGTCCCGGTGCTGCAGCTCTTTTCGCGACTGCACCTCGCGGGCCACTTCCCGGCCGCCTGGATCGCGTACACGGGCTACACACTCCCGTTCGCGATCTACCTGATGCGCAGTTTCTTCCGACGCATCCCGAAGGACATCATCGAAGCGGCGCAGGTAGACGGCGCCACGCCTGTCGTGACGTGCCTGAAGATCGCGATGCCGATCGCGGCGCCGGCGCTGGCGTCGCTCGCGACGCTCGTGTTCGTGTGGACGTGGAACGACCTCCTCGTGTCGCTTGTCTACGTCGGCAGCAGTCCGGACGTGGCGCCGATGCCGGTCACGATCGCCAACCTGATCGGCTCGCAGGGGCAGGGTCAGCAGCTGCTGGCGGCGGGAGCGGTGCTCTCGCTCGCGCTCCCCGTCGCGGTCTTCTTCGCGCTCCAGCGCTTCTTCGTACGTGGGATCGTGGCGGGTTCGGTCAAGGGCTGAAGGGCCCGCGATCCCACGAGCGGGAAGATCGCGGCGACGACGAACGCCGCGGCCCACGTCGACGCGGACACGCTCGCGGCGAACGCCATCGGAGCGGCGACCGCGAGCGAGTAGAGAACGGTTTGCTGCACGCCGATCGCGACGCCGCTTCGCCCCTGGCCCGCTAGCTCGGCCGCAGCGGTGAACGCCAGCCCGTTCCACCCCTGTGAGAGTGCACCTGCCAGCGCAAGCGCGGGCACCAGCAGCCAGACCGGCCCGTTCGTGAGCGCACCGGTTGCGATCACGCTCGCTGCGACCGCCACCCCGACCCGCCGCAGCGGAACGATCCGCGAATGCGACAGGTCGGACCACCGGCCGGCCGCGATTCGCAACGCGACGGCGAGCACGTGCGCGGCGCCGACGACGAGCGCCGCCTGGCGACCAGAGAACCCGCGCTGATCATGGAGAAACACGACGCCGAACCCGATCACGGCGATCTGGGCATAGACGTACAGCGAGCTGCCGAGGCTGAGCCGCCACAGGCGACCGTCGCGCAGGGTTCGGCTCACCGGTGTGAGCTCGATCTCGTCGCCGAGCTCCCGCCGCCGGAGGACCACGAATCCCGTCAGTGCACCCACGAGAGACAGCGCCGCGAGGAAGAGAAACGCCCCGTCCGTCGGGAGGGAAGGTAGGACGAGCGCCACGGTGACGCCGCCGAGCGGAATCGCCGTTTGTCGAATCCCGAGCGCGAGCCCGCGCTCCTTCGCGTCGAACCACCGCATCACCGCGCGCCCGCTTGCCGAGTGCACGCTCGCCCCGAACGCCCCGGCCAGTGCCAGGAGCAGGATGAGCGTCCCCAGGTGCGATGTGCGGGCCGCCGCGAGCAGGCACACGGCGGAGCCCGTGAGCCCGACTGCGATCGCGGGCCGCTCGCCGTACCTGTCGACCGCTAGCCCCCAGGCGAGGAAGGTGATCGTGGCACCGATCCACGGCGCCGACAGGACCAGGCCGAGCTGTCGGAGCGAGAGACCGAACTCCGTGCGGAGGACGGGCGCAAGCACCGGAAGGCCGAGCGTGACGGCGGCGAAGCTCGCCTGAGCTGAGGTGCCCGCAGCAAGCACCGCCCACCGGTAACGCGTCCGCTTCGCGGCGGGCACGTCACGATTGCGCTGCATGGCCGCACGGCCTGTCGAGCCGGGATTTCGCCGGCGCGGCCGCCGCCGGCGCCGGCCGCAGCAGCCCCAAGAGGCGGGCAAGCCTACCGACCTCGTCGCGGCGCGCGAGCACAGCAGAGCGGCTCGCGGCCTCGAACAAGTCTTCCCGCCGCTGACGGGCGAGCTCGAACATGATCGGCAGTGGTGGGTACATCGGTTCCTCCTCCGTGTGAACTCAGTGTCTGAGTCCAAGGACGCCGGGCGGCCCTCGTTATTCCGGGAATAGCCGCGGCCGGCGAGGAGTCCTTGCAGGGCATGAGCCTTGAACACGACCTCGCTGCGCTTGCGGACGGATCGCTTGCACCCGAGCGCCGTACGGCGCTCGAGGCGCGCGTTGCCGCTTCGTCGGCGCTCGCCGAGTTGTTGGCCGAGCAACGCCGCGTGGTCGCGCTCACTCGGCGCGCCGCGACGGCGGTCGAGGCGCCGGCCGCGCTCCGTGCCCGGATCGAGGCGCAACGACGACCCCGGCGCCGGATGCAGGGCATCGTCCTGGCCGGCGCTGCTGCGGCGGGCGCGGTGGCACTGCTCGTCTTCAACCCGTCCACGACGGGCGAGCGACTGCACGCCGAGCTCGCCGCAACCCGACTCGCGCCGGGCGCGAGCGGAGCGGCGACGCTCATGCAAACAGCCGCGGGCTGGCGGATCGCACTCAACGCCCGTGGGCTACCGCGCCTCGCGAACGGGCGCTTCTACGAGGCCTGGCTGCGCAACCGCGACGGCGTGCTCGTGCCGATCGGGACGTTCAACCAGGGCCCGAAGGTGACGCTGTGGGCGGGCGTGTCGCCGCAGCGCTTCACGACGCTGACCGTCACCCGGGAGACGGCTGACAGCAACCAGCGATCGTCGGGCGAAACGGTGCTCGTCGGGCAGGTCGACGCTCGCGACTAGGCGCGACCTCGCCTTCGACGCTGCGGACGACCTGTTGCCGGGCGCGGTAGAGCCGGCTCATCACGGTCCCGATCGGGATCCGGAGGGCGCGCGCCGCCTCGCTGTAGGAGAGGCCGGCGACGTCGACCGCCACCAGGACGTCGCGATGGTCGTCCGAGAGCGCGGCGATGGTGGCATAGAGCTCGGCCGCCTCGGCTGCCGCCTGCGGGTCGCGGACGTGCGGGTCGGCGACCAGGTCGAGCTCGTCGGGAAGCGGAGCGGTTCGCGGCCGGCGGCTCTCGTTCCGCTTTTGCGTCAGGAACGTGTTGCGAAGGGCGCGCAGGAGGTACGCGATGTGGTTGTCGTGGCTCAGCAGCCGAGGGCGCGCCAGCACCCGCGCGTAGGTCTCCTGGACGAGGTCCTCGGCATCCTGGCGGGAACCGGTGAGCGCCCACGCGGCGCGATAGAGCCGGTCGAGGTGGTCGCCGAGCTGAGCGGGATCGAGCGGACGGAGGTGCATGGCGATTGCGCACGATCGCGGCGCCGGCCCGCGGCCGCCTCACGGGACACCCGTGAGAAACTCCGTGAGAAATCGTTCTAGAGCGCGCGGGCGAGCTGCGAGCGCGAGCGGATTCCCGCCTTGCGAAAGACGCTGCGGAGGTGGGTCTCGATCGTGTTCTCGGTGAGGAAGAGGGCCTGGGCGATCGCGCGGTTGGTCATCCCCTCGGCCGCCATGCGCGCGACGCGGAGCTCCGAGGCCGTGAGATTGCTGCGGCTCTCGACGGGGTCGCGGCGAGGGCGCGCGCCGGCGGCGACGAGCTCGTCGTTGGCTCGCGAGGCGACCGCATCGGCGCCACAGGCGGTCGCCAGCTCGAGCGCTTCGCGGAGTGGCTTGCGCGCGTCCGCGCGTCGGCCCGCACGCCGCGTCGCGGCGCCCAGTTCGAGCAGGGTGATCGCCCGCTCGAGCCGCGCCGGCGAGCGCTGAACCTCGGCGACGGCTTGCTCGAGCAACGCGCTTTGCGAAGCTCCCTGCTCGACCAGCGCGAGGGAGCGAAGCGAGGCAGCGAGCGGGGCCGGCGCGCCGAAGGCACGGCAGCGCTCGAGCTCCTCGTGGGCGAGCGTGCGCGCCTCGTCTGTGCGGTCGAAGGAGACGAGCAGCGGCACCGCGTCGGCGCGCCACGTGCTGAACGCGGGTGTGCGCGCGTCCCATTCCTGCTCCAGCCGGCCGCACGCGAAGAGATCGTCGAGCGCTCCGTCGGCGTGCCCTCCCGCCGCGCGGAGGCGAGCGCGCATCTGCAGGTAGCGGATGTGGCCGGCTGCGGCGTGTCTAGACACGGCCTGTGCGAAGAGGTCGGCGGCCTCTGCGGGCTTGCCCTTTGCCAGCATGACGTCGACGAGCGCCAGCGAGCCGTAGGGCGGAAGGCCCGGAAACAGGCCGGGGTGTTCGAGTGCGCTCGTTGCATCTGCCTCGGCTTCGGCCAGCGAGCCACGGCGCGCCTGGACGTAGGCACGCATCTGCACCGCCATCGAGAACGCGGGCAGCGACCCGTGCTGTTTCGCCCACTCGACGACGGCGGTGTTCACCTGGAGGCCGTCGTCGTCGGCGTACGCGAAGAGCAGCACGATCGGCACGATCCAGAACCCGCCCGACTCGGGGCCTGGGTCATCCAGCAACGCACCGTCGGCGTACGCCTGCAGAGCCAGCGTCCGCGCCTCGTCGGCGGTCCCCGCTCGAGCTGCTTCGTAGGCCGCATGGGCGAGCCCGAGCCGCTCGCCGGTCGATCGCGGCGCGCGGGTGCCGACGGCAAACCGCTCGCCTTGCGTCTGGAGCCGTTGCCAGACCGTGACGTTGCCGCGTACGGCGACCCAGCGCGTCGCCTGCAGTCGCAGTCCCTGCTCGCGTTCGCTCTCGGCCAGCCCATCGATCACGGCCGTGAGATCCGTCAACGCCTCTTCGGGCCGGTGCCCGAGGTAGAACGCCGTCCCGAGCGCGTTCGCAGCCTCCACGCGCAGCGGTGCGTCGGCGTCCCGCGTTGCCCGTCGGAGCTGGTCGATTGCGAGCTTCAGTTGGCCCGCGCTCAGCGCGGCCCGGCCGAGCTCGTAGCGAAGGGCCGGCTCGAACTTCGCCCTCGGCCGCTCGGCGAGCGCTCTCTGCAGGTACGTGACGGCGACGTCTGGAGCACCCCGCCGGCCTGCGCCTTCTGCGGCTCGGCGAAGCGTGTCCACGGTCGCCCCGTCACCGCGCGGATTCGTCGCCAACAGGTGGACGGCGATCCGATCGGACGGCTCGCCCGCATCCCGCAACAGCTCCGCGGCGCACTCGTGCTGCCGCGCGCGCTCGACGGAGGTCAGCTCGGCGTAGACGCTCGAACGCACGAGCGGGTGGATGAACGCCGGGCGGCGGCCGGGCGCGAAGATCGCCGCCCCGACCAGCGCGTCGGCGGCGTCGGCGGCGGTGAGCTTGTCGAGACCGGCGAGCGCCGCCGCGGCGTTGGGCGCGGCCGAGTCGCCGAGCACGGCGACGGCCCGGGCGAGGGCTTTGCAGCCGGCCGGCAACCCCCGCAGTCGTGCGCGCACGGCGCGGTCGACGCCCTCCGAGCTGAGCTCTCCCGCCAGCCGCGCGTTCTCGCCCTTCGGCGCGATCCCCCGTCGTGCGAGCTCGCCGAAGAGCTCGATCAGCAAGAACGGGTTGCCGCCGGTCGCCTCGCGGCACGCCGTCACGAAGCTCGGCTCGGGCTCGGTCTCCAGCAGCTGGAACGCGAGCCCGGCGCTGGCCTGCTCGCTCAGTCCGCCGGGTCGGAGGATTGCGACCTCGGGCATGACGAGCAACTCGTCCAGCAGCTGCTGCGTCGGGCCGGAGCCTCCGGGTCTCGTCGCGATCACCAGCGCGAGCGGCACGCCCGTCAGGCGGCGGGCGAGATACAGCAGCCAGCGCAACGAGGGCACGTCGGCCCAGTGCGCGTCGTCGACCGCCACCAGCAGCGGCCGGGTGTCGGCCAGGTTGATCGTGAGCCAGTAGAGGCCGTGCAGCGCCGAGAAGGACGGCTCCGCGCCGGCACCCGGATCCGCCGCGAAGAGCACCGGCTTCGCGAGCGCCGCCGCGCCGGCCAGCAGCAGCTCGCGCTCCTCGGCGCTCGAGCCGACGACCACCTGTTCGAGCAGCTGCCGGACGACGCCGAACGGCAGCTCGCGCTCGAGCTCGCCGCCCCGCGCCGACAGAACGCGCAGCTCGGGCTCTGCGGCGGTCCGCGCGGCCGCGAGCAGGCTCGACTTGCCGATGCCGGCGGGCCCCTCGAAGACGACTGCACCACCCGAGCCGTCACGTGCGCGTGCCAGCAGCCGCTCCAGCTGCTCGAGCTCGAGCTCGCGCTCCGCGAGGGGAGCAACCTGGACGCTCACCGCTTGATTCTAGGCGCGCCGGAATAGACGCCGCCCATCGGGGTCCTTAGACGCGACCAACTACTCCGAAAGGGAGACCATGGAAATTCCACGGAAGGCGCTCGCCGTCGCGCTCGTGATCGCGGCCGGCATCGGCGGAAGCGCTGCAAACGCCAAGCCATCGCGTCATGCAGAGAAGTTCAAGCGTCCGCACCTCGTGCACGGGCGGTTGACGGTCGAGGGAACGGCGGCGAGCGACAAGATCGCGCTCCGCCTCCGGGCCGGCGACCCCGAGACGCTCGAGATCGACGTCGGCGACGACGGCACGTCCGACTTCAGCTTCGACCGCAATCGCATCGCGGCAATCGACGTCGCGGCGGGAGCAGGCGACGACCTGGCGCGCATCGACGAGAGCCGGGGCGTCTTCACCGACGCCATCCCGACGACGATCGACGCCGGCGCCGGGAACGACTCGCTGTTCGGCGGAGCCGGCGTGGAGACCCTCCGCGGCGGCGATGGGAACGATCTCGTCGACGGCAACGGCGGAAACGACGTCGCCTTCCTCGGTGCCGGCGACGACACGTTCCTCTGGGATCCGGGCGACGGCAGCGACACGATCGAAGGTCAGGACGGCACCGACGCGATGATCTTCAACGGCGCAGGGGCCGACGAGCGGGTCGGGCTGTCGGCCAACGGCAACCGGCTCACCTTCGTGCGGAGCCCGGGCAACATCACGATGGACACCGCCGGCGTCGAGCGCGTGGACTTCAACGCGTTCGGTGGCGCGGACAACATCGGAGTCGACGACCTGTCGGGAACCGACGTGCAGGCGGTCGACATCGACCTCGGCCTCGACGGCCACGGTGACGGCACGGTCGATCACGTGACCGTCGACGGGACGCGCGGCAACGATGCGCTAAACGTCGCCGGACAGGGCGCCGGCGTCGCCGTCGTCGGCGGGCAGCCGCTGGTCACGGTGCTGGATCAGGATTCGGACGACCAGCTCGTCGTCGAGGGCCAAGACGGGAACGACGCGATCTCGGCGGCCGGGCTCGCAGCCGGGACGATTGGGCTCACGATCGACGGCGGTGCCGGCGACGACACGCTCGCCGGGGGCAACGGAATCGAGACGCTGAACGGGCGCGACGGAGACGACACGCTCGACGGGAACGGCGGCAATGACCTTGCCTTGCTCGGCGCCGGCGACGACACCTTCGTCTGGGATCCGGGCGACGGCAGCGACGTCGTCGAAGGTCAGGACGGCAGCGACACGATGCTCTTCAACGGCGCGAACGGTGCGGAGCAGGTCGACCTGTCGGCGAACGGAAACCGGCTGCGGTTCTTCCGTACCCAGGGCACCGTCACGATGGATACCGCGGGCGTCGAGCAGGTGGTCTTCAACGCCCTCGGCGGCGCGGATACGGCGACGGTCAACGACCTGTCGGGGACCGACGTCAGGTCCGTGAAGATCGATCTCGCGGGCACCGCGGGCGGCACCACGGGTGACACCGCGGCCGACCGCGTCGTCGTCAACGGTACGGCGGGCGACGACACGATTTCCGTCAAGGGGAACGCCGCGGACCTGTCCGCGGAGGGTCTCGTTCCGGCGGTCGAGGTCAGCCACGCCGAGGCCGCGAACGACCGCCTCGAGATCAACACCCTGACGGGGACGGACACCGTCGACTCGAGCGGGCTGGCAGCGGGGGCGATCCAGCTCTTCGTGGACGGCGCTCTCGTGCCCTAGGGACTCGAATCGGGAGGGGGAAGGCGGGGCCTCTGTTTTGAGGCCCCGCCGCTGTCAGAATGACGGGTCATGCGCCTGTGGCGGTTCCAGGCTGCGTTTCCCGTGGCATACCTGCTGCTGACGCTCATCGCGGTCTCGGTGTACGTGCACGTGGACGCGTCGGCGATGGTCAGGGACTGGCTGATGGTCGCGATCCCGGTGTCGTCCGTCCTGGCCGTGGCGGCCGGGATCGCGCTTTACCGGCCGACTCGGCGCGACGTCTGGTACTTCGTCGCGGCGGCGCAGGTGGTCGGGGCGATCGGGGCCGGCGCGTGGCACGCGAAGTTCGGCGTCCACGACTCAGCTCCGACGCCGGGCGGGACGCAGGACGTCTTCTTCCTCGCCTTCTACGTCCTCCTCGCGGCAGCGCTCGTGATTGCGCTGCGGCGGTCGGAGCTTCGGAACCAGGGGGTCGTCGACGCCGCGATCTTCGCCGCCGGCGGCATGCTGCTCGTCCTCCTGGTGCTCGTCGAGCCGAACGTCGGCGCGAGCGGCCTGCCCACGGCGGGGCGGGCGGTGCAGATCGCGTCCGCGTTCGCGGACGTCTGCCTGCTTGCGCTCGCGCTGAGGCTCCTGATGACGACGGAGGCGGAGATCTCGGCGATGCAGCTCCTGGTCGGCGCGACGCTCGCGTGGATCGCGTCGGACGTCGTCTGGATCTGGCTGTCGCTGATCGGCGACTACGTCCCCGGCTCGTCGGCCGCGACCGGGTGGCTGATCTTCTATGCGCTCTGCGGCGCCGCGGCGCTCCACCCGTCGATGACCGAGCTGTCGACCACGAGGGAACTGCGCGGCGCGATCGCTCGCTGGCCCTTGCTCGCGCTGTTCGCGCTGACGCTGCTCGGGAGTACCGCGGCCACGGGCTATGGTCTGCTCGCGAAGAAGCAGGCGAATTCCGCCGCGACGGTCGCGATCACCGCCGTCCTTGCGCTGCTCGTCGCAGCACGGCTGGCCCTCCTCCTGCGGGAGGAGGAGCGGCTCCGCCATGAGCTCGACCTGCGCAACGAGCGCCTGCTCGAGCTCGACCGGATGAAGGACGGCTTCGTTGCGTCCGTCTCGCACGAGCTGCGGACGCCGCTGACGTCGATCCGCGGCTTCACGACGACGATGACCGAGCGGTGGGATCAGCTGGGCGACGACGACAAGCTCGCGTTCCTGCATACGATCGACACGCAGGCGAAGCGCCTGAACCGCCTTGTCGACACCGTCCTGCTGCTCTCGAGGATCCAGGCCGGCCGGATGACGAGCGCGCGCGAACCGCTCGACGTCGCCGACCCGGCTCGGGACGCGGTCGAGGAGCTGGGGCTCGACGTCAAGATCGAGGTCAACGGCGCCGCCACCGCGATGGTCGAGGCCGACCCCGATCACATCTACCAGATCTTCGTCAACCTGCTCGTCAACGCGCGCCGGTACGGCGCGCCGCCGATCCGGATCCGGATCGAGAGCGACGAGCGCGACGTGACGGTTCGCGTCTCGGACGAGGGCGAGGGTGTGCCGGCCGAGTTCGTCCCGCACCTCTTCGACGACTTCACGCAGGCGCCGCACACCGGCGCTGCGGGCCAGGGATCCGGGCTGGGGCTCGCAATCGTCAAGGGGCTCGTCGAGACGGCCGGCGGCGAGGTCTGGTACGAGCGCCTCGAGCCGCAAGGCTCCTGCTTCGCCGTCAGGCTGCGGCGCCTCACACCGGCCCTGAACTGATCACGGATTCGTCAGCCGCCCAGCGGTAACACTCGTGCTGTGCCGCGGAGCCGCCGCAGGGCCGACTCGGAGTTCGCCGCCTCCGTCGCGTCGCGACGCCGGCGCCGCGCGTCGAGAACCAAGCCGCGCCGGCATCGCGCGCTGATCTTCCTGTTCGTGCTGCTCGTCGCCGCGGCCTGTGCGGCCGTGGTTGCGGCCGCGCTCGCGCCGAGCGTGATCAGGTCGCAGTGCAACCTTTCGTCGCTGAAGCCGCTGAGCATCGGTACGAACTCGTTCGTCACCGCCTCGGACGGCTCGTTCCTCGGCACGATCCCGGCGAAGCGGAACCGCGCCAAGCTGACGCTCGCGCAGATGTCGCCGTGGCTGCCGAAGGCGACGGTGGCGATCGAGGACCGCCGCTTCTGGCAGCACGGCGCACTCGACTACACCGCGATCGTGCGTGCGGCGGTCGCCGACATCACGCACGGCCAGACGGTGCAGGGCGCCTCGACGCTGACACAACAGCTGGCGCGCACGCTCTACATCGGCAAGCCGTCCGACACGCTCTCTCGCAAGGTGACAGAGGCCTGCCTCGCGATCAGGCTCTCCGAGAAGCTGTCGAAGCGCTCGATCCTCGACGAGTACCTGAACACGGTCTACTACGGCGCCCAGGCGTACGGCGTCGGCGCAGCTGCGCAGACGTACTTCTCGAAGCCGGCGTCGCAGCTGAACGTCGCGCAGGCTGCGCTGATCGCAGGGTTGCCGCAGGCGCCGACGTTGTACGACCCGTTTCGCGACGCGGACGCCGCGCTCGTGCGGCGCAACGAGGTGCTGCATGCGATGCGCGTCACGCACCAGCTCTCGCCCGCCGCCTACCGCTGGGCGCTGCGCCGGCCGCTCGGGCTGCACCCGGGGCAGCTCTACAAGACCATCCACGAGCCGTACTTCTTCCGCTACGTCGAGCAGCAGCTCGTTTCGCAATACGGGCAGCAGCTCGTGGAGAGCGGGGGGCTGCACGTGCGCACGACGATCGACCCACGCCTGCAGCACCTCGCGCAGCAGACAATCGCCTCGCACCTCAAGTCGCGCGAGGACCCGGCGAGCGCGCTGGTCGCGATCGACCCGCGCAACGGCAAGCTGCGGGCGATGGCCGTCTACGTGCCGAGCGGCGAGCGGCTGCAGTTCAACCTCGCCTCGCAGGGCCGGCGGCAGGCGGGCAGTGCGTTCAAGCCGTTCACGCTCGCCACCGCGCTCGAGCGTGGCATCTCGCTCTACCACTACTACAACGGGCCGTCGCAGCTGCTGATCACCGACCGGCGCTGCCTGACGGGCTTCAACCAGGAGTGGGACGTGCACAACAACGCGGACGAGGCCGAGGGGACGATGAACCTGATCGACGCCACCGCGCACTCGGTCAACACGATCTTCGCCCAGCTCGTGACGGAGGTCGGGCCGGACGCAGTCGTGCGCATGGCGCACCGGCTCGGCATCCAGTCGAACCTGCAGGCGGTCTGTTCGATCACGCTCGGCACCCAGGCGGTCAGCCCGCTCGAGATGACCGACGCCTACGCGACGCTCGCCAACCGCGGCATCCGCCACGACCCGCAGGCGGTCGAGGCCGTCTCGACGGCGTCCGGGAAGCTCGTGCCGTTCCCGGTCAGCAAGCCGCAGGAAGCTCTGTCGCAGGACATCGCCGACCTCGTCACCTACGCGCTGCAGGCGGTGACGCAGAAGGGGACGGGCACCGGCGCCGCGATCGGCCGCCCGATCGCCGGCAAGACGGGCACCGCGGAGCGGTTCGTCGACGCCTGGTTCTGCGGCTACGTCCCGCAGCTGACGACCTGCGTGTGGGTCGGCTTCCCGCACCGCGAGGTGCCGATGAACTACGTCGAGGGCTACGCCCCCGTCTACGGCGGCACGATCCCCGCCTCGATCTGGCACGACTTCATGAACACGGCGCTCGCGAAGGTGCCCGTCGAGAACTTCGTCACGCCGACCGGGTTCAGCGCGCAGACCTACACGAGCCCGACGACGACTCAGCCCTGACGCTCGGCCGCGGCGTCGATCTCAGCGCCAAGCAGCAACGCGCAGTTCGAGAGCCAGAGCCAGGTGAGCGTGATCGCGACGGCGGCGAGCGAGCCCCAGGCCTTGTTGTACGAGCCGAAGCTCGACGCGTAGAAGGCGAAGGCTGCGGAGGCGACCAACCAGATGACGATCGCGAGCACGGAACCGAGGCTCACGAGGCGCCAGCTCCGTTGCTTCACGTCCAGGTCAGGCCCGAGGTACATCAGGCCGGCGAACGTGACGAGCAGGCCGGCGATGAGGACCGGCCACTCCGCGACGTACCAGACCGGCTTGACCACCGACCGCGCGCCGATCGCATCGCCGATCCAGGTCGAGAGGTGCGGGCCGAGCACCAACACGCCGAGCGCGAGCGCGAAGCCGAGGAAGGCGAACCCGACCATCCCGAACGCGATCACACGGCGACGAACAAAGCCGCGTGACTCGTCGCGGCCGTAGACCGTGTTCAGTGCCCACATCAGAGCCTGCATCGCGCCGCTCAGCGTCCACAGCGCGAGCACCAAGCCGACCACGAGTACGGTGAGGCCGGTGCCGCGGTGCTGCGTCACGTTGGTCAGGCTGCCCTTGATCAGGCTCGTCGCCTGCGCCGGCATGACGCCGTTCAGCTTCCCGACGAGCGTCGACACAGCGTGCGGGCCGGCGAGCAGCCCGAAACCGCCGACGGCGACGAGCAGGGCGGCCGGAATCGTCAGGAACGCGTAGTACGCGAGCGCCGCCGCGATGTTCGTCATGTGATCGTCGTTGAAGGCCTTGACCCCGCCGCGCAGGATTGCGATCCGGCTTGGTTTCGGGCGTTCGAGCGGCGCCTCGTCGGGCGCCGGGCGTGGTTTCGCCTGCTCGCGCTGCAGCATCTCCTGGGTCAACGGATAGGCCCGCGCAGGGGTTACGGTCTCTGTGATGCGGGCGATGGTGCTCACCGCGGCCAGAGCGCCGCTGGAGCCGCGCGAGCTGCCGGAACCCGAGCCCGGCCCCGGCCAGGTGCTCGTCGACGTGCATGCCTGCGGCGTCTGCCGCACCGACCTGCACATCGTCGACGGCGAGCTGACCGAGCCGAAGCTGCCGCTCGTGCCGGGGCACCAGATCGTCGGCACGGTCGCGACAGCAGGGCGATTCGAGGTCGGCCAGCGCGTCGGCATCCCGTGGCTCGGCTGGACATGCGGCGAATGCCGCTTCTGCACAAGCGGACGCGAGAACCTCTGCGTCCGCGCCCGCTTCACCGGCTACACGCTCGACGGCGGCTACGCCGAGCAGGTCGTCGCCGACGAGCACTTCTGCTTCCCGATCCCGGACGAGTATCCCGACCTGCAGGCGGCGCCCTTGCTGTGCGCCGGGCTGATCGGCTTCCGGGCGCTGAACCTCGCCGGCGACGGCGCGCGACTCGGGCTCTACGGCTTCGGTGCCGCGGCGCACATCGTCTGCCAGGTCGCGGTCTGGCAGGGGAGGCGCGTGTTCGCGTTCACGCGACGCGGCGACGAGGCGTCTCGCGAGCTGGCGCTGCGTCTTGGCGCGGAGTGGTCGGGCGCGGCGGAGGAGCAGCCGCCCGAGGCGCTCGACGCGGCGATCATCTTCGCGCCGGTCGGCGCGCTCGTCCCGTTGGCTTTGAGCGCCGTGGATCGTGGTGGCACGGTCGTGTGCGCCGGCATCCACATGAGCGACATCCCGTCGTTCCCGCACGAGCTGCTCTGGGAGGAGCGCTGCCTGCGCTCGGTCGCGAACTTGACGCGCAACGACGGCGTCGAGTTCATGCACGTCGCGCCGAGCGTGCCGGTCGAGACCGAGGTGGCGGTCTACCCGCTCGAAGCGGCCAACGATGCCCTGACCGATCTGCGGTCGGGCCGCGTCGTTGGTGCGGCTGTGCTCCAGGTGTCTGACACTTCTTAGGTGTCAGACACCAATGCGGTACCAGGCGTAGCCGTACGGTTCGAGGCGTAGCCGGTGCTTGCCGCCGCGGCCGCGGCTCGTCTCAGGGCCGAGAAGGCTCTCGAGGGTGTTGCCGGCCGTGTCGATCGTGAACTCGGTCGGCTCGCCACCGAGATTGTGCGCCGTCACGATCCGCGAGCCGTACTCGAGCGCGAGCACGCTCGGCTTCCGTGTCGCGAGGATCCGCCAGTCGCCGTCGCCGACCTGCGGACACTCCTTGCGAACGCGGATCAGCGCGATCAGGAAGCGGAGCATTGAGCCGGAGTCGCGGAGTTGCTCTCGCACGTTCACGCTCTCGTACCCGTACTGCGCTGTGTCGATCGGCGGCCGCACCGGGTCGTTGCCGGTCGTGAAGCCGCCGTGCGGGTCGGGCGACCACTGCATCGGCGTGCGGATCGCATCGCGCTCCTTGAGGCGCAGGTTCTCGCCCATGCCGATCTCCTCGCCGTAGCGGAGCACCGTCGCGCCGGGAAGCGCGAAGAGCAGGCTGTACGCGAGCTCGAGCAGCGTGCGGTTGCCGAGCATCGGCGCCAGCCGGCGGCGGATGCCGCGGCCGTAGAGGCGCATCGAGTCCTCGGGCGCGAATCGCTCGAACACGTGCTCGCGTACGGCGTCCTCGAGGCGGCCGAGGTCGAGCTCGTCGTGGTTGCGCAAGAAGAACGCCCACTGCGCCTGCTCCGGGATCCGGCGCGTGTCGTTCAGTGCCCTCGCGAGCGGGCGCGCGTCCTCGGTCGCCAGCGCTGCGAACAGGTGCTGGTTGACCCAGAAGTTGAAGATCATGTGGAGGCCGTCGTCGTCCGCGAAGTAGTCGGCGTCGTCGCGCGGCATGATGTTCGCCTCGCCGAGCAGGATCGCGTCGCCCTGCCGCCACTGCAGCAAGGCGCGAAGCTCGCGCAGCCACTGCAATTGCGGCTGTTTCGTGCCAGGCTTCTCGAGCACGAACGGCACCGCATCCATCCGGAAGCCCGAGGCGCCGAGGCGGAGCCAGTACGTGATCACGCGCTGGATCTCGCGTCGCACCTCGGGGTTGGCCATGTTCAGGTCCGGCTGGAAGTCGAGGAACCGGTGGAAGTACCAGGCGCGGGCTTCCTTTGCGTACGACCACGTCGTCTTCTGCACGCCGGGGAAGACGACGCCGGATTGCGCGTCGCGCGGGCGCTTCTTCGACCAGATGTACCAGTCGCGGAACGGCGAGCGCTCGTCGCGCTTGGCCTCGAGGAACCACGGATGGCGGTCGGAGGTGTGGTTCGCGACGAGGTCGAGCAGCACGCGGATGCCCCGGCTGGAGCACTCCTCCATGAACTCCGCGAAGTCGCCGCTCGACCCGAATCGCGGGTGGACGCCGTAGTAGTCGCTCATGTCGTAGCCGTCGTCGCGCCACGGAGACGGCTGAAACGGCGCGAGCCACAACGCGTCGACGCCGAGGCTCGACAGGTAGTCGAGCCTGCTCGTCAGGCCGCGGAAGTCGCCGACGCCGTCACCGTTCGAGTCCTGGAACGCATCGACGGCGAGGCTGTAGAAGACGGCATTCCGGTACCAGGCGTTCGGGCGCACGCCGGGCCGTGAACCGTGCGTCAGGCCTGTCGGCGAAGCGCGTCGATCAACTGCGCCTTCGACATCTCCGAGCGGCCGGCGATGTCCGCCTCCTGCGCACGCGCGTAGAGCTCCTCTCTCGTGAGATCCTCGAGCCGGCTCGGCCGCGCTGAGCCGCCGTCGGACAGCCACTTCCGCATGAGCGGCAGCCCGGCCGCGGAGGCGAGCCCGACGACCATGACGGAGTTCCGCAGCCGGTGCGTGCGGCGCTTGGTCTCGAGGCGCCGATAGGCCGCCTGCACGTCGCGGCGGGCCCGTCTCAGCTCGCTGAGGAGCTCGGGATCGCGGGCGACCCGGTTGACGGCGCCCATCGGGTTGAGGACGCGCCCCGTGCGACGGCCGGCTTCCGAGCCGTGCTCGATCGCGGAAAGCAGCCGTTTGCGAAATCGTTTGTCCTGTGCGAGTTGGCGCGCGAGCTCGGAGACGTCGGCTGCGTGCTTCGTCAGCCGACGGTTTGTCATCCCCTTCAACATGGCGTCAATTTCCTCTCGTCTCGAACGTCAGCGGTAGAACGCCCGAGAGGCGTCAACCGTCACGCTCAGCCGAGCTGAGCCTGGTGCACCGGCGTCAGCCGCGGACGCTCGCCCGATGCCGTCTGCATCGTCTCGACCGCCGTCGCCGCGTGCTCGGCCATCGCGACGAGCACGTCGAGCTCGTCGTCCGTCGGGCGGCGGCCGCTGCGCGGCTCGCCGAGCGAAAAGATGCCGAGCACCTCCTGGTCGGAGCCGTAGAACGGCACGAACAGCTCGTCCTCGGGATGCCACAGCCACGGGTCGTCGCCGCGCGACGTGCCGACGACGACGCGGTTCTCGCCCAACGCCGTCCAGTCGTACTCACCCGCGCGGATGTGGAACGCGCCGCGCCGGCGGAAGCGCTCGTCGAGCAGCGGCACCCACTCGCTCCAGTCGTTCGAAGTGCCGAGGAGGGCGGCGCGCACCTCCGCGCTGCCGAGCGCGGTGACGACGTCGAACACGTCCGTGCCCGGCCGGCGCAGGTTGATGACCACGGTGCCGAGCCCGAGCGAGTCGGAAACCGTACGCGCGATCGCCTCCAGGACGCTCTCGAGTGAGCCGGCGCGGCGGATCAGGCGGGTCACCTCGAGCAGCCCGCGCAGGCTGGCGATCGTCGAAAGGTGCGGATCGAACGACGGCCGCCGCTCGACGTGCGGCCTCGGCGCGCGTTCGCCGGGCATGGCGAGCGTCGCGACCAGCGCCTCGACGACGTCCGGGTCGAACTGCGTGCCCGCGTTCCGCTGCAGCTCCGCGATCGCCGCCTCGCTCGTCAGCGCCTGGGCGTACGGACGGTCGGAGATCATCGCGTCGTAGGCGTCGCAGGCCGTGATCACGCGCGAGGCGAGCGGGATCAGCTCGGCGGCGAGGCCGTCCGGGTAGCCGCCGCCGTCCCAGCGCTCGTGCGCGGAGCGGACGATCGGCGCGAGCGAGCGCAGCGGCCGCACCGAGGACAGCAGCCGCTCACCGACGAGCGGGTGCGTCTTCATCAGTTCCCACTCGGTCGCGTCGAGCGGGCCTGCCTTGCCGACGATCGAATCCGGGATCGCGACCTTGCCGATGTCGTGCAGTTCGGCGGCAAGGCCGATAAGGTCGATCTCCTTCACGGTCATGCCGAGGCGGGCGCCGACCTCGCGGCAGAGCCGCGAAACTTCGGCCGAATGCATGTGCAGATCGGGGCGTTGCTCCTCGACGACGGTGAGCAGCAGGTCGCGCATCTGTAGCCGTGTCGAGCGCCGCTCGGCGTCCTTC